>CACHVY010000002.1 GCA_902583455.1 uncultured Pelagibacteraceae bacterium | reverse complement strand
ACTACTAAAAAAAATTATTAAAAATAAAAAATTAATGATGAATGAATTGATTACAAATCAATTGAATAAAAAAAAAAGAGTATTCAGTTATCCAATATATGAAAACTGGATTGATATAGGAAATAAAGGAGATTTTTATAATTACAGGTAATTAATATAAAATTTATTATGCATTCCAAAAGTTATCATAATTGTATATTAATCTTTAATTAAAATTATTATATGAAAAAAATTTGTTTAATAGGGGGTTCGGGTGTTCTAGGAAAATATTTTGTTAAACAGTTGTCAAAAAAAAACGAACTGCATGTTGCAGATATAGGACTCAAGAATTCCAAAAAATCCAAAAAATTATTTACTTATTATCTTGATATTGAAAATGAAAAAAAAGTAGAGAGTTTTTTTGAAAAAAATAAAAAAAAACCTTTTGAAGTTTTAATAAACAATTCTGCATTTACAACTGAGATGGCAATTAAAAAAAAAATAAAAAAAGATATATTTTCATCAGATGTTTTCGACAAGACAATTAAAGTAAATTTAAAAGGGGTTTTTCTGAGCTGCAAAAACTTCATTAAATATCATCATAGAAAAAATATTGATCAAAGGGTAATAAATATTAGTACAATGTACGCCCTTCATGGACCCCATCACTCCATCTACAATAATGAAAATTTCTTTTCATCTATATCGTATTCGGCAAGTAAAGCAGGAATAGTTGGCATGACTAAATGGTTAGCAACAAAATATGCTATCGAAAACACGAATTTTAATACTATTTCACCAGCCGGTGTTTTTAATCATCAAAATAAGAAGTTTATAAAAAAATACTCAGAACTTGTTCCAAAAAAGAAAATGGCGACACAAAGACAAATTTACTCAGCTATAGATTTTTTAATTTCTAAGGATGCAGATTATGTTGTTGGGCAAGATATTTTTATAGATGGTGGTTTTTCGGCTTGGTAGATTTTAAATTTGATTAATATACACAATGCAAAATAAATATTTTATTGATAATACGTTAGCATTAGTATGTGCTCGAGGCGGAAGCAAAGGTCTCAAAGGTAAAAACTATATACAGTTGGAAAAAAAACCTTTAATTTTTTTTGCGATTGATAAGATAATCAAAAATAAGTTCAAATATAATTGTCTATCTTCTGATAGCAAAAAAATCATCAAAATTTCTAATAAATATGGATTAAAAAGCTTTTTTGTAAGGCCAAAAAATTTATCATCATCTAATGTGTCAAAGTTTAAAGTTTGGAAACATGCTCTTAAAAAAGCAGAAATCTATTACAATAAAAAATTTGAATTTCTCCTTGATGTTGAGGTTACCAATCCTTTAACAAGTCCGAGAGATCTAAGTAAATTTTTAAAAAAATTTTATATGATTAAGAAAGCTTATGATGGAATGTTATGTGTCAGAGACTCATGGAAAAACCCATATTTTAATATATTTGTACGCAAGAATAATAAGTTCTATACCTCGATAGATAGCAAAAAAAAGATTGTATCTCGACAAAAGGCTCCTAAAACTTATGACCATGTATCCGCGATGTATATTTTTAAAACAAATTATATTAAAAAATCCAATTATTTGCTCGATGGAAAAATTGCACCATATAAACTACCCCTAGCCAAATCTATAGAGATAGACAGCAAGGATGATTATAATTTAGTTAAAAAAATTATAAAAAATAAACATTAAAAAATTAGTAGATAAATTAAATATAATAATTTATAAAAATTAATTCTTAAATAATAGATTGAAAACTTGATACTTAAACTTGAAATGTAAATATATGATTAAAAAAAGAATATATACAATTCTAGAAGTTAAAGAAAGAGAACTGATCGGCAAAATTTTATTTGCCATCAAAATGTCCAACCTAGGGTACTCTGTGGTTATAGGAAAAAAAAGTTCCTTATACGCTTACCAAAAATACTTAAAATCAGGAATATATTATTTTAAAGGAATGGGAAAAAAAAATATTAGACCCATGAAGAATTTAATTAATAATGGGCACAAAATTGTTGGTTTTGATGAAGAGGGGATGGTAGCCCATGAAGTTTCTCTTATCCCTAATAGAATAAATAAAGATTGCATGAAAATGGTTGATTTTTTTTTTACAGTAGGTGGAGTGCAACAAAAAAATACTCTTAAGGTATATCCACAATTTAAAAATAAAATTTTTCAAATCGGAAATCCAAGATTTGACATAATGAAAAAAAATAATAACAATTTTTATTTAGAGGAGATCAATGAAATTAAAAAGAAATACGGTAAATTTGTTTTAATTGCAACCCAGCTTACATTATTAAATAATCATTTAATAAAAGATATATTAAAATTTTTTGAAAAAAAGAAAAATACCCAGGACAGTGTTCATTTTTTTAAAACAATTTATGAATTTGAAAACTCTGTTGAAAAAAAATGGAAAAAATTTTTAAACTATTTTCCAAAAAAATATCCAGACATAAAGATATTGATTAAACCTCATCCAGTTGAGAATAGAAAATATTGGGTTAACTTAATTAAAAAAATTGGATGTAAAAATTTAATTTTAGCTAGTGACAAATATTCAACTAATTCATACTTAATAGCTTCGGAACTAAATGTTGGTAGTAATTGTCATACATCTTTAGAATCTTATCTTGCGGGCAAACCATCAATAAATCTTAGGGCCAAAAATAAGGATAGTATTTATGTAAGCAAGTTAATTAGAGCAGTTTCCAGTAAGGATATTCTTAGAATTGAACAATTGGATAGAATAATTAGAGATTGGTTTCATAAAAAAATCAAGTTCACAAAAAAAATTCCAAAAAAAGATGAATTGATGTTAAATAATAATGTAAAAAACATTCACAAAGAATCTTATTATTTTTTTGAAAAAAAAATAAGATCAATAAAAATTTTACCAAAAAACAAAAAGGATAAATATACGAATTTTATCTCATTTATGTATTTTAGATATCTAAGAAAATTAAAAAATTTTTATTATAGTTTTAATTTAAGGAAAGAAGAATATGATTTCTATAAAAAGAAATTTTCTGGCCTAACTTTAAATGAAGTAAATCAGAATGTTGAAAAATTTTCTAATGCTTTAAATTACAATTTTAAAAATTTTTCTGTAAAGGAATTATATCCAGGATGTTTTAGTATAGAGAAGAAATCTTAAATAAAGATTGAATATAGTTATAATTCAATATAATAAATTTAAATATGAAAAGTAAGAGTACTAAAATTTTATTGGATATTTACAAAGAATTTC
Organism: uncultured Pelagibacteraceae bacterium; assembly: GCA_902583455.1. Lineage (GTDB taxonomy): Bacteria > Pseudomonadota > Alphaproteobacteria > Pelagibacterales > Pelagibacteraceae > Pelagibacter. The sequence continues at coordinate 159,009 of CACHVY010000002.1, read as the reverse complement.
TTAACTACTTTTGGCTTAGACCAGAAAGTGCAATTGTTCAGAGCTTCAGAGCGATTGAACTGAGAAAAACAGTATATCAAAGGATAAGTAAAAAAAATAAATTCTTAGATGTTTCATGTGGAGATGGAGTTTTTACCTTTATTGCTTTAGGTGGTAAGTTAGGCACATCATTTGACTCATATAAATCAATAAAAAATAAACAAAGATCAGCTAAATTTGATGCTTACGATCACATTGATAAAAATTTCAAAATAAAAATTTTAAAAAAACCATCATACAAAATTGATACAGGAACTGATTGGAAATTAAATTTGTTAAAAAAATCCAAACATTTAAAGTTATTTAAAAAATTAGTTTTACACAATAATGAAAAAAGATTTCCACTTAATGATAACCATTTTGATTTTGTATACTCAAATTCTGCTTACTGGGTTAAAAATATCAAACAACACCTGATAGATATGAAGCGTGTTGCAAAAAAAAATGGCTATTTATACTTGCACGTTAAATTTAAAGATACTTACTTAGCTACGTTAATAAAAAATCAGACAAAAATAAGTTTTGGACCAAAATTTGAAAAAATTATCGATGGAGGTAGATACGAGACTTGGAAAGGTCTAAAAACTAAAAAAGAGTTTGATAAAATTTTAGATGGCATAAGTGGATTAAAAGTTATTTCTTATAAGCCATTATATGGCGATATTATCATGTTAATTTGGGATATCGGTTTCAGACCGTTATTTAAACCTTTGTTCGAAATGTCTAAAAGTTTAAATAAAACTAAATATATAAAAGTTAAAACTGAGTGGATAAAAATACTCTACGATATGTCTGAAAATTTTATTTCTAATTATAAGCCCAAAAAAAAGGGTGCAATGGAATATACTATATTATTAAAAAAAGTTTATTAATAATAACAATTTCAATTTTAGTTAATAAAATTAAAATTCAATTCTTTACAAGATATTCAAAAAAGTAATAATCTATGTTATTAAATAATAATTGTTAGTGTTATTTTTTTCTAAAATTTAAAACATGGATTTTTATGAAATCAATTATGTACCATTATATAAGAAATGAAGATAAGTTATTTCCATATTACAATATTTTAAAAAAAAAAGATTACGTTGATCAAATAAGAAAATTTTCAAAAACTGGGTTAATAAACTCTTATAAAGAATTATTTAAAAGTTCTGATAAATTTTTACCAACATTTGATGACGGATTTAAAGACCATATTTTTTCTGCTGAAATATTGAAAAAATATAATGGTATTGGAATTTTTTTTATCCCAACCTCCCCTTTAAAAAATAATGTTATTCTAGATGTCCACAAAACCCATTTAATTTTAGGTAAAATAAAAAGTGTTGAAGCGCTAAATGAGCTTGAAAAATATTTGATAAAAAAAAAAATGACAAATTTTTTTAAAAAAAATGACATTTTAAAATACAAATCAGTCTATAAAGATCATAATGATGAAAAATACAAAAAAAGATTTAAAAAAATAATGAATTACTATGGGGATCCTAAAATAAAAAGTAAAATTTTTGACCATTTATTAAAAAAATTTGAAATTAACGTAAAACCTAAAGATTACTATCTAAATAAAAAAGAAATTAAATATTTAGTCTCTTTAGGCATGATAATAGGATCTCATAGCGAGAGTCATACTTTACTATCAAAATTGTCTTACAAAAAACAATTTAGTGAACTAAAAAATAGTAAAGTTTTTTTAGAAAAAATAATTAATAAAAAAGTAGATACTTTTTGTTATCCTTATGGAAAAAAATTATCTTACAATTATCATACTTTGAAAATTCTCAAACAATTAAAATACAAACTTGCCTACAGCATTGAACATAGAGATATATCTTTTAAAGATATTCAAAAAAAACCATACGAATTACCAAGGTATGATTGTAACTCATTTTAACTTCTAATATGCGAATAACATTATTTACATCGAATAATAATAGACATAGTTATTTGATCAACCTTTTATCAAAATACTGTGATGAGCTCTTCGTTATACAAGAATGTAAAAATTTGGTCAAAAATACAATTAATGAAAAAAAACAAGTATCAGATATTCTAGAAATTTATTTTAGAAAGGTAAATGATGCACAAAACAGGATTTTTAAACAAGATGTAATTAATAAAAATCTTAAGAATGTTAAAATACTCTCTATACTACATGGAGAACTTAGTAAACTTTCATTATCGAAGCTTAAAAATTTTTTAAATAGTGATATCTACATTGTTTATGGAAGTAGTTATATCAAAGGAGAATTAATTGAATTATTGGTTAAAAAAAAAGCAATTAACATTCATGCTGGCGTCTCCCCTTATTATAGAGGTGCGGGTTGTAATTTTTGGGCTTTATATGATGGAAACCCACATTTAGTTGGTGCAACAATTCATTTGTTATCCAAAGGATTAGATAGTGGCCCAGTTCTTTATCATGCTATGTCTAACTTAAAAACCAATCCTTTTGAATATACTATGTCAACATTAAAATCAGCATTTCACTCTATTGGAAATAAAATTAAAGATGGTTATATTTTAAAGATCAAACCTGTCTTTCAAAATAAAAATAAAGAAATCAGATTTTCAAAAATAAATGATTTTAATGAAAATATAGTTACTGAATATTTTAAAAAAGATATTAATTTGAACAGTAAAAATTTTGATAATACGTTATTAATTGATCCCTTCTTTCTAGAAAAATAAATTAAAAATTTAGTTATTAAAATGATTTCGTTTAAACTTGGTCCTCTAATAATTCACAAATACAGTGCAAAATACTCATATGGGCTTCTTGTATGAAGCTTGTTTTATTTGATTTAATATTTATGTTTATATCTGAATTATCCTTTACATAACCGCCTGTTCTTCCTGTAAGGGAAATAACATATAAATTATTTTTTTTTGCAAATTGAACAGCTTTTAGTAAATTTCTAGATTGTTTTCTTTTTTTATTACCCCCACTTGTTGTTAAACAAATTAAAATATCATCTTTATTTGAATAGGCTTTTAAACATCTTTCTAAATACCCGTCATAACCAAAATCATTGGACCACGCAGTCATTGCAATATAATTTTGATTTAAGCTAAATACTTTAAAGGGCTTCCTTTTTTTATTGTTAAATGTACAAACTAGTTCTCCTACAAAATGGTCTGCATCTGCTGCCGAACCACCGTTTCCAACTACAAAAATTTTTTGATTTGATTTATTTGTTTCAATTATTTTATTTTTAATCTTAATAATTTTTTTTTCTTCTAATCTTAACTTTTTAATTATTGTTGATGCATCATTAAAATATTTATGTATTTTCTTCATAAGAACTTTTTAACAAATTTAATATTTTTCTTCATTATACTAACATCATCCTTATACCTTGCAGTTTGAAAAATATAGTTTCCATTATAATTAATTTTTTTACAGAAACTAAATAATTCTTTAAAATTTACAACTCCTTTACCCAAATCTACAGATATATTTTTTAAATTTTTATCTTTTAAGTGAATATTATCAACTCTATCAAAATAAACTTTTTCTTCTTCAAATACAATTTTATTCCCTGCACTATTGCCTGAATCGTAATTTATTCCAAATGTTTTTTTTGGAAACTTTTTAATAAAAGCCAAAAGTTTACTTGGCTTAAAATCAGATTCGAATATAATTTTCATATTATTATCTTTAAGTTTTTTACAAAGTTTGAGCGTGGTATTAATAAAATTTTTTTCATATTTTTTTGATTTAAGACTTCCATTATCTACGAGAGGTAAAATTAAAAACTTTATCTTTAATTTATTTGCATTGATAATTAAATCTTTTAACATTTGAAGAGTTTTAATATTCTTTTTTAAAAAGTATGGTGATTGCATAAAAAAATCGCAAGTGACACTTTTAATTTGAATTTTATATTTATTTTTAAGGAATTTAATTAATTTTCTTCCACTATGATTATTAATTGGATTATCATAAAATTTTTTATGATCCAATGTCCACTCCATTAAATTTAAACCAATTCTGTTTCCAATTGAAAATTCACTTTTCCATTTTTTCCAAGGAAAGGACTGTATTTTACCTCTTTCTTGTGAAACTAATCTTCCCTGCATAAAACCAAAATTTTTCATTTTACGTTTGTCTTGAGAGATGCAGCTTGAAAATCAGCTACTCTTGTAAAGACCTTTTTTAATAAGTTACCTCTGATATATTTTTTTAAATTTTGATTTTTATTCTTGATGTCAATTATTTTTTTAAAAGTTTTTTCGTATGCAGCAAGGGAAAGTTCAATATCTTTTTTATTGAAAGTATATGTAATACAATGATAGCCACTCCACAATATTCCATTTTTTAAAAGCTCTTGTTGTATAAATGTTTTTGTTACCAATGGAATTTTAAATACTTGGTTCGATTTTATTGTAAAAACAGTTCTTGATGGATGTCCATCACAACTAAAAAAGTCTTCCAAATGATAAATTTTTATCAATCGATTCAGCTTATCTTTAAAAATTTTTCCATTCTTAAAAATTCTATTGAGAGCCTTTTTTTTTATTAATTTGTTAATACAAGCCTTAGCAGCTGCCAATCCAAGACACTCTCCTCCATATGTAAAAGAAAAAAAGACATTATTAAATAATTTCATATATTTTTTTTTCCCTACAACTGCAGACAAAGGTACTCCATTAGAAATAGCTTTGGCAAAACATGAAATATCAGGGGTAACGCCATATAACTTCTGGGCACCACCTAAAGAATATCTGAATCCAGTAACAACTTCATCAAAAATTAGTAAACTCTTATTTTTTATACAAATTTTTTTAACTTCTTTTAAAAAATTAATTTTGCAATATTTTTTACAATCTAAATTGCATTCTTTTTTAAGCATACATTTAGGACTTGAAACTGTTACAGGTTCCATTATTACACAAGCAATTTTATTTTTATATTTCTTAAAAATTTTTTTTAAACTTTTTAAATCGTTAAAATTAAAAGGATGAGCAAGTCTCTCATTAAATTTCGGAATGCCTAGGTTTTTATCAGTTGTTGATATAAACCAATCATGCCATCCATGATATCCACAAAAAGCAACATGTTCTCTTTTCGTATAAGCTCTTGCTATTTTCACTGCAGCGGTGTTTGCGTCTGCACCATTTTTTCCAAATCGTACTTGCTCAGAAGATGGCACAAGTCGATTTAAAAGTTGCGCTACATCTATTTCTAATTTATTAGCAAGACTAAATGTTGAACCAAGTTTAAGCTGGTTGTTCACTGCTTTATTAACATCTGGATCTGCGTATCCTAAGATAAGAGGCTGTGCACCCATTACAAAATCTAAAAACTTATTATTATCAACATCATATATTTTATTACCTTTACCCTTATAAGCATGTGAGGGTGAAAATTTCTCAGAAAATGAGTGTGTACCTTTACTGAAAGTTTGACCACCAGTTGGAATAATTTTTTTTGCAATATTTAAAAGTTTTTTCGAATTTTTGATTTTAATTTTTTCTACCAAGCTGTTCTACCTCCATCGACAACAAGGCTATGACCTGTTACATATGACGAGTCATCTGAAATTAAAAAGAACATTGCTTTGTTGAGTTCATTAATTTTAGCCATTCTATTCATTGGTATCAATTTACTTAATTTTTTTACAAATCTTTTATCATGGTCTTTATAAATACCTCCTGGACAAAGAGCATTACATCTAATGTTATATTTAGCGAGATAAGTAGAAAGATATTTTGTAAAACCTATAATTCCATGTTTTGCAATTGAATAACTAATAGGCTTCACAAATTCATTATAAATATTTTGGTTAGGTGAAATAAAACTTAAATCTGAACCTATGTTAAGTATGTTTCCCTTTTTTTGTTTAATCATTATACTAGATACATGCTTAGAAATAATAACAGATGACAAAACACCTATTTCAATATCTTTTTTAACTTTCTTAATATCCAAATTTTCAAAAGAAAAATTATTTTTAAGATTTGGACTATAATCTTTTGCGATACAATTTATTAAAACATCGATTGTTTTGAAATTTTTCTTAATTAAATTGATTACTTTTTTTACTTTTTTTTCATTCAGCACATCACACTTATATTGAAATAAATTTTTCTCTTTATTGTTATCTTTTTTTAGGTCTATAACATGAATATTGTAAATTTTCTTTTTAACTAAAAAACTTACAAATTGTTTTCCTAAGAAACCGTTTCCACCTGCGACTATTATATTCTTCATATTAGTCTATCTCATTTATTTGGTCATTTATAATAATTGGTCTTGTATTTGAGTTTAAGAGTTCGTCGTTCAATTTTCTTAGTTCCTTAGATTTAAAAGTACAAACAATATGATTATGCATAAAAGCCGCTGGTAAATCTTGTCTCCTAAAAACATTATTTTTACAATACTGATATATCTTATTTTTTTTTCTAAACCAGCTTAAAAAGGGATGAGTTTTTACTTTTGTAAAACCACATACACTTCTAATGTTTTTACGTTCAATCATTTTTTTTGCTCTTTCAAAAAGTTTTTTTGATTTTGGCAATAAAGGAATATAGATAAGCCAAATAATTGCGTCAGAATTAAGATTTTTTTTTTTTAATGTATCTTCCATCACTTTTTTAATAGAAACTTTATGGCCTGACAATTTTTTGTTTCTTTTCAAAAATTTATAACCATTCTTTATTGAATGCTTTTTAAACCAGCCATCATCTGATGTGATGTAAATTTCATCAAACCATTTAATTTTTTTTAAAAATTTTTGAGTGTAGGAAAAAAATTTCCTATTTTTCCTTGGATAACCAACACTATTTTTTCTTGCAGGAATAATTGCAATATGTCTATATTTTTTTTTCATAAATTGAGTTTACTTTATTTGCATAATAAATTTTTTGTAAAAATCGTAATCAGGTAGGTCATTTAATATCACAAATTTAGAGTTAGTTCCTTTAAATTTAGATTTAAATCGCTCAATACTTTTTTCTTTTTCTGTAATTCCTTTTTTACTATAAAGAGTGTTTGGTCCTACAAAAAAATATTTACATCTGTTTTTTTTTGCTTGCTTGATTGCCATCCACAAAGACTTATGATGCATATTTCTTATTGACTTATAATAGTCCCTCTCCCCAACACTAGATAAGTAATTGCATGTAAATTTGTCATGACAAAAAAAACTATACGATATAATTTTATTTTCATAATTTATTCTGGTCAAAAATCCCTGATCTTTTAATAACATCTTCTCATTTTGTCTCCAGGAGTCGTCTGATCTAGTTTGCCTACCAGATATCTTAATATGAAACTTCATCATATCGAAAATTTCGTTAGGCCTATAATTACTTTTATCAACTATTTCATAAGTTGTACCATCATAATTTTTGTTTATCTCATTTCTTAAATTAGAGGAAAAGTAACTTTTAATTGCTTCAAGACTTTGAGACAAATCTATATAAATTTCACTTATTACGCTCTCAATCAAAGGTGACTCATTATTAATAATTTCTTTTTCGTCTTTTACTTGAAACTTGAAAAGTTTTTTTCCATTAAGTTTTTTAATTTGATTTCTAGTATTCTCATAATTTTCAAACGAAATTAGTCCCTCAGAAAAAATTTCTATTGGGTCGCCATAAAAAGAATATTCTTCTGTTTTAATATTTTTTGTTAAGGGGATAATAATTTTTTTATTCTTCATAATTAAAGATTCATTTACAAAAAGGGTTTTGTGGAATAATTGTTGGTACTCCCTCATTAAACTATCAAGTTTATATCTAAAATGTTTTTTTTGAGAAATATTTTTATCATTTATTATTCTCTCTATTTCAATTTTTTCAAAGATCATTCAGGAATAAACGGTTCGATTAAAAGTAACAGCATGCTAGCTTATATTTTTTTATTTCTTGTATATTTTTTGTAAATTTTCTAATAATTTTTAATTGATTAAAATTTGAATAAGCAATTACTGAATTATTTTTAATTAAGCGTTTATAATTATTCTTAAGAAATTTCTCCATTATAATTTCATCAAATGGATTATACATGAATATGAAATAACTTTTGTTCTCAAGAATAAAATCAGCTGCATCTGCCTCAAATAAATTAATCGAATGAGATCCTAAAGAATGACTAATATTTTTTTTTGCTATAAATATATAATCCGAAATTAAGTCAAAACCTGAGTAACTTTTAAAATTAAGATTTTTATAGGCATAAATTAATGGAATTCCAATTCCACATCCAACATCAACAAAATGATAATTTTCCAAATTAATATTCTTTTTAATTAAATCGTGTAATCTTTTTAAATTTAATAACCAAACAGTATATAAAGCAGTTGAATGATTAATCGATTTTATATGAGAATATTTTTCGTTCTTAATTTCTGATTTATCTATCAAAATATTATTTTTTTTTTTGAATAAATAATTATAAAAATTATTAAAAAAAATTGTAAACAAATTGTTATTTTTTTTCATATAGAATACAGAAATGTAGAAATTACAAGTATTACTTAATTTATTTTAAATTGAAAACAATTTAGAAAAATAATTTGAATTTAATTAAAAACACTGTAAAAGCGAAAATAATTATAAAAAAACCTAATTAATTAACTACTTTAAGAGTGAAAAATAAATTAAAAAATAAGAGAATTGCGCTGATCGGCACTTCACCAATAATGCTGATAATTGCTAATCATTTAGTAAAGTTGAATAACAAAATTACAATATATAGCTTCAATAAAAAAGTTGGTGGTGCTTGGTCTTATTACAAATATAAAAATCATTATATAAGCACACAAACGAACGTGATAGTTCCAGACAATAAATTTGAGGAAAGGAACATGCCTTTGATCAATGAATACCTAACAAAAGAATTTAATGTTACAATAACAAGAAATTATGATAAATTTATGCCAAAAGGCTATCTAGCAAAAAAAAATTATAATTATAATTTAAATCCATTATATGAAAAAGTATTGAATAACAAAAATGTAAAATTGATTAAAAAATTTATAAAACAAATATCTATAAAAAATAAAAAAGTAAAAATTAACAATTCAATATTCGATGAAATTTTCATCACAACTTTCTCAGGTATTGAAAAGCTTGTAAATGGAAAATCAATATTTCAAGTAAAACCGAAAATTATTTTAAGTGAACATGTAATGGTAATTGCAAAAAAAATTAATAGAAAATATTTACATTATTCAGAAAACTTTGATAAAAATTTTGATAGAGCCCAAATAAGAAAAATTGATAACTATCAATCCTTCACTGCCAGAGTAAGAAAAGAGCAAAAAGGAAAAGATATTTTGCGTCTTTTTTTAAATTCAAAATTAGTTAAAAAAAAATCAGAAATAATTAAAATTGTAAAAACAAAATATAAACATTATTATAGAGATTATGAGCAAAGAGATATTTTACGAAAAAAAACTAAAGGTATCCCAGTAAATTATGTTAATACACCAGTTTTTACTGAGTCTTTTTTTGATTTAAATAAAAAATTGAATATATTAAATAAAAAATATATCTAATGTTATCTAGATCAAGCAAAAAATATTTTAGTATTTTTAATCAAATTAAATATTTTATAAGTAAACTAAATATAAATGAACGGAAATACTTTGATTTAATCTTAAGGGGCATTATTCCAAGACCACAATATGCATTTGGTATTTTTTTTGCCTCTAGCATTGCTTCACAACTAGGATATAAAAAGATTTCTGTATGTGAATTTGGCTGTTGGGAAGGTGAAGGTTTGCTTGATCTGGAACATTATTCAGCCGAAATAGAAAAATTATTTAATATAGAGATAGAAATATATGGTTTCGAAGGAGGTGACGGAATGCCTCCACCCATAGATTATAGAGATAGAGCTTATCAATACTCTGAAGGAGAGATGAAAACTTCAAAAAAATCTTGCTTGGATAGTCTTAAGAGGAGTAAATTAATTTATGGAAATTTTAAAGAGACAGTTCCAGACTTCATAAAAAATAAAAAATTTTCGCCAATTGGCGCTTTATTTATTGATGCGGATTATTTTTCTTCAACTAAAGATTCTTTTAAAATACTTGATCATGATAATAAATTACCTAAAGTATTTTTGTATTTTGATGATTTAAATTTTTCATCAAATTTTACTGGAGAATTAGGAGCTATAAATGATTTTAATCAAAAAAATAAATCTAAAATGGAAACAGTACCAGAGCTATCTGAAACAATGTCTTTGTATTGGAAAAAATGGAATTTCTTAGCAAAGAGATTTTACCTACTTCATAATTTTAGTCATCCAAAATACAATGAGCGATATATTAATCCATTTTACAATAATTTAGATAAAAATTATCAAAAATAGAAGTTATTTTCTATAAATTTCAAATATTTTTTCATTAATTTTTTTGCAGTATATTTTTAAATTTGAATTATCAATTTTTTTAAAAAAATTGTTAATCTCACTTATTTGCAAAGATTTAATTTTATTTTTTTTGTAATCTTTTGTAAAAATATACTTGGATTTAATTATAGAATATCTAAATAAAAATAAATAAAAAATTTTGAAATTATTATATAGAAATCCTTTTAAAATACTTAGTAAACTAAAAATAAAATATTTTATATAACTCCTTTTTTTTTCACTAATTTTATTATACTTTATTTCTGATTTAACTTTTCGAAACTTCTGTATTATCTTCTTTGCGATAATTTCAGAGGAGTCTAAACCTTTTTCATCAAAATGAATTATTTTAGAATTAAATATATTATTTTTAATTTTTTTTTTATTAATTTGTTTACTTAATTTTTCGATAAGTTTATTCTCATCCTGATAAAATTCACCATACTCTGTAAGTTTTTTTTCATACATCATTTTTAGATTTGGCCTAAAACAAAATATTTTCTTTTTCAACAAAAGAGCCTCATAAACAGTTGCACAATGTGAATGAACATATATATTAGATTTGATTATCCATGGAGATGAAGTAAACTTGTAAATTATTTTAAGGTTTTTTGGAATTTTTCCGAATCTATTTTTCACTTTATTAATATCCTGTCTTGGATGAGGTCTAAATATAATAGTATGATTTTTAAATTTTTTCGCAATTTTTTTTGATAAATTAATCAATCCCACGTAATTCTCAAAATCATAATTAAAATTTTTGAAAAATTGCTCTACTCCTTTTTTATCTTTAATCGTATCTCTTATATAAATCTTGTAAAGATCCTCATCAATAACTGTATCATAAAAAAAACTTGAACTTATTAAGATTATATTTTTGAAATTTCTATCAATAAATTTTATTTCTTTAGAAAAAAATTTACGATTTTTTTTTTTTAAATAATCAAATTTTGGGTGTCCTGAAATTACAATTTTTTGTTTATTATTTTTTAAAAGATTTTTATTAAAAAAAAATTTTTCATTGCTTCCCCATATAAAAAAATATTTAAAATTTTTTTTGTTTATTATTTTTGAATTGATACGATTTTTCTTGAAAGCTATTGGCCAATGATAAAAAGGCCCTTCCTCATCTAAATTTATTATAAAATTTTCTTTTAATAGTTTTTTTTGTAAGATTTGTTTATGGGAGGAGAGGCTTTTTTCAAAATAAACTATATTTTTTTTATTTATTTTTTCATCTAAAAGAATATTTGATTTAGTCAAAACGATTTTTATTTTTTTTTCACGTTTTAATAAGTGATAACAAATAAGTAATTTTGAATGTAATTCCCTATCTTTAACTTCAATAGGAATATTAATAATCATGATGAATTTTTAATATGAGCTCTTAGTTTTCTAGCAACAGGTAGTTCAGACTCTAAAATTTGTTTATCAGAACTTCCTTTCATTGCTTGTTCAATAATTCTTACACCATCTATGAGATCTTTAAAAGTATCAGGCGTTATCGATGCTGCTTGATCACTTCCATACATTGTTCTATCTAAAGTCAAATGTCTTTCAAGGGATGAAGCTCCAAAACATACAGAAGCAATTGATATCAATTTCCCTCCCTTTTCATGGCCTGAATATCCCACATCACAATCATATTTATTTTTCAGTATATTTATCATATTTAAGTTTGCATCTTTATTTTCAAATGGATAATTAGAAATACAATGCATCAATTCAAAATCACATTTATTTTTTCTAAAAATTTTTACAGCATTGTCAATCATTCTAAAACTACTCATACCAGTGCTTATAAAAGTATATTTTTTTCTTTTTGAAACTTCCTCTAAAAAATTTTCATCAATAATCATGGCTGATGCAATTTTATTGTATTTGAGATTAAATTGATCTAAAAATTTGAGACTTTCTAAATCCCAAGCAGATGCAAACCATTCAAGGTTCAGTTTTTTACAATAATCATTAATTTCACTATATTCTTTTTGACCGAATTCAAGACCTTCTTTTTGTTCTTTCTCAGTTGTGCCCCAAGGACTTACTCGATTTTTTTTTAATTGTTCATCAGAATAAACTAGATTAATAGTCCTCTTTTGAAATTTAACAGCATCAGCGCCACACTCTTTAGATTTTAAAATCATTTCTTTTGCTATATCTAAGCTGCCATTATGATTAATTCCTATCTCAGATATTATAAAAGTTTTAGTCATTTTATTAGGCTGTTTTATATAATTAATAGATATAATCAATAAATTTAAGATGCGCAAAGCATTATGACTAGCTTGTAATATGTTAAATTTTGAATTAATAAAAGTTATCTTATGAAAATTAAATTTCCCCCCAAAAAAAATAAAAAATTTATTGAAAATTTTTTTATAAAAAAAGGCCTAAAAGTATTAGTGGATTTAAGTAAAAAGAAACATGAGATAAAAAGACTTAATTTACTAAATCTCAAACCATCTTTAAAACCAACACCTCCAGAGTTAGGTGATTTATATAATTTATATCAGTATGTATTTTTAAACAAAAGAATAACAATTTGCGAGTTTGGTTCTGGGTGGTCTAGTTTAATCTTTAGTTTAGCTTTATGGGATTTAAAAAAAAAATATCAAAAAGATGTAAAAAATTTAAGAGGCAGTAATCCTTTTGAATTATTTGTTATAGATGATGTAAAAAGATACCTCGACATTTCTAAAAAAAGAATAGAAAAATTTAATAAAATTTTAAAAATAAAAAAACCTATTAAAGTAAACTTTTCACGAAGTGATGTCGAAATGACGCTTTTTAATGACCGTATATGCAATCATTTCAAAAATTTACCTCTTTGCAATCCAGATTTCATTTATTTGGACGGACCCAATCAATTTAAAATTAAAAAAGAAATTAACAGCATAACCATTAAACATCCGGATTTGATGCCTATGAATTGCGATTTGTTAAAATTTGAATATTTTTACAAACCCGGAACAATAATTGTATGTGATGGAAGAGGAGCTAACGCAAAATTTCTAAAAGACAACTTTAAAAGAAATTGGAAATATTACAATGACAAAAAAAACGATCAGCACATTTTCTACTTAAATGATCCTGTTTTAGGAAAATACAACAATTTATGGCTAAAATTTTACGATAAATAAATTATTTGTCTTATTTTATAATATATATTTTAGTTATTTATTTGAATTAATTAGAATACTTAATGAATGAAAATATTAGCCATTTTTTGAAAAAAAACTATTTAAAAAAAGTTAAAATTTTTTGTCCCAAGAATAGAATTGATAATTATATTATTTATTGCCAAAAAATCTTTTGCTTCAAGAATATCGAGTTTATAAAAAATCTAGAGAATTTAAATAGTGATGAACTACTTATTCTTGATCAATCATTACTAGATGTTCTTTTAAAAAAAGAAAAAAAATATAAGGATAAGAATATAAAATTAATTGTTCTATTTTGGAATGGGGATTTAGATTATTTTTACTACAAAAATAAAATTATAAAATTGAAAAAAAAATTTAAATTGTATGGTTTTACACTTTCAAATTTTTATAAATTTAAAAATATTTATGCTTTAAATAATTTTAAAATTCAGGAAAAAATAAAAAATGTAAATATTTCAGGAGTAGGTCTTCTTAAAAAAATTAAGTATAAGTTTCCTTTAATTTTTTCGATTTATAATTCTATCACCAATTTTCAAATATTTAAAAAAATGGTGTTTTCAAAAAAAATTGTGTTTGTTGGAACCACGTCTTTAAATAAAGATTTATTGAGCAGAATAAAGATATACAAATTTGACAATAAAGTCTTAAAAGATATAAATAGATTTTATCTTGAAAAAAATTTTAGCACTCTTCATAATTCTTATGAAGAACTGAATTTTTTGAAAAAATTGAGTAAATCTAATTATTTCAAAAAACAACAATTTCATAAAAAATTTTGGTTGATAAATTTGATTTTGAGGAACATATATTTTAATCATTTATCAAAATTTTATTGTGTTTACATAAAGAACCAAAGATCCAATTCATTTGATATTTTAAGATCAAGAATATTAAAAAAAATATTTATAATTGATGTTGGCTCAAATTGTGGGAATTCACATATATCAGCAAGAGCTCTTTATTGTTCTTTAAATTACAAATATAGAACTATAAAAGCAAATTTTTTCTCACACAAAAAAAACTATAATAAAATGAATATATTTTACAATGAGATAAATTTAATAGAAAAAAAATTGAAAAAATTTTTAGATTTTCAGAAATTTAATTGTCAACAAATAGAATTAATTAAGTTCATTAGTAAAAATAGTTTGTATTAAATACATTATAGTATTTACAAAGATCAAAATTTTAATTGTTGTAAACAAAATACATTAATTATATATATAATTTTCTCAATTATTAATGAAATATAAAAAAAAAATAATAAATGTTTTTAAACCTAGGTTTAGATCAAATGAAATATTAAATGATTTACAAAAAATTTTTAAATCAGGATGGACCGGTATTGGAAATAAAACAGTAATATTTGAAAAAGAATGGGAAAAATACTCAGGTTTGAAAAATTCTTTGTTCCTTAATTCAGCAACAGCAGGATTACATGTTGCAGTAGATGTACTTAAATTAGCAAATAACTGGAACTCAAAGACCGAGATAATAACCACCCCTATCTCTTTTGTTTCTACTTCACACTGTATTTTATATGCAGGACTTAAACCAGTATTTTGCGATATTGATGATACAGGCACACTAGACCCAAAAAAAATATTAAATCTTATAAATAAAAATACAAAAGCAATAATTTTTGTTGGACTTGGTGGATCTATGGGAAATTTAAATAAAATTTCAAGTATTTGTAAAAGAAAAAATCTTAAACTGATATTAGATGGCGCACATATGTCAGGATCTTTCGACACTAGAAAAAAACACGTAGGTCAAGAGAGTGATATTGCAATATTTAGTTTTCAAGCGGTTAAAAATTTACCAACAGCTGATGCAGGAATTATAAATTTTAAGAATACAAGTTATTACAATCTAGCAAAACAACTGAGCTGGTGTGGTATAAGCAAAAATACTTTTGAAAGAGAATTTAAAAAAAATATAAAACTTCAAACGTGGGAGTATGATGTTCCTTACTTAGGATATAAGTATAACGGAAATTCAGTGATGGCTCTAATAGCCAAAATATCCTTGAAATATTTAGATAAAGATAATGATATAAGGAGAAAAATTTCAAAAATTTATGAAAAAAAATTAAAAAAAAACAAAAAAATTTTCATCGTTCCTCACTCCAAAGGTAGCTCAAGGCATTTATTTTCAATTTTAGTAGAAAATAGGAAAAGATTAATTAATTATTTAAAAAGACATAATATTAATCCAGGAGTTCATTATA
The DNA here is from genome assembly GCA_902583455.1 of uncultured Pelagibacteraceae bacterium. GTDB lineage: Bacteria > Pseudomonadota > Alphaproteobacteria > Pelagibacterales > Pelagibacteraceae > Pelagibacter. The sequence continues at coordinate 143,207 of CACHVY010000002.1, read as the reverse complement.
AATCTATACTTGAATTTTCTTTTTATAAAAAAAATAAATTTAAATCTTCTAGAGATATGTCGGTATCTAAAAAGTTTAGTAACAATATAGTTTCTTTGCCTTTACATACTTTCTTGGAATTAAAAGATATAAATAAAATATGTAAATTGATCAATGGCATCACTTAAATCTAACAGAATCATCTTCTTTGGTAAAATTAATGATGAATATTCTAATTTAGCATTTATTTTTCTTAAAAAATACTTTCCGAATTCAAAAAAAATAATGACAAAAAATATTATTGGTGAAAAAATAAACATAAATTTTAAAAAGTTTGATTGTTTAATATCATTTAAAACTAAAATTATTTTCAAAAAAAAAAATTTGAGAGACGTTAAAGGATATAAATTGAACTTTCACACTTCATTACCTGATTATCCTGGAAGTTGTGGTGTAAATTTTTCAATTTACGATAAAAAAAGATATTTTGGTACAACAGTCCATCATTTGAATGAAAAAGTAGATAATGGGAAAATCATTTATGTTAAAAAACAAAGAATAACAAAAAAAAATATGAATATAAAAAATCTCATTGTTGCAACATACAAGTTACAATTAAATGTTTTTAAATTATTTATAAAGAAATTTTACAAAGACAGAAATTTTGTTCATAAATCTGAAGTTTTTTACAAGAATTATCGATGGAATTCTAAAACTTATAAGCTTAAAGATCTTAAAAATTTGTGCAAAATTCCAAAGAATGCGACTAATGAAAAAATTAATAGAATAATTTCATCTTGTAATTTTGGAGATTTTAAACCATATATATTAAAAAAAGGTAAAAAATTTTATTACCTAGGTTAATTTTTTAATTGATAGTGTTTGGCTTATATTAAAAAAAAGAGCAAAGTATTTAATCATAAGATATCTTTTTTTTTTTAATTAATGTTTCTATCAATTTTATATTTTTAAGAAATTTTCTTTTTGAGCTATCGTTTCTAATATAAAGGTCTGAGTTTATGGGTTTATTAAATTTTATGCTTAAACCAACAATATTTTTTTTTTTTTTATAAATCTTTTTATTATCTCTTTTTTTTAAATTAGATAATTTGCTTTCTATAAATATACTTAGATAGTTATGATAAATTTTATTGGATAATCTTTGATATTTTCTAGATGTTAGATTTGCGGCAACAATAACATTAATTTTTTGTGTCTGTAAAAATTTTACAAAAGCACAGATTCTTTCAGCGTTTTTATTTCTATCTTTTAAGCTATAACCCAAATCATTTTTAAAAAGTTTTCTGAAGATATCACCGTCTATATATACCAAGTTTTTAATTTTTTTTTTTTTTATTTGATAAAAGTATTTTCCCAAGGTACTTTTACCAACACCCGAAATTCCTTTGAACCAAATTATCATATAATATTTTTACTTTTAAAATAATTAAACAGAATTTTTGAAATTAATTTGTTTCCTAATTTATTAAAATGTCCACCGTAAATATCTTTAAAGTAATATTTTTTAAATTCTTTATCTTTAATCTTATTATATAGATCCAAGCAGAAAATTTTTTTTCCAATTTGTTTATAAAATTTTGATACACTATCATAATTACCTTCAGTCAAATCTAATAATTGGGGTGAAATAACCAAAACCATATGAATTTTTTTTTTTTTTAAATCATCATTTAGATAATAAATCATTGCTTTTAATTTTTTAAAATAGTATGGATCATTATACATTCTATGCGAGTCTCTGATATTTTCTTTTAAAACTACTGAAATAGCTTTATTGAGATATTTTTTATTGTTTGTAATTTTTGCTATTAACAAATTTAGAATTATATTAGAAAAATATTTAAAATTTTTTAAAAACACTAAAGAATACGGAAATGAGAATTTATACTTTAAAAATTTTGATTTATAAAAAGTATCAAATTTCTTCATTTCAGGGATAATACGATATATTTGTTTTTCAGTAAAATTCCTTTTTAGTGGAATTTTTTTCAAAATTAATTTATTTTTTTTTAATTTATATAGCGGCTTGAAACCTAAAATGTTTCCAAACTCCCTATAATGTTTCCAATAAGAATTTATTCTTGCGATTGTCTCTGGTACTACATTAAAAATAACTATTTTACTTTTAATATTTTTTTTATATTTTAAAAATTTAAGAAAACTTTGATCTAATCCAAAATTTCCAACACCATAATTGTGTATATTAAATTTTAATTTATTTTCTAAATAACTTTCCCAAGTTTCATTATCATTAACATATCTACAAAATGCAAACGAGTCACCAAAAACTGATGCCAATGTTTTTTTATATTTGCTTTTTCCTCGATACCCTTTTTTTGAAATATAAAAAAATGTTTTCTTTTCACCAAGCTCAAAACCAGTTTTATTTTTTTTTCTATCCCATCCAATTATAGGATCATAGCTTTCTTTATAAAATTTATTTAGTCTTTTTTTTGAAAAATGTGGAAACTCATCTTCTGAATTTATTAGCCACTTAAAATTTCTTTTTAAAATATTTATCAATATAATTAATAAAATTTCAAAAATAAGAAAAAATAAAAAAAAGATTATAAAGTTTTCCATCAAGCTAAAATTAGATTAATTGATTTTTTTTAGTTTTTTTTCCTCAATTAAATATTTTGTTCTGCAGTTATTTATTACACTTTCGTCATGAGTTATAATTATAATAGTTTTTTCTTTTGCCAGCTGATTAATTGTATGAATAATATTTTCTTTATTTTTTTGGTCTAAATTAGAGGTGCTTTCATCAAATATTAAAATTTCTTTTTTTGCATAGAGAAGTCTAGCTATTCCTATCCTTTGTCTTTCACCACCGGATATTGCGAATCCGTTTTGTCCTATAGGGGTATCCATTCCCTCTGGAAGATTGTTGATGAGTTCTCTTAGTCCTGTTTTATCAAAGATTTCATTTATCAACTTTAAATCTATATTATCTTTATTAAATTCAAGTGTTATATTTGTTAAAATTGTTTCATCTAGCAAATTATTTCTTTGAGTCAAATAACCAATTTTATCAATCCAGTTAGTTGAATTAAGATTATTTATTTTTTTTTCATCAATAAAAATATCTCCTTCAATAGGATTTAATAATCCTGAAATAATATCTACTAAAGTAGATTTACCACCACCAGATTGGCCAACTATTCCAATATAGTCGTTTTTACTAATTAAAAGATCTATTTTATCTAAAATTTTTTTGTCTCGATTTTTATAATAGAAAGAAATTTTGTTTAGTCTTAATGAATTTTTAAAACTTACATCAATCAAAGCTTTTTTGTCTTTAAATAAGCTATTATAATTTTTAATGTCCGAAGCTATTTTTGTGGCTGCCTCTTCTGCATATTTTAATTTATTAAAATGAATAAGAATTTTTGAAACTGCTGGTAAAATCCTTATAATTGCTAGAAAAAAAATCCCAATTTCAGGTATTATTTTACCTATATCTTGACCACTAAAACTTAAAATGAATATATACGCTGTAAACCCAACCACTACTGTGATTTCAAAAAAGAATTTTGGAAATTTTTGAAGCAAGTTTACTGTTCTTCGTATTGTAAATTCTTCGAACTGAAATTTAGTATATTGTTTTATAAAAATAGGTGATTTTTTAGACATCAAAATTTCTTTTGTAGAATTTAGAATATCAATCAATTTATTTAGTGATCTTTCTTCTAAATGTAGATTCTTTCCTCCGTAAACTTTGAGAATATTTTTTAAAACTATTGCAAAAATAATTGCAATGAATGCTAAAGTTACTACAAAAAAAATTGTCTCTTTAGATTGAATGAAGACCAATAGACCAAATAGGCCTAAAAATACTCCAAATTCAATTATCAGCATCATAGTACTTTGAAGACTTCTAATAAAAATATCTACTGTGTTACTAAAATCTCTAATATAAACAGATGTTTTAATATTTGATACTTTTTCATATTGGTCTTGAAAATGAGCTTTTAAAATTTTTGATTTAAAGTCTAATCTTAAATCTCTTAGAAAAGTAAGTGACCAAAATTCAAAAAAAAATAAGAATATATTTTTTAATATTATTGCAAATGTAAATATCAATAACGCTATTAAAGATATACTCAAATCTAATTTCATTGTTTTATTGAAAAATTCTAAAACAGACAAAAATTCCTTATTTAGTGAATTGTTAGTTATTGATTGTAAAAAAGGGTAAAACATCCCGAAACTAAATGTTTCTAGGAACATAATAATAATTATGAATAAAGCAAAATAAGACAATCTTAATTTTTGCTTTCTTTCTAGTACAGAAAATAATTTTATATATTTTTTTGAAAACATTAATTGATAAAAGTATTAATTTTCTTTTAATTCCTATAACTTAAATTAAACCAAAAAAAGGCATATTTAAATTACGAATTACTTAATTGAAATAAATATTCCTTTTGATATAAAAGATCAATGATATTGCACAAAATAAACGAGTCTTTTGGTGTCAAAATTTTCAAAAATCCAAATACATTGAATTATAATTTGTTCAACTTTTTTTTTAAAAAAAATATTGTAGATGCTAATGAAAAATATCTAAGCCTATATCACGATTTAGGATATATGAAGCCAAATGTTGATTCTAAAGAAATTGCAAAGTTTCTTTCTGATAAGATTCAGTCGCCCCACATAAAGAAGATACAAAAAATAAGTAATCAATACTCTACCGTATTTGAGATTGATGAAGAGATGAGAGGTAAAATTAAAAATCATTTAAATCATAACTTTAAAGAGGTGATTGAAGCATTAAAGAGATATTACAGAAGTGGCATTGCTATACATAACATTCACATAAAAAGAAATTATGGCATAGAGAATACTAGCTACTACCTAAAAAAAGAAAGAGAAAAAAAGTTTGAACACTATAACATGTATTTTCACTGTGATTATTATACCATGAATTACTTCAAATTATTTATTAATCTTCAAGATATATCATTAAGTGATGGACCGTTGACTTTTTACTCAATCCAAGACACAAAAAAATTTGTATCAAGAAGTAATTATCGTGACCGAAATTATTACAATGATTTAACTTTTGATAATGAAATTAAAAATTGCGGTAAATTAGGAGATAGTTTAATTTTAAATACACCACAATGTATACATAAAGCTGGCATTCCAAAATTCGGAAACTATCGCGATGTTTTATTTGTAAATTTTGTAGCCGTCCCTAAAAATATAGATGATATTTTTTACTTTGAGAAAGATTACGAAAATGAAATTTGGGGTATATCAAACAATTTGGCAAAAAAATATTCGAAACCAAAAAATTTTAGAGAGACTATAAATTTATATAATGAATTTAAAAAAAATACGGTTAAAAGAATAAATTAATTGTTAAATCTGTACTCTAGTTTTTTAAAACTGCACAATAGATATTGATATCAAAAAGAGAAAATTTTATTTTAGTATTTTTTAAAAATTTTAATTTTAATATTATTTTATAGAGAAATTTTAAATATTTTATTTTTTGAGATATTTTTAAGAAAAGATATTCTAAAGAAATAATTCTAACATCATTGGTAATTTTATTCAGTTCTAGATTACTCGAATTTAATAATTTTTTAATTGACTTGTCAGTAAAATAAAATTTATGCTGAGAAATTATCCAAGGATAATGCTTACCAGTTAATTTTGCAAAAAATGAGTCCATATTCATAGTTGATATAATAAGTCTACCATTTTTATTTAGATTTTTTGAGCAAACTTTTATCACTTCTTTAGGATCATCAAGATGTTCGATTACATCAAACATGAAAATAATATCAAATTTTTTTTTACTCTCATCTAGATAATTAAAAATATTTTCATTGGAAATATTCAATCCAAATTCTTTGTTTGCGTAATTAGAGGCAAATTTAGATAACTCTATACCTTTATAACTTTTAACCTTTTTTTTTATTTCTGATCCAAATGCACCATAATAAGAACCAATTTCTAGAACATCGTCTGTATCTTTAATATATTTTGAAATTTTGTTTATCAAATTTTTAAAATATAGTTTTTTATTTTCTATTTGACTTATATATTGTGAGTCAATTACATCTCTATAATTATCTTCAAATTTATTTTTGCAAAATTCCGAAAATATAATTTCACAATTTGTACAATAGAATAAATTTGGTTTTATTTCGTTTTCTTCAACTAATATTTCAGTTGATGTAAAATTAATTTTTTTTTCATTACTATTGTTTGAAGAATTTAAATATATTTTACTTTTACTTTTACAGTAAATACAAGTTTCAACTAGCATTTTATTATTCATATTATATCAATATCCGGTAAAGGAAAAATTAGCTTTCCTCCGCGTCTTAGATATTTATTCTCTTTTTTAATAATATAATTTTTAAAATGCCAAGGTAATACTAAAAAGTAATCTGGGCTTTTCTTTTTTGCTTCATATTCTGATATTATCTTAATTTTTGATCCTGGCGTATATCTATTAAATTTGAATTTATTAACCTCAGCAATATAAGGTATATGCTTAGAATTCAAATTACAGAATTGCAATATAATATTGCCTTTGGTTGAAGCACCATAACCTATAATATTTTTTTTATCATTTCTTAAATTCAGTATTAAATCTCTAAAAATTTTCTTATGTTTTGAAATATTATTATAAAAAGTTTTAAAAGCACTTATAGAATTATAATTAAATAATTCCTCTTTTTTTAAAAGCCAATTTATTAAATTGCTAGCTTCTTTAAATTTTTTACTAGTTTTTTTCGCAACAGTAAGAGCAAAACTTCCTCCATTAATATCATTAAATTGTAAGTCTATAATTTTAAATCCAACCTTATCAAATATAAATTTTATTGATTTAAGTGAATAATATTCCAGATGTTCATGGCATATAGTGTCATATGAATTGTTTTTCAACATCATTGGCATATAGCTTTGTTCTAAATGCCACAAACCATCTCTATCTAAAACATCGTGAACATCTTCAGTAAATTTTATTGGATTTTCAAGATCGTAAAACATCGAGATAGAGGTTATCAACTTTATTTTATTTTTAAAATTTTTTTCTATCAATTCCTTTGTAAAAAAGTTTGGAAATTTTTTTATTTCTTTTTTATATAATTTCCCAAGTTTTTTTATTGTAGGATCTATTCCGATACGATTATAATCTTTAGAAAAAAACCCAAGAAAACTTCCATCATTACTTCCTATATCTAAAATTAAATCACCTTTAGATAAATTAATTATTTTTTTTAAATTTAATGCTTTATTGTAAAGGTGTTTCATCATTGAGTTATTTAATGATGACATGTATCCATAATTAGAACCATACATAACATTTGGATCAAAAGAATTTTCTAGTTGTAGCAAATTACAAGAATTACAAAAAACCATTGATAAACTACCGGAAGGAATCTTAATTTGATCTTTGGTGTTTGGAAAAATTCCAGATAATTTTTGCGATCCTAAATCAAAAACTTTTTTAATATTTGTTGATTTGCATGATCTACAACTTTTTATTTTCATATAATTTATTACATTACTTATATATAAAAGATAAACAATTTTTATGAGAAATACAAAAAAAATTATTATTTCTGGAGCACTTGGCCAAAATGGAATAATTTTGTCTAAATTATTAGTTAAAAAAAAATTTTCAGTATATGGGTTAATCAATAAAAAAAGAAAAAATAAAATAAAATCTGTAATTTATAAAAAAATAAATTTTAATAATCTAAGAGAAATAGAAAATATTTTAAAAAAAATTAACCCGAGTCATTTTATTCATTTTGGTTCAGAAAATCCAAATTTTAATTCAAAAAAAAATTTCTTTAATAAAAATTATAGATTTACCAAAAATATTATTACTGCAATTATAAAAACGGATAAGAATATCAATTTCATTTTTCCAAATTCCTCACAAATCTTTAAAAAAAAAAAGAAAGTTAATGAACAAAGCAGTATTTTTATTTCAGACTCATACACAAAATTTAGAGTAAAAATATTTAATTATATGATGTCTTTAAAAAAAAATAATTTTAAGTTTTCTAATCTTATTCTATTTAACCATGACTCTATTTTTAGAAACAAAAATTTTTTATTACCGAGAATAGTAAAAAGTATTGTTAAAAAAGATTTAAAATTTATAAAAAAAATCTATAAAGAAAATTTGATAGGAGATTTTTCTCACGCAGATGATATTTGTAATGCAATTTATTTATTGATTAAAAAAAAAGAGTGTTTTGATAATATTATTATTTCATCCAATTTAAAGACGAATGTAAATGATATAATTGATTTTTTGATAAAAAAATATACCAAGCAAGTAAAAATTGATATTAAGCCAGATATAAATAAAAATTATATAATTGGGGACAATTCACTTGCAAAAAGAAAATTAAATTGGAAATTGAAAAAAAATATTTTTGATGCAGCTGATGAAATAATGAAAAATTATGTCAAATAAATTTCTAATTTTAATTCCAACATATAATGAAAGATACAACATAAAGCCGATATTAAAAAAAATTAAAAATAATTTTAATCATAGTTATAATGTATTATTTATCGATGATAATTCAATCGATGGAACAAGAGAATACATAACTAAAATTAAGACAGTTAACAAATATATTTTGTTAATAAATAGAAAAAAAAAATTAGGGGTAGGCTCAGCACACAAAGTTGGAATAAAATATGGTTATAAAAAAAGATACCAATTTATAATAACAATGGATTGTGATGGAACACATGATCCTATTTATTTAAAAAAAATATTAAAATTTTCTAAAGATAGTGATTTAGTAATCACAAATAGATTTAAGGGAAAAAATTCACTAAAAGGGTGGAGTTTTTACAGAAAATTTATCACCACATTTAGATTTTTGTTTGTAAAATTTCTTTTTGGTGCTGATCTAGATACCTCAGGTGCTTATAGATGTTACAATGCTAATAAAATTAAACTTAAAGATATAATGTTATCAAAAAATAATAGTTATTCTTTTTTTACAGAAAGTGCTTTAATTCTTTGGAAAAAAAATTATAAAATAAAACAATTAAATGTAAGTTTGCCCAAAAGAGCTTCCGGGTCTTCAAAAATGGGTTATTTAGATCTTATAAAAGGATTTGCTTATACAATTTATATTTTTTTTAAAATTAGAAATATTTAGGTTTAGTTAAATTAAATTATGAATGAGAAAAAAATAATTCAAATTTTCTTGTTTTTTAATTTTTTAATATTTCTTTATGGGTATTTAGAAGGTTTTTATAAACCGTTCTGGTTTGATGAAGTGTTAACAATAAGTTTTTCTGAAAATATCAGAAACTTGTCTATCGGTGAAATTTTTACACAAGACACTCATTCACCTTTTTTTTATACCATTCTATTCTTATGTATTGAAATTTTAAATTTTTTTGAATTGAAAAATGCAAATTATTTAATTTATTTAAGATTAATAAATTTGATAGGCGTAATTCCAATTTATTTTTCATATAAAATTTTAAAAGATAATTCAGCTAATATAAATTTAGAAATTATATTTTTGTTATTTATTTCAAGTTATTTTTTTTTCTTCTTTTCTTTAGATTTAAGAATGTATTTTATCTTATTGAGCTTTTCTTTGTTAATAAATGTAATTCATCTAAATAATTCTGTAGAAAACTCCCACAGATATTTGTTCCTTATATCCTCAATTATTCTATCAATGTTACATGTATTTGGTTTAACAATTTCTATGAGTATTATTTTATATAGATTCTTATTAAATTTTTATTTTAGAAATTTTAAAAATTGTAAAATAAATTTTGTTTTTATAATTATTTTACTCACCATCTTTATTTTGTTTTACGGCCCGTCTTTAGTTGATAACGATAACATGAAGATGTTTAGCTGGGTTAAAAACAATTTATGGTACTACAGAGTTTTTATTGAGTGGACTCTAAACTCTTTTATTTCATTAATTTTTTTAAGTTTTTTTATTTTATTTAATTTCAGATCAAATATTTTCAATAAAAATACTTTAGATAAATTTTTTAAATCTGACTTTTTCAAGCTATCTTCAAGAATAGTTTTCCCTTCGATTATTCTGATGATAACAACTTTGATGATTTCTTTTTTGTTTATGCCAGTTATAACTTACAGAAATTTAGTTGTAATTTTACCAAACATAATATTGTTAAATGGTTTGTTAGGATTTTATTTTTTAAAAATAAAAAAATCGATATTAATTATTTTTCCATTTTTAATTCTAATTACTTTTATAAATTTTAATAGTTATTATCAAAGTATGATAAAATCTCATCAGAATATAAAATGGGTGATAGATAACGTTTTTGAAAAAAAATGTTCAGGTATTCCAGTATATTATAATGACGCTGGAAGAAAATTTTTTTTGGATTTATATGTTAAGAAAATTGTACAAGTATACGCAAGATATTCAAGGCCAATTAAAAATCTTTCTGATTTAAATTTTGAGGAATTTAAACAGAATTATAAAAAATTTAAAAATTGTGAGATTTTTATGTTTAGCTTTCACATTCCTAAACTAGAAGATTACATTAAGAAGTTTAATCAAACAAAAGGCATTAATTTTGTTATAGACTACGCACCAAATGTTAATACAGAAAATTCCAAGTCAGGAGCAATAGTTAAAATTAAAATGAATTGAGAGTTTATATTTCTATTAATTAAAAAATTAAATTTGTCTGCTCACTAAACCCTCTAACAAACTAAAATAATTTTGCAACTTTTATACTTTCTAATAACTTAAATAAGATGTATAAATTAAATATAATTTTTTATTATTAATTTAAAAATTTTGAAACTTTTAACAACTTTATATCCTGTATTATCTATCCTGCTGACAATTTTTTCAGGATTATTAATTTATTTCACATTAGTATTAATTAAACAAAATTGGGTAAATACTTTACATTATTTCTTAACTTTTTTAATTTTACCAATTACCACTTATGTAATTACTAAAGTTATTTCTAATAATTTAGCTTTATCATTAGGAATGATAGGAGCATTGTCAATTGTGAGGTTCAGAAATCCAGTTAAAAATCCTTTAGAGCTGGTAATGTATTTTACATTAATAACAAGCGGCATCTCCTTTGGAGTAAATATTAAATGGGGCCTTTTAATTACATTAATAGTAATAGCATCATTAATTTTTTCAAAATTATTTGAATTCATGGTTTCAAAAACAAATTTAAATTTATTTAATTATTCTTTTGCAACTAATGACAATGAACAGAGAATTTTATTAGAAATAGAGTCAAGTAAAAAGATTAAATTTTTAGAGGAACATAAAAATATTGAATATTTTTCAAAAAATGGAGATATATTCTTTTACAAAATCTCTTTAAAAAAAAATGATGAAGTAAATTCTTTAAAGAGTAAACTTTTAGAATTAAAAGAAATCACCAATATTGAAATTAGATATAATTAATAATAAATTATAAGAAATGAAAAGATTTATTATTTTTGTTTTAATTTTTTTTAATGTTTCAAATTCGAACGCTGAATGTAATTATAAAAAAGTAGAACAAGAATTACGTATAAAAAACTTAGAAATAAATATCGATAATAGTAGGAAATTTTTCAGAAAAATAAGTGAAACTCTAATTAAAGATTATAAAAATGAAAAAATAGTAATTAATAAAGAAAGATATAAAGCATCTATAATTGTAAATTACAAAAATGGTAATAGTTGTAGTTTTTTTTCAAAAGTAAGAGTTCATGGAGATTTTTTAGATCATATAGAAATTATAGATGGTTTTCCTATACCAAGTTTAAGAGTTAATTTAAAAGATGGCAATATCAACGGTATAACGAATTTTAAATTACTAAGACCTAGAACAAGATATTTTTCTAACGAAATTTTTGCAACTACATTATTCAAATTTTTAGGTTTTTTATCACCAAGAACTTTTTACGTTAATGTAAAAGTAGGTGATAAGATGACCTTATATATTTTTCAAGAGTCTTTAAAAAAAGAATTTATAGAAAATAATAATTTCATCGAAGGGCCAATATTAGAGTCAAAAGAAGATTTTTCAAATGATTACCTTCAAATGGCTAGGGTTTCAAATTCTGAATGGATAAAAGATAATTATAATAAGTTTCAAATCTCTTTAAATGCTATAAAAGAATATAATTCACAAATATTAAATTCTTATAAATTTAGAACAGGAATAAATGAAGATGAAACTTTAAGATTCAAAAATCCTGGCAGTGAAAAATTTTTTAAAATAAATAAATTTGATGCTTTAATGTACGGAATTGGAGCGGCGCATGGTTTAAGTTATGACGATAGAAGGTTTTACTATGACTCAATATATTCAAGAATGGAGCCAATTTATTATGATGGTATGTCTAAAATATTATCAACTATAAATTATAATCCATATAATGGAAAATATGAAAATTTATATTTTGCACCATGGAAAAAAATAGAGGAATTATTTTTTGATTACAAAAAAAATTACACTCGATCAAAGAGTGAAAGATATAGAAACCCTGTTGTAACAAAATCAGCAATTTATGGATCAAAAAGTATGTTAGAACATTTGCAAAAAATTAATAGACTTGATTTACTTACAAATTTAAAAAATAATGGTCTCAAAGAATTTGATAAAAAAAAATTAGATTTAGTCTTATCAAAAATAATTATTCGATTAGAGAAAATTAAAAATTATCAAAATAATTTAGATGAAAAACTGATATCGTCGCCTAATCAAATCTATAAAAATTATGAAAAAAATATGGGTTTAAATGAACAGGTAAAGTTATATTTCCTAATTGATAATCAAAAATTAAACACTAATTATGATTTAAAAAATATAGAAATATGTGACTATAATTTATCAAATTGTAAAATAAAAAAAATTAATTTTCTAGAGCTAGATAATATAATTAACCAAAAAAGTTTCAATAATGATTATCTAATTTTTATAGGAATGAATAAACGGCAATATTTAAAAGGAGAATTTGGAAAAGTTGATAATGATTTAAAGAATGTATTCGCAAAAAAGCAAATTGGAAAAAAAATAAACTTATTTCACAATAATAATATTAAAATTTCTTACAATGAAGAAGAAAATATTCTAAATTTAAATTATATTAAAAATTCTGGAAGAGTAATAATTTACGATTCTGAATTAGATAATTTAAAAATTTATTTGAACAATTCTTCAATTAAAGAAAATATAAGATTTGACAATCTTTTTAATTTGACTGGTTGTTTAACAATTTTAGATTCAAATTTAATAGATTTAGAAATAAATGCAGCAGATTTTAATTGTGAGGATACAGTGAATATAATTCGCTCAATAGGATCTGTTAAAAAAGTAGATATTGATAATTCTAAATCAGATGGGCTAGATATTGATTTTTCATCAATAAAAATTGAAAATTTAGTTGTAAATAATTCAATGAATGATTGTGCCGATTTTTCATTTGGAAATTACTTTATAATTAACGCAATTTTAAATGATTGTGGTGATAAAGGTATTTCTGTTGGAGAAAGTTCATTTTTTAATATCAAAAATTTGGTTGTTAAAAATAGTTACTCTGGGTTTGCATCAAAAGACTCTTCAGTGAGTGAAATAGATTTTATGGATATGAGTAATTTAGAAAATTGCCTAACTGCGTATAATAAAAAACAAGAGTTTGGTTATGGAAAAATTTTGATAAACAAATTTATTTGTAGAGATTATAAAAATAAAGTTATTGTAGATGATGGATCAACTATTGATATTATAAATGAAATTTAGAATTGAAAATAAATATAAAATTGAAAAAACTAAATTAAATTATCTATATAAATTTTTATCTACAAATAAAGCTAATATCTTATATCCCAAGAGAGAGATAAATTCTATTTATTTTGATAATAGTCAAATGAAGTCTTATTATGACTCTTTAGAAGGTACAGTACCCCGAAAAAAAATAAGATTGAGATCTTACCCAAATAAAATGTCTAAAAGTTCAAATAGAAACTATAGTTTTGAAATAAAAATTAATTCCCCTGAGGGTAAAATAAAAGTTTCAAAAAAAAATTTAAATTTTGAAAAATTATTAAAAACAGGCTTCTACGATTTTGAGTATGGACAATGTTATCCAATAGTTGAGACGAACTATTATAGAGAATATTATAATTTGTTAAATTTTAGATTAACTATTGATAAAAATATTAAATATTCAAAATTTAAAAAAAAGAAATATATGATACCTATAAAAGATCAGATTATTGTTGAAGTAAAGTCAAACGATATAAACGCTTCAAATTACATTGATAAAAATTTCCATTTTGAAAAAATTAGATTTTCAAAATATTGCAATGCTATTGATGAAATTTATTTTTCCTAAAATTTTTTTCCAAAAAATAGTAATTCTATTATTAATAATCTATATCTAAAGTTTTATTAATTCCTTGCTCAAATTCTTGAAATTTTTTTAATTTATAATTTTTTGATATTAAAGAATTATCACCATACGTTTTCTTCATATCTCCTCTTTGGAATGGTTTGTTTATGACTTTAATCTTTTTATTTAACTTTTTTTCAATAATATTAATAACTCGTTTAATATTTATCTCTTTACCTCTACAAATATTTAATATTCTTAAGTTAGAATTATAATTAAATTTATTTATAATTTTTAAAATAATTTTACCTACGTCCTCAACATAAGTAAAATCACGAAAGTGATTACCATAATTATATAGTTCTACAGGTTTATTTTTTTTAATTCTTTTTATAATTTTTGGAATAAACATATCTGGTCTTCCATAAGGACCATAAACTGTAAAAAACCTTAAACCTATTGATTTTATATTAAAATTTTTTTCATAAACTTTTGATATATTTTCATTCATTAATTTAGTTTGTCCATAAAAATTTAGTGGGTTAAGTTCTAAATTTTCATGAAAAGGGAACGTTTTACAATCACCATATACAGAACTAGATGAGGCATAAATTATTTTATTTAAAGATATTTTTCTCATTATCTCAAAGATATTTGAGAAACCTGTAATATTTGAGTCAATGTATTTTTTTGGATTTATAAAAGAATATCTTACACCAGCTTGGGCAGCTAAATGAATTATGATGTCAGCATTAAATCTTTTGAAAACTTTTTCAGTTTCATTTTTTTTCTTAATATCCAATTTAATAAATTTAAAATTTTTATATTTCTTTAATAAATTGCATCTTTTAATTTTTAATTTTGGATCATAATAATTATTATGATTATCTATCCCCATTAAGATAAAATTATTTTCCAAAAGTAGCTTGCTTACATGAAATCCAATAAAACCTGATGAGCCGGTTACAATAATTTTTTTATTTTTCATTGAATTGAATTATTTTTTTAACCCTTAAAATCCAAGTATATTTTATCACATCTTTTTTTGCATTTTTACCCAAGTAAAAATATTTATTTGATTTCATAATTGTGATTATATTTTTTTGCCAAGTTTTATAGTCGTTAGGTTTAATTAAAATTGAGTTATAGTTTTTTTTCAATATATGTCTATATACTTTTAAATCTGATGCAATAATTATTCCTCCAGCGGCCATATATTCAAACATTTTCATTGGAGAAAAATAATTAGCAACGTTTATATTTTTTATTAATACTCCTACCTTTTGTTGATACGGCATTAATAAAATTTTATAATGATTAATCTTTTTTGTTAGTTCAGAGTATGTAAAATATCCTTTAAAATGTACATTTCTAGGAATTCCATTCAAAATTGATTTGTTAAAAATTGTTTCATTATTTCCATATAAATGAAAGTTTATATTGGGTAACTTTTTTGATATTTTTAAAATTAACTCTAATCCCTTTCCTTCAGTAAAACTTCCAGAATAAAAACAAGTATTTTTTATTAATTTTTTTTTATGTTTGTTAAAGTCTCTATTATCTACCGCGTCAAATAAAACTATAGATTTAGCATTAGGAATATTAAATTTTTCTTTTAATTTTCTATTAATAAAAATAAACTTTAAATTTTTTTTGACTCTTTTAAGTTTTGTTAAGAAAAAAATGTATTTAGTCAAACCTGTCATTTCTGTATGAATTTCTAGAATATTCTTAATATTGAAAAAACTTAAAAATAAACTTGGAATTATACTTCTTGAGATTATTAAAGAAGTATCTTTATAAATATTTAAATAATTTGATATTTTAAAAGCAAAAAAAATTCTTTTAAAAAAACTTAATTTGATTTTTTCGTTATAAAAGCTTTTTATTTTAATGTTATATTTAAGCTTATAATCTTCTTTAATTTTTTTTATTGTATATCTCTTTGATATAAAAGGAATAATTAATTCTACTTTTTTTTTTGTATATTCGCCAAAAGCATCACATATCTTTAACACATGTAAAGCATAAGCAGACTTATTAGGAAGAGAAAAGTCAGCTATATAGATTATTTTTTTTATTAACATTGAATATAGTCTTTCAATTCTTTGTTAATAAATTCTATTTCTTCATTTTTAAGATTATCTTTAAATTTAAATAAATTTTTTTTAGTATGATCTAAATCGAAGTTATCTTTAATTTCAGATGAAATTTCTAATTCTTTGCAAAGTTTATTTTTTTCGTTTTTAAAATCTGAAAAAAAATTTTCATATTTTATATGAATAATTTTTCCAATTTCAATTGTATTAATTTTTTGCATTATTTTTTTATACCAATTGACAAAAACTTTGAGATCATGACCAGGATAACTTAATGAGTTTCTTCTTTTCATACTCCAATAAATAGCTTTGGGACATCTTTGGACAATAATAATTTTTCTTCTACCGTAATACTTTGTAGAACCAATAGGGTCAAATATATTACCACCTTGTTCAATAACTATATTTTTGTTTTCTGAATAATTTTTATTTGACTCAAACAACTTATTTAAAAATTGTTCTGAAAAATATAAAAACTTTTCTTCTTCACAAGGCATCACCATGTTAATCATTTTTATTTCTTTACTCTTTTTTCTTAAAATAAATCTTTTAAAGTAAAAATATAATTTTTTATAAAAAGTAATTTTATCAAAAAAAAATTGCGGACACCCATTGTAACTAATATCAACGATATTTTTGGTAAATTCATCTGCAAGTTTTAAAATATCTGAATTATAAACTTTATTTTTTTTGTTATAATTTGAATTATATGAATTTTTTATAAATTTTAAAAAACTTTCAACACTTTTGGCAGCACCGTTTATGCTAAAATTCTTATACAAACTTACATATAATTGATCAATACCATTGGGATCATTAACAATTCTAAACTCTTTACCACTGAACGGGCTTTGAAAATCCTCTCTAGATAAAAGATAGTCATGAATTGCACCAGCACCACTATTACCTGTACCTAAAACTATTACTGTTTTCATCTTATAATATAATTGATTTATATACAAATTTGACAATATTTAGACAAATATAAATCTTAAATATAAATACTAAATGAATTTTTCCTCAAAAGCAAAAAACTTAGTTGAATTGAAAAAGTTAAATTTGAAAAAATCAATTATTCCTACTTTTTACAAATATAAAATTGAGGATATTATTAAGAATAAAAATAAAATTTCAAATTTAATAATAAAAAAACTAGCAAAAAAAATTTGCATCAGATCTTCTTATTATCTTGAAGATAGTAAAAATAAATCAATGGCTGGAGAATTTGATGGTTTAAGTGATTTAAACAATTCAAAAAAAAACATAATTTTAGGTATTAATAAATTAGTCAAACAATACAAATCTAAGACTAAAAGTAAATTTATAATAAATCAAAGTGAAATCATTTTTCAAAATTACGTCTTCAACTCAAAGTTAAGTGGAGTTGTAACCAATTTTAGTATTCAAGATGGTTCAGATTATTATGTGATAAACTATGATGATACCTCAAGCCTCACAAATACTGTTACATCTGGAAGTAAAACAGGTGGAAGAGTTATACATATTTTTAAAAAAAATATACGAGGTCTTCGATCTAAAATATTTAGAAAAATAATTTTTTCAGTTATAGAAATAGAGAAAAAAATTAACAATGCAAAAATTGATATTGAGTTTGCAGTTGACAAGAAAGGTATTGTCAACATTTTTCAAATTAGACCAATATCAACTACAAAAAATTGGAAGAATTCTGAAAAAAAACTATTTTATAAAAATCTTATAAAAAATCAGAAAAATTTTATAAAAATAAATTCAATTAATAAAAAATTCGGTAAATATTCTATATTTGGCCTGATGCCAGATTGGAATCCGGCAGAAATGATAGGTTATCAACCTAACAACTTAGCTTATTCACTGTACTACGAACTGATTACAAAAAAAAGTTGGTCTATAGCGAGAAAAAAAATGGGATATAAAAATGTTGATAGACCACTAATGTATAAATTTACTGGAAAACCATTTATTGATGCTAGACTTAGTTTTTACTCTTTTTTACCCTCGGTTATTAAAAATAAAACTGCAAAGAAGATAGTAAATTATTGGTCTTACGAACTTATCAGTAAACCATATTTACATGATAAAATTGAATTTGATATCTCAGATGGAAGCTATGATGCATTCACAAAATCAAAAGTTTTAAAAAATTATAATTTTTTAAATCATAAAGAAAAAACTGATTATTTAAAAAAGTTACAAATTTTTACTAATAAAAAAATTTTAAATTTTGATAAAGATGGATTTTTACTAAATAAATCTTTGATTAAATTAGAAAAAGACAGAACTTTTCTTATAAAAAATTTTAAAAAAAAAAATTATAGTAAAATAAAATTTGAAATAGAAAATTTAATTTTAAATATAAAGAAAAATGGAATAATACCTTTTTCTATTTATGCTAGATATGCATTTATTGGAAAAAAATTCTTAAACTCACTATTTGAAAAAAAAATTATAAGTAAAATTAGTTATATAAAATTAATTAATTCTATTAATTCAATTACAACTTTCTATATCAATCTTCAAAAGATCAGAAAAACTGATAAAAATAAAAAAATATTTGATAATTATTTTTATCATTTGAGGCCTGGAACATACGATATAAATGTAAAAAGGTATAACTCCTCATTAAAAACAAGAAGGATCGAAAAAATAAACGAATTACTCTCTCTAGAGCTAAAAATTCCAAGAATAAAAGAAAGAGATAAAAAAAATATAAATCTATTTTTAAAAAAAAATAATTTTACTTTAAATTATAATCAATTAATAAAATTTTGCTTAATTTCTATTAAATTAAGAGAAAATTCGAAATTTATATTCACAAGATCTTTAAGTGATCTTTTAGAAATTTTGAAATATTATTTAAGCCATTTTAAAATATCAAAAAATAAATTTTCAAAATTAGATTTAAATAATATATTTAAATTAAC
Organism: uncultured Pelagibacteraceae bacterium; assembly: GCA_902583455.1. Classification (GTDB taxonomy): domain Bacteria; phylum Pseudomonadota; class Alphaproteobacteria; order Pelagibacterales; family Pelagibacteraceae; genus Pelagibacter. Next base: position 123,819 of record CACHVY010000002.1, on the reverse strand, counting down.
AAAAAAAAATAAGAATAAAATTATAAATAAAATAATAATGGAAGATAAAAAATTTGAACTAATTAATAGGAAATCTAAATTGCCTTATTTGATAACTAATTTTAATGATTTTTTTATTGCCTCAAACTTATTAACTAAACCTAATTTTGTAACTGATAAAGTTATAACAAGAAAAGTTATAGAAATAAAAAATAAAAATTTTAATTTAAATCTTTCTAATAAAGTTATATTAATTGAAAACGCTGACCCCGGTTTTGATTGGATATTTTCAAATCAAATTGGTGGATTAGTAACCAAATATGGAGGTATTAATTCACATATGTCTATAAGGTGTGAAGAGCTAAATATTCCTGCAGTAATTGGATTAGGTAATGATAATTTTGAAAAAATAAAAAACAATTCTGTAATAACAATAAATTGTAAAAATAAACAATTAATAATAAGATAATTATGAATATTCTAATAACATCTAATTATAAAAGATATCATAAAACTTATATAGATTTTGTTGATCATTATTGGATTAATTATTTTGATAAGAGAAATCATGTTTTTAATCAATTACCTAATTCAATAAAAATATCTCAAAAAATTTTAAAGACCATAAAAAGGATCGATATAATTATTTTGCCTGGAGGTAATGACATAATGAAAAAAGATAAAATTTCAAAAACTAGACTTAAGGTAGAACAAAACGTTATTAATTACGGTCTAAAAAGAAATATTCCAATTTTAGGAGTATGTAGAGGAATGCAGGTAATCAATTATTTTTTCAACGGCAAAATTGATAGAATTTATGGACATATGAAAAGAAACCATAATATATATATTAATAAAAATATTTTTGGAAAATCAAAATATTATGTAAATAGTTTTCATAATTATGGAATAAATCGTGTTTCAAAATCTAAAAAATTTAAAACTTTGGCAATTGATAAAAATAATAATATTGAGATGTTCAAACATGAAAAAAAAAAAATCTATGGTGTGATGTGGCACCCAGAAAGAACTAGTAATTTTAATATATTAGATAAAATGATAAAATTATTACTGAAATAATGAAAGCTGTAATTTTGTGTGCAGGCTCAGGTAAAAGAACCGGACTAAAATATCCAAAGTGCCTTTATAAATTCGAAGATAAAAAATCAATTTTAGAAAAGAATATTAGACTATTAAACAAAAAAAAATTTAAGGATTCTGATATTTTTATAGTAACTGGTTTTAAGGCAAATCTCATAAAAAATAAAACAAAAAATAAATATAATTATGTTCATAATAAAAATTATAAAACAACAAATATGGTTTACTCACTCAATTTATCTTTAAGAAAAATACCTGAAAATACCGATATATTGGTAATTTATTCAGATATTATTTTTGATGAAAAATGCTTATCGCTAGTTATTAAATCCAAAAAAAAAATAACTACTTTAGTAGATAAAGATTGGTTAAAAAAATGGAAATTAAAAAAAAATTATAAAAATGATATTGAAGAATTGTTAATAAAAAACAATAAAATTGTTAAACTTGGAAAAAAAACAAATAATCTAGAAAATATTTCGGGGAGATTTGTTGGAATAACAAAATTATCTCGAAGTATTTTAAAAGATTTTCGCAATTCAGAACTTTTAGATAAAATCCTCAAAAAAAATAAAAAAGTAGATTTTACAAATTTTTTAATGATTTTAATTAAAATGAAATATTCTGTTAACTCTATCCTAAAGAATTTAAAATGGGCTGAATTTGATACTATTGATGACTTTAAAAAGTTTAAAAAATTGAAATAATTATATGATATTCTTCGAAAATTTGAGAAGGTTCAAAAAAAAATTTAAAAATAAAAGCAATATAAAAGTTTCGAGATATATTAATTTTGGAAGCCACTTAGCAAATTATTATTTTAAAAATTTACTCAAAAAATCAAATTATTATTTTGAATATGGTTCTGGCTCATCAACCATCCATGCATATGAACAAAAAAAAGAATATATATCAATAGAATTAGATAAATTTTTTTACAACAAGATAAAAAAAATAACAAAAAATGATAAAATTAAATTCATAAATATCGGTATTGTGGGAGAATATTCTTATCCGTTATTTGTACAAAAAAAAAAATTTTTAAATTATGTCAAATCAATTGAACAGTACTCTAGAAAAAAATTTCCCGATTTTATATTAATTGATGGTAGGTTTAGAGTAGCATGTTTATTATTTTTATTTTCAATTCTAAAAAAAAAAAAGGTTAAAACAAAAATTTTACTAGACGATTATTTTGATAGACCTCACTATACTGTTCTTAAGAACTTTTATAAAATTAAAAAGATTGGCAGAATGGCTTTTTTAAAGCCAAAAAAAAAAAAATTTGATAAAAATTTATTAAATAAGTATATCTTGGATCCCAGATGAATATTTGTTATATATCGAATTCTGCGGCTCCTTCCAAAAATGCAAGTAGTTTGCAGACAGCAAAACTTTGTGAAGCTCTAAGCAAGATTGGACACAATGTTAATCTTGTATTGCCAAACACAGGGTATAGAGATGAAAATTATTATAATTTTTATGATATTAAAAATAAGTTTAGAATTAAAAGGATTAAATATTTTAAAAAATTTCCTACAGGTATAAATTATTATTTATATTCTCTATTCTCTATACTCATCTCAAAATATAAAAATCAAAATTTATTCATAACTAGAAATTTTTTTACTTCTTTACTGTTGTGCTTTTTAAACAAAGCCCATATTCTTGAGATACACGATGATATTCATATTGAAGGAAGAATAGTCAAATTTATAGTTAAACATTTTAAATTTCTTAATAATAAGAATATTTTAAAGATCATTACCACAACAAAAACTCTTAAAAACAAATATCATAAATCCTATTCTGTAAAAAAAGATAAATTACTAGTTCTTCACAATGCTTCATCAATTAAATTAAAATTTAAGAAATATAAAAGTTTAAATAAAAATTTAAAAATTGGATATTTTGGTTCTATTTATAAATCTCGCGGACTTGATATGTTAATAAGGCTATCTAGTAAGGACAAAACCAATGAATATTATATCTATGGGGGCAGTAAAAAAGAGATTAAGAATTTGAGTAATAAATATTCATCAAAAAACTTGCATTTTCAAAATTATATCCCTTATTCAAAAATAAGAAGAAAGCTTAAAAATATAGATATATGCTTATTACCTTATACCAATAAAATTACTGTATCTGGAAATGTCGGAGATATTTCAAAATACACTTCTCCATTAAAAATATTTGACTATATGATCACAGGCAAACTTATAATTTGTTCAAATATAAAGGTAATAAATGAAGTATTAAAACATAATATAAATTCTATCTTAGTATTTAAAAAAAATAGCCATGATGTTTGGTTAAAGGAAATAAAAAAAATTAAATCTAATGTTAAAAAATTCAATAAATTAAGATTTAATGCATACAAATTTGCAAACAAAGAAGATTTTGTTTGGAGAGCAAAAAAAATAATCTCTTCTATCTGATAACTTTACGTATTAAATTTTTAATTGAAAATTTCCTAGATTTAATATCTTTTGGAATATTAAGTTTATTTTCACTCAATTTTTTAATTTTACAAATACCTGTACCCTCAAAAGTAAATTCGATATTAAAATTTGTTTGATTATTATTATATATTTCAAGTAACTTAATGAATGTTTCATAATTATTTATTTCTGCATAAAAACGATTTTTATCGGAATTTTTTAAATAAGGTAACCAACTTATATCATCTATAAAAAAACAACAATTTTTCTTTAAAAAATCATAATAATAGTAAAATATTTTTTTAACATGTTCAGCTTCATGTATTGTATCAAGTAAAATTAAATCGATTTTCTCTGGTATTTGTGAGCTTATATTTTTAAAATCATCATCTCTTGATTTTATAAATTTCCATTTATCATTTGAGAATTTCTTGGAATAGTCAACGTTATCTACAGAAAATAATTTACATTTTTTAATTTCACAATAATTTAAAAATAACTCTGTTGACATACATTTTTCACTTACACCGAATTCAAGAATATTTGAGTTTTCAAATTTTATAAGTTCAGGAACTATAAAATTAGTTAATTTAGAGTGATGTCTAGATCTAGTTCTAAATTCTTTTAAAAAGTTAGTAAACTTTTCCATATTTATGTAATTAATATATTTTAAGTATTTTATTTGGCACAAATTTTATAAATTCATAAAGTTCTTTATTAGACCCTTTAGTAAATTCAAGTTCTTTTTTTGATATTTCATTGTACGTTATTTTATAATTCTTTTTTATTCTTTTATTCAATTTCGATATAATTCTGTTTATTGGAGTTGAAACTTCAGAGGAGACATTAAAAATTTTTGTGCTTTGTTTTAAGGATGTAACTTTTAATATTTTTATTATCACATGCATAAGGTCTGATATATTTACAAAATCTCTTGATGGAAATATTTTTTTACCTTTTTTCAAAATATAATTTATTTTGGTAGTTTTATTCAATTTGTTATTTTGGTTTAATTTAAAAATTAATCTTTGATAATTATTTTTTTTGAATTTAAAAATTTTAAAATTGCCATTATTTATACCTATTATATTAAATAATCTTAAGATTACTAGACTGTCAAATTTCTTTTTTTTTAAATATTTTTCTACAATTAACTTTGTTTTACCATAATAATTTTTTGGAAGAGTTTTATCATTTATTTTTAAAATTTTATTTTTTTTTGGCTCTTGGTAAACATTAGATGACGATAAAAAAATAAATCTTCTTACCTTATTTTTCTTACAAATATTTATGAAATTTTTAGTTTTTATAACATTGTTTAAAAAATAAGTCTTCTTACGTTTCTCTGCCTCTAAGACATAAGAGGATGCTGCTGCATGAATAACTGTATGAATCTTATATTTTCTTATTAATTGTTTAACTTTTTTGTTGTTTGAAATACAAAAAAAATTGTGTTTTTTTACATTAGATACATTGGTTTTATATGAATATGAAAGGTTGTCTATTCCTATATATGGAATCTTTTTTTTCAATAAAAATTGTGAAAGATGCGAACCAATATATCCAGTGCTGCCAGTAATTAAAATCATAAAGAAATTTACATATTAATCTTATAAATTAATGTAAAAAAATACTAATGAAAAAAAAAATATTTTATTGGTCTCCATGTTTGGATCGAGTAGGCACGGTTATATCTACAATTAACTCTGCAATTTCTTTATCCAAGTATGGCAAAGATAATGATGTCCGAATAATTAATGTTTGCGGAGAATGGGATCAACATCGGAAAATGTTAAAAGATAATTCTGTTAATATAATTGATTTGAATTTCAAATATTTCAAAATATTACCTAAAAAAGGTTTTATTAGGAGTAGATTTTCTTATATAGTTATTTATTTATTATCATTCTTTCCTCTATTCTTTTTATTAAAAAAAGAAAAGCCTGACAAGATTGTTTTACATTTAATTACATCATTACCTCTAACACTTTTAAATCTGTTTAAATTTAATACAGATTTTATTTTAAGAATATCTGGGTATCCAAAATTAAATATTATTAGAAAATTTTTTTGGAGATTATCTTCTAAAAAAATAAATATCGTTACATGTCCAACTTTAGACTTAAAAAAAGATTTAGAAAATTTAGATTTGTTCGATAGAAGGATATTACACTATTTACCCGATGCGATATTAAAAATTGGAAATTTAAAAAAGAAAATTAATTTGCCAGGTGACTTTAACACAATCAAAAATAAAAAAGTTATTTTATCAGTTGGAAGATTAACTAGACAAAAAAATTTTTCATATCTAATAAATGAATTCTCAGAATTTCTTAAAATCAACGATGATTTTGTCCTTTTTATATTAGGAGAAGGAGAGGATAAAAAAAAATTAAGACAATTAATAGAAAATAAAAGGCTTAAAGAAAAAATCTTTTTATTAGGGTTCAAAAAAAATATTTATAGTTTTATGAAAAATAGTGAGGTTTTTGTATTAAGCTCTTTGTGGGAAGAGGTTGGTTTTGCAATGATAGAGGCAGCAATGTGTAATTCATATATAATTTCAAGTGATTGTCCAAATGGGCCAAAAGAATTCTTAAATAATGGAGAAAATGGGATATTGTTCAAAAATAATTCTAAAGATGGTCTTTTAAAAAGTTTAATAGATTACTCTAGTTTAAGTAAAGAAAAAATTTTTGCAGATAAAGTAATTTTAAAAAAAAAAACAAGTAAGTACAGCATGTTTAAACATTATTTAAAACTAAATAAGCTATTAAAATTATAATTTAAAAACTATCAATTAGTTTGTAATATTTTAGTAAATTATTTTTATAATCAAATCTATCTAATGATTTGAAAGATCTATTTAATAATTTTCTACACTTTTTTTTGTTAAAAAAATAATATTTAATTTTATTTGCAAGTTCTTTGTGATTACCTACTTTAAATAGCAATCCACCCCTTCCATTTAATAAAATTTCTCTTGGCCCAGTATGACACGAACTAGATATTATAAATTTTTTAAGCGTTAAGGCCTCTAGTAAAACATTGGGCAGTCCTTCATATTTAGACGTTAAAACAAATAGATCTGATTGCCTTATAAATGGATACGGGTTTTCAACAAAATTCATGATTTTGACAAAACGACTTAATTTGTTATCGAATATATATTTCTGTAATTGCTCTTTTAAAATACCTCTGCCAATTATACATGCTTCAAAATTTATTTTATTTTTAAGGTAGTTCAATGATCTTAAGAATGTTAACTGATCTTTTTGATCTGTAAATCGACCTATATTAATAATTTTTAATTTATTTGAATTACTAAAAATTTTTTTAGATTTTTCTCTTGATCTTTTTAATATTTCATATTTATTTAAAGGGTTGTAGATACATTTTGATTTTACATTAAGATCTCTCTTTAAATCATTTTTAAATTGTACACTATTTACCATTACAATATTTGATAAATTTAGAACTTTTCTAAAAATATATCTTTTTAGAAAATTTTTTGACCATCCAATAGGCGCTGTATTAGATCTAGCTATAACTTTAACAGAAAAAAGTTTACAAATTAATATACAATAAATGTTTGCTTGAAAGGCAAAAATGATTGTATCTCTGCTTTTTAATATTTCCTTTATTAATAACAAAATTGCAATTAAGTATTTTATTTTTCTATTAAAGTTATCCCACTTTTTTGATGATGGAGTAATTAAAATTATAGACTTGTTGAATTTTTTTTTGAATTTTTTAGAAACGGTTATTACTTTTAAAGTTTTAACTTTATTAACTAAATAATTGCAAACTAAGAAAAAATTTTTCTCTACACCTCCTCCTTCTATTGAAGGCATGAATACAAGTATTTTATGTTTCATTAATTGCAAGCATCCAATATAAGGTTGATAGAAAATTATTAATAAGATATTTATTTATTAAAGAATTACAACTGTTAATAAAAAATATATCTCTTAATTTGTCCTACTATCCTATACAATAATCAAAAATTCGATTACTATCTATTAAGTAATGACTAATTTTTCAAATAAGATTTTTTTTATTCTTTTATTATTTGTTCCGTTATCTATTCTTGTTGGTCCGTCCGTATCACTTATAAATATGGTTACAATTTCTCTTATGTATTTATTTTTTTTCTTAAAATTTAAGCATTATAATTTTTTAATAAAAGATAACACAGTGAGAATATTGTTATTTTTATACTTATATCTTGTATTTAACACTCTTATATCTTTAAGTATTGAAAACAGTATTTTAAGAAATTTAGGTTTTATAAGATTTATATTATTTTTTTTAGCAATTAACTATTTATTTTTTGCTATTAAAATCAGTAAAAAAATTTTTTTTATTTGGACGATAATATTTTTAATTTTTATATTTGATGTTTATTTTGAGAGATTTACTGGTGCTAATATTTTTGGTTGGGGAGCGATTTCTTCAAATGGTATTCCTCAACCGCATGGGGAGAGAATTGTAAGTTTTTTTAAAGATGAGCCAATTGCAGGAGCTTTTATAAATGGTTTTATATTTATAATATTAGGATATTTATTAAACATTTTAAAAAATAAAAAATATGGAAACATGATATTTTTTATAGCAATATTAATATTTTTCTCTTCAGTGTTAATTACAGGTGAAAGATCAAATACCCTAAAAGCTTTATTTGGGTTAATTTTACTCATATGTTTAATTGATATATTTAATTTTAAATTAAAAGTCACTTTATTAATAGTCTTACCAATATTAATCATGTTAGTGATAATTAATTCAGATTATCTTAAAAATAGATATATTGGTCAGATTTTTTCTAAAATTTACGCAGATAAAAATTTAACATATTTTGAAAATAACATTTATATAAAACTTTATAAATCAGGTTTTGAAGTTTTTAAAAATAATCCATTAATTGGGGTTGGTAACAAAAATTATAGAGTTGAAACTTGTAGTAATAAAAATAAATTTAAAAAAAATAATTATTTTTGTACGACACATCCACACCAGATATATTTTGAATTTTTATCTGAACATGGTCTTATTGGAACAATATTGTTACTTTATATCTTTTTTAGGTTAATTTTTAAAAATTTGAGGGAAATTATAGACTCGCAAAATTATTTACAAATTGGGGCATTTATTTTTTTAATTTGTAATTTTTTACCACTGCTGCCATCTGGGGCATTTTTTAGTGATTTCAATATAAGCTTGTTTATTTTAAACTTATCAATATTGTATGCAGTAAACGAAAAAACAAATATTTTTTTTATTAAAGAAAATAAAAAAAATATTCTTAAAATATAAAATAGGGCCGTTAGCTCAATAGTAGAGTACTGCATTGACATTGCAGGGGTAGTTGGAGCGTAACCAACACGGCCCACCAAAATATTAAAATTGAAAAAACTTTTTTTTTGATATAAAAAAAATTAGAAAAGGGCCTGTAGCTCAGTTGGTTAGAGCAGTACACTCATAATGTATTGGTCCCAGGTTCGAGTCCTGGCGGGCCCACCAAAAATCTAAATGAAATAAAATAATTTATTAATTAAATTATATTACTTAGAATTACCTATTATTAAATTCTCTTAGGCTAGTAAAGAGAGCATTAACATCCCCGTCATTATTCATAATTATAGAATTAAATTCCTCTTTTTGAGTTCTAGCTAAGCTAAGTCCCTCAATAATTAGGTCTCTTATCAAAGGTTTCGATGGATTTTTTGTATAAACTCTCCAGTCAATTGAAACCTCTGGTCTGTTTGATGTTGCTAAAAGTTTACTTTTTACAATTGTATATTTATCATTTTTTACATCTTCGGAAATTACAACAATTTTTGCCTCTTTATATTCAACTAATCTTGTTGAAAAACTCTTAAGGAAGTAATCTCTAAAAATCTTTTTAAATTCATCTTTTTGATCATCGTTTAAACTTTTTCTATGTTTGCCTAAAGTATAAAAACCAATGCCATCTATATCAACTGAGTTTTCTCCGATTTTAACGAGTTCTTGGATTTTAACTTCCCTAGTCTCTTGACTAGATAAAACATTGCTAGCTTTATCAGTAATATCATCGATAAAATTAGAGTATATATTTGCTAACGAATTTGAAGTTAAGCTAATAAAAAAAAACGTTAAGATTGTTATTATTAATCTAAAATTTTTCATCTTTTGCTTTTTATTTTTCTAGAGAGTCCCAATCGCTGTCATCTAAAGTATCAGTCTTAACTTTAAGATTCTTGATTTTTCTTTCTCGATCTTGAAGATATAAACTTCTTACAGTTGCATAAAAATCAACAGAAGATTTCTCTAAGCTATCAAAAGACTCTAAATTTTTTGCTCTAAAATCTACGCCTTCAGTTAATTTTGAATAATAATAATCTGACTCTTTAAAATATTGTGTGTCGTTTTTAACGGTCACGTTATACCATGCATCTCCACCGCTCATAGATACTAATGATCCAACCGCATCCCTTACAGTAGATGGACCAATCACTGGCAATACTAAGTAACAACCCTCTCCAACACCCATTGCACCAAATGTTTGACCAAAATCTTCTTTTTCTAATTTTTCAAAACCTAAAATATTAGCTGGATCAAATATTCCAACTATTCCAATAGTAGTATTTATAATTAAACGTATTGTATTATTGCCTGCTGCTTTTAAATCACCTTGTAATATATTATTTGGAATAGTAACCAAGTTAGATAAATTATTTAATGCGTTGCTAGTCCCAGTCCTAATCGGTGAAGGCAATTTTCTATAACCAGTAGCAACCGGTCTAAACAAAACTTTATCTAAAGCCATATTAAATGCGAAAGTTGCTCGATTTATTTTTTCAAAACAATCCTTAACTTCCTTTTCCTGTCCATAAGAAAATGATACAACTAAAAATTGTATCGCGATAATATATATGGCAATTTTTAAACTCTTAATCATTTAAGCTTCTATAATCTATATTTTAACAAAGTAAATTGATAATTTAAATAACTTTATATGTTAAAAAAAGCGATAAATGATTGAAATTAAACAATTTTACTCCCCAAATTTTGACTTAATTAAAAGAAAAAAAGAAAATATAAAATTTCTAGTTTTCCATTATACCGGAATGAAGACTGAAAAATCTGCTCTTAATAGACTATGTAGCAAAAAGTCAAAAGTAAGTAGTCATTATTTCATTAAAAAAAATGGATCTATAATTAATTTAGTACCAGATCTTTATATATCATGGCATGCTGGAATTTCATTTTGGAAAAAACTTAAAAAAATTAATAAATATTCAATTGGAATTGAAATTCATAACCCTGGTCATCGACATGGTTATAAAAGTTTTAATAAAAAACAAATAAATTCAATTAAATATTTATCTTTAAAATTAGGGAAAAAGTATAATATAAAAAGAGAGAACTATTTGGGACATTCAGATATTGCACCTAAACGAAAAAAAGATCCAGGTGAAAAATTTCCATGGGAATTTTTATCTAAATATCGGATCGGTGCATGGCACTCTTTAGATAAAAAAATTTTAAAAAAATACAGACTCCAAAACATTAATATTTTGGAAAAAAAATTATTTTTGAATAATTTGATAAAAATTGGTTATTTCTTAGAAAAAAAGAAAATCAATTCAATTTCATTTGTAATAAAAGCTTTTCAAAGAAGATTTAGACCGCAATTGATTAATGGAAAAACAGACTTTGAATGTTTAAAAATCTCCAAAAATTTGGTTAAATACAGGCATAATTAACATTGAAAACAAAAAAAAATAATATATTTTCTAATTGCCAGATAAATGACTTATCGCTTTATATACTTATAAAGAGGAAAGTCCGGGCTTTACAAGGACACAGTGCCAGGTAATACCTGGCGGGGGCGACCCTAGGGACAGTGCCACAGAAAACAAACCGCCTTATCAAGGCAAGGGTGAAAAGGTGTGGTAAGAGCACACCGGCTTCATTGGTAACAATAAGCGCATGGAAAACCCCACTGGAAGCAAGACCAAGTAGAGATGACATTGTTAATAACAAAAAGCAGTCTTTGGCTAGTCATCAGGGTTGGTTGCTTGAGCTTTAAGGAGACTTAAAGCCTAGATAAATGATAGGTTTAAACGACAGAACCCGGCTTACATTTTATCTGGCATCTTAATAAATTTTATCACAAAGTTTCTCATTTGTTCCAATCATAGATCTGTTAAAAACAACTGTTGACTGTATTTAAAAAAACCCATAATATCCCATATATTCCCAAATTATGGGATAAGGGAAAATATGAAATATGTTTTTATCTACTTTCGAAAACAAATTAGACAAAAAGGGAAGGGTATCTGTGCCTGCTAGTTTTAGAACGTATCTTTCAAATTTAGGTTATAACGGAGTAATTTGTTATCCATCATTTAATAATAATTGCATAGAAGCTTGGCCCCAAGATAGAATCGAAAAAATTTCTAATTCAATAGACTCACTTAATCCTTTTGAAGAAAAAAAAGATTATTTTGCAACTTCAATACTTTCAGAAAGTACTAGTTTACAGTTTGATAGTGAGGGTAGAATATTAATAACAGATAAACTTTTAAAACACGCAAAAATTAAAAATAAAATGGTATTCGTGGGCCAGGGAAAAACGTTTCAAATATGGGAGCCCTCAAATTATGAAAAATTTAAGGTAATAGCAAAAAGAAAATCAAATATTTACAGAACTAGCCTTAAATGGGAACGTCAATTTAATAACTAATAGGGGAGAATATGACTATAAATTTTAAAACACCAGATATTAGAGAATTAAAACCAAGAATATTAGTACTTGGTGTTGGAGGCGCTGGAGGTAACGCAATTAATGGGATGATTGACAATGGTTTGCAAGGAGTAGAATTTATTGCTGTTAATACTGACGCCCAAGATTTAAAACACAGTAAGGCCAAACAAAAAATTCAAATTGGATTAAACTTAACGAAGGGTTTGGGAGCTGGATCAAAATTAGATATTGGTCAAGCAGCAGCAGATGAATCATTAAATGATATAATAAATATATTACAGGGTGCTAACATGGTTTTTATAACAGCCGGAATGGGTGGTGGAACTGGAACAGGTTCTGCCCATGTAATTGCAAGAGCAGCCAAAGAATTAAATATTTTAACTGTGGGAGTTGTTACATTACCATTTTTGTATGAAGGCCCTTCTAGAATGAGAAGAGCTCAGCAAGGTCTAGAGGAACTTAGAAAACATGTTGATACAATTATTGTAATACCAAACCAAAATCTTTTCAAAGTTGCAAGTGAACAAACTACTTTTGAAGAATCTTTTGAACTTTCAAATCATGTTTTGCTACATGGAGTTCAAAGTATCACAGATTTAATGGTAAGACCCGGTCTTATAAATTTGGATTTTGCAGATGTTGAACATGTAATGAGTGCAATGGGTAAAGCTATGATGGGAACTGGAGAAGCCGAGGGAGAAGGTAGAGCTGCTAAGGCTGCTGAAATGGCAATCACAAATCAACTAATTGATGACTACACTTTAAAGGGTGCTAAAGGATTACTTGTAAATATTACAGGTGGCAAAGATCTTAAACTTTTTGAAGTTGACGAAGCGGTTAATAAAGTAAGAGCAGAAGTTGACCCTGAAGCGGAGTTGATAATAGGAGCTATAACTGATCCTGCATTAGAGGGTATAATGAGAGTATCAATTGTTGCAACTGCACTTGATGGACAACAACCCGAGTCAAAATCGGTTATTAATATGGTGCACAGAATTCAAAATAGAAATCCTGGATATTCTGATGTGTCTGCTATTCAAAAAAATGATATTTTAAAAAATAATGGTGCCAACTTCTTAACAAGTACAAGCGGTGCGAATGCTTTACAAGTTGAAGGCGAGGAAATTAAAAATACGGAAAGTGAATTATTAAATTCAATGGTAGACGAAAATATGGCTATAAACAATTTAGCTTTAGAGGAGACAAAAAATGAAATTGGCAATGTCAAAATTGCCGATCAGGAAACTCCTTTAAGTTTAAATGAGACCATGCAGAGTACACAAAATGATGAGTCTAATGGGCTTGAACATTTTGATTTAAGTAACGAGAGTCCTCAACTATTTAATTCTGATACTGAAATCATGAATGAGAACACCAATGAAAGTCTAGAAAAGGAGATTGAAGAAGACGAACTAGAAATTCCTGCATTTTTAAGAAGACAAAAAAATTAATGGTCTTTGAAAAAATAGATGAGTGCCATCATTGTATCGGATAAAAACTTACATTATCCTGTACTACTTAAAGAAGTATTAAGTATTATTTCTCCTCAAAACGGTGGCACTTATATTGACTGTACATTTGGACAAGGTGGATATTCAAAAAAAATTTTAGAGTTTACAGGCACTAAAGTGATTGCTTTAGATAGAGATCCAAAATCAAAAACTATTGCAATTAAATTTAAAAAAAAATTTAAAGATAGATTTGATTTTCATAATAGGAAATTTAGCGATATAGACAAAATACGATTACCAAAAAAAATTAATGGAATAATATTCGATTTAGGCTTTTCTTATAGACAGATAAAAGATTATTCAAAAGGACTATCATTTAACTCAAAAGGTAAATTAAATATGAAAATGGGGCTCAATAAAATTTCTGCTGACGATGTAATTAGGAAATTATCAGCTACTCAACTAGAGCTAATATTTAAATTATTTGGAGAGGAGAAAAAAGCAAAACAAATTTCTAAAAAAATTATTAAAGAAAGATTACTTAAAGATATCAAAACCGAAGATCTTGTAAGAATAATAAATTTATCAAAACAAAACTTTACAAAAAAAAATAAAGCAACTAAGATCTTCCAAGCTTTAAGAATTTTGGTAAATAACGAAATTAGCGAATTAGTTTCTGCACTATCTAAATCTTGTAATATTGTTTCGGATAATGGAGTGATAGCAACTGTAACATTTCATTCTATTGAGGATAGAATTTGCAAATTTTTTTTTAATAATATTACAAGAAGCAAATCTGTTTCTAGATATTTGCCTATTAGCAAAAATGAGGAATTTTATTTTAAATTAATCAATAAAAAAGTAATAACACCAACCCATGAAGAAATAGATGTAAATCCACCTTCAAGATCCGCTAAATTAAGATCTATAAGGAGGCATGGGATAGAAAAAATAGAAACAAAGTTTTTGTTCGAGAAATTTGAAGAATTACTTGAAATAGAAAAAAAATGTTCAAAATTATGAAAAAATATTTAATTATTTTTTTTATTACAATCTTAATAATACTCACGACTTTAATAAAAACCTCAACTAGAGAATTAGAAACTGAGATATTTAATTCTGAAGAAAAAATTAAAATTTTACTTAATAAAAAAGAATTAATACAATTACAAAATAGTTACCTTAGTTCCCCAGAGAGATTATTTGAATTAAAAGATAAGTTCTTTTCTAAAGATTTTAGATTCTTAGAATTTAAACAATTTATATATTTGAGTCATGACACAAAATAATCAGGAAAATAAGATTACTATTAACAAATCAACCTTGGATTTTAAAGATTTCAGCAAAAGTAAATTTAAAATAAGTTTGAATAGAGTTGCCTTTATTTTTCTAATTATTTTTTCAATAATCTTATTGTACTCTACAAGAGTAATTTATCTATCATCAAAATTATTTCTTACTAACAACCAAAAAACAAATCTAATCAATAGAGCAGATATAACTGATAGAAATGGAAACGTTATAAGTCAATCAGTATTTGCCACTAATGTAGGAATAGATCCAAAATTAGTAAAAGATAAAAAAAAATTACTCATAAAATTGCAATATACTTTTCCAGAAAGTGACATTTCAGAAATCAAGAGAAAGATTTTGGGTAAAAAATTTTTTTATGTTAAAAAAAAAGTTACACCTGATCAAATTCAAAAAATAAGATTATTAGGTGAAAAATCCATTATATTAGAGCCTAAGATAATTAGAATTTATCCAGATAAAAATTTATTTTCACATGTTGTCGGACAAATTGATGATGATAACAATGGTATTTCTGGAATAGAAAAGTCTTTCGATAAAAAATTAAAAAATGGGAAACAAAAACTAATTTTAACTTTAGATAAACATTTACAGTATATAATTAGAGATGAATTAATAAACGCACAAAATATTTTTAAAAATATCGGTGGCACAGGGATATTAATGGATATAAATAATGGAGAAATTTTATCTTTAGTCTCAATACCTGATTATAATCTAAATCATAGAGAGGATATATCTGACAAAAACTTCATTAACCGCGCGACTACAGGCGTTTACGAACTTGGTTCTGTTTTTAAATCTTTTACAATTGCTGCTGCTTTAAATTATAAGCTGGTATCACCAATGGATGAGTTTTTAAATTTAAAAAAAAAAATGAGATGTGGGGGAAGAATTATTTCAGAGTATGACGAAGATTTGCCAAATGATTTAAATGTCGAAGATATTTTAGTATATTCAAGCAATATTGGATCAGTAAAAATCGGTGAAATTATAGGTAAGGAAAAAATGAAAGAATTTTTAGGAAGCATCGGAATATTAGATAAGATGAAATTTGATATTGAGGAAGTAGGAACGCCCTTACCGTTCAAATGGAGGGACTGTAAACTTAAAACAGTCTCTTACGGACATGGAATTACTACTACCCCAATTCAACTTGCTAAAGGATATGCAATTTTAGCAAATGGTGGTTATCAGGTTAATCCAACTTTAATAAAAAAAAAATTTGTTAAATCAAAAAGACAAAAAATTTTAAATGATGACGTAAGTATTAATCTAAACCATATGTTAAGAAAAGTTGTAACAAATGGAACAGCAGGCCTATCTGATGTTGAAGGCTATGAGGTAGGAGGAAAAACAGGCACAGCACAAATAGTAGAAAATGGATTATATACAAAAAAAAAAATCAACACCTTCGCTTCGGTATTTCCAATTTCAAACCCGAGGTATGTTTTAGTTGTTTTATTAGAAGATACAAAACTTTCTAAAGATTATGTTTACCAATATAGAAATAAAACTGGATCATTCCAAGGAACACCATTTAATACTGCTGGGTGGACATCTGTCGAAATAGCAGGAAAAATTATTGATAAAATAGGACCTATTTTAGCCACAAAGTACTAAGAGTTTAAATTAATGTTACTAGGCAAAATATTTAAAAATTTAAAAAAAGAATATAAAAAAATCAGTTTTGAAAATATCCGTTTTAACAGCAAAGATTGTAAATTAAATGACATATTTTTTGCAATTGATGGAAATTTTTTTAAAGGTAGAAAATATATTAAAGATGCAATAAATAATGGAGCTAGAGTAATTATATCAAATTCTAAATTTGAGGGTTTTAATGAAAAAAAAATTTTGTTTCTTAACAGCATTAATCCAAGAAAATTATTGTCAGAAGTTTCGAGCAAATATTATAAATTAAAACCTAAAAATATTTTAGCGGTTACAGGTACTAACGGAAAGACTTCAGTAGCAAATTTTTATCAGCAAATTTTATTGTTAAATAATAAAAAAGTGGCTTCAATCGGAACACTTGGTATTTTATCCAAAAATCTTAATTTAAATACAAGCAATACCTCACTTGATCCTATAAGTATCCATAAAGTATTACAAAAACTAAAAAAATTAAAAATCGACAACGTAATATTAGAGGCTTCAAGTCATGGATTAAAACAGTTTAGATTAGAAAATATAAAATTTAAATCTGCTATATTTACCAATTTTTCAAGAGATCATCTTGATTACCATAAATCATTTAGAGATTATCTTAATTCAAAACTAATTCTTTTTGATCAATTACTAGACCCTAGAGGTAACATAATTTTTGATGAAAATATAAAAGAATCAAAAATATTAAATCATATTTCAAAAAAAAGAAATTTCAAAAAATATACTTTAGGAAATTCAAAATCATTTATTAATATTAAAAATATTTCAAATATTGGCAATCAAAAAAAAATTGATATAAGAGTTGGTAAAAAAAAATATTCTTTTAAAACATCACTTATAGGAAAAATTCAAATTAATAATTTAATTTATGCGATTATTGCTGCCTATCTCTCAGGTTTAAAAATAATCAAAATTTTAAAATCAATTAATAAAATTAAACCAATTAGTGGAAGACTTGAAAAAATTGGTAATTTAAAAAACAATGGCACTGTTATATTAGATTACGCTCATACTCCGCATGCTCTTAAAACAGTGTTATTAAACGTTAAGGAAGATTTCCCTTCAAGTAAGATTTCCTTAGTATTCGGTTGCGGAGGCAACAGGGATCAAAATAAAAGATCAATGATGGGAAATATTGCACAAAAGTATTGTGATAATATTTATTTAACAGACGATAACCCTCGTTTAGAAGATCCAAAATTTATAAGAAATCAAATTAAAAAAGGTATCAAAAATAAAAGATTTGTTGAAATTCCATCAAGAGCAAAAGCAATAAAAATGGCTGTCAAAGAATTAAAGTCAGGAGATATTTTGATTGTTGCTGGCAAAGGGCATGAAAACTATCAAGAGTATAAAAAAAAAAAATTTTTTTCAGATAGATTAGAAATTATAGATGCTATTTATAAAAAAAATAAAAATCTATCAAAATCAATCAAAACAAATATTGTTAATGAGGCTTTCGGATATGATGTCGTTGATAAGCAATTAATTTTAAATTATGCGTCATTAAATTCAAAAAAAATTAATAAAAATTCAATATTTTTTGGTGCCAAAGGCAAAAAATTTGATGGAAATAAATTTGCAAATGAAGCAATAATTAATGGAGCAGCTTTAGCGATATCGAATCTGAAATTTAAAAATTCAAAAGTAAAATTTAACAAAAATCCTTTAAGCTTTCTTAATTACATCAACTCAATAATTAGAAAAACTATAAAAACTAATACAATAGCTATTACAGGATCATCAGGCAAAACCTCTGTAAAAGAATTAGCTGGTTTTTGTCTTAAAAAGTTAGAGAAAACTTATTTTTCAAAAAAATCTTTTAATAATAAATTTGGGGTTCCTTTAAGTATTTTTAACACACCAGAGACTGCAAAGTTTGCAGTATTGGAAACTGGAATGGATAAGAAAGGCGAAATAAACTACCTCACTAAATTAATAATGCCCCACTTAGGTCTTATTACAAATATTTCATACGCTCATATTAAAAATTTTAAAAATTTAAATGAGATTGCAAGAGCAAAAGGTGAGATAATTAACAATGTTACTACTGATGGCACCATGGTTTTAAATATGGATGACAAATATTATAAATATTTTGAAAAAAAATCTAAAATTCGTGGTCTAAAAATTTTATCATATAGCAAAAATAACCAACGTGCTGATATTGTTTTTTTAAACCAAAAAAAATATAAGAAAAAATATTTAATTAATTTAAAAATTAAGGGAGTAAAAAAATCATTTTTAATATCTAATAATTTAACCCATCATGTTGAAAATATCTTAGCTACAATATGTATAATTAGTAATTATTTCAGTGTTGATAAATTAAGTCAGAATTTATTTTTAGGCTTTTGCATACCACAAAGCAGGGGATCAATAATTAAATTTAACAAGGGTAAAAAAAAGTTAAAAATTATCGATGAAAGCTATAATTCAAACCCTTCTTCCCTAAAATTTGCTTTAGAAAGATATGATAAAATTTATACCAATAAAGCCAAAAAATATCTATTAATAGGAAATATGCTTGAACTTGGAAAATACTCAAAAAAACTACATATTGACATTGCAAAATACATCAATAAGTCGAAAGTAGATAAGACCTTCGTTTATGGAAATTATACTAAACATACATTTAACAAATTAAAACCACAAATTAGAGGAAGAATATTAAAAAATAAAAAAGATATATATAGATTGATAAAAAATGATTTACCAAATAACAGTTTTTTGATGGTAAAAGGTTCTAACTCAACTGGTTTAAATAAAATAATTAAAAATTTGTAATGTTATACAATTTATTAACTAATTTTTCAGATACTTATTCATTCTTAAATTTTTTTAATTTTCTTACAGTAAGAACTGGTTTATCCATAATAACAGCCATGATAGTAGTTTTTTTAATTGGTGATAGGTTTATAAATTATTTTTCAACAAAAAAAATCACAAATCCAATAAGGCCAGATGGTCCTGAAGACCATTTAATTAAAAAAATAGGCACACCTACAATGGGCGGCGTTTTAATTTTGATTGGTCTATTTACTAGTGTTTTTCTGTGGTCAGATCTTAATAATCCATATAATTGGTTGTTAATTTTTATAACATTTTCATTTGGAGCTCTGGGCGCATTAGATGATTATAAAAAAATTAAAAATAACAATTCAACTGGTGTTTCTTTAAAATTAAAATTATTAATCCAAATTATTCTTAGCTTAATTTCATTAATAATTCTTTATAAATTTGTAGACTCTGATTTAACTAATAATCTTTACTTACCATTTTTTAAAAATTTAATTATTAATCTTGGTTGGTTTTTTATACCTTTTTATTTATTTGTTATTGTTGGGTCATCAAATGCAGTTAATTTAACAGACGGACTAGATGGATTAGCTACTGTCCCTATAATTTTAGTTGCAGGATGTTTTGCTTTTATAAGTTATGTATCAGGCAATATTATTTTTGCTGATTATCTTTTAATACCTTATATAGAGGGTGTAGGAGAAGTAGCGATCTTTTGTGGAGCAATTATCGGGGCGTCCATAGGATTTTTATGGTTTAATGCACCACCAGCAAAAATTTTTATGGGTGATACTGGCTCTCTAGCTTTGGGGGGCTCTTTAGGTGCTGTGGGCGTTGTCACAAAACATGAGATAGTTTTAGCAATTACAGGTGGCCTTTTCGTTTTGGAGGCAGTATCTGTAATTGTTCAAGTGATTTCTTACAAATTAACGGGAAAAAGAATATTTATGATGGCGCCAATTCACCACCATTTTGAAAAAAAAGGGTGGCCGGAGTCGACGGTGGTAATTAGATTTTGGATTATTTCTTTAATTTTAGCAATGATTGGATTAGCCACGTTAAAATTGAGATAATGCTCACTAGAATTTTTTTTAACAAAAAAATATTAATATATGGATTAGGTCTGTCGGGCAATTCATGTTTTAAACATCTACGCAATAAAAATAAAATTAATATTTATGATGATAATCGGTTATTAAAAAATAAAAAAAACGAAAAATTTTTTTTGAATAAAAATAGCGTTACAAAATCGGAATTCGATTATATTGTTATAAGTCCAGGGATAGATATGCAAAAATGCAAACTGAAATCATATCTTATAAAAAATAAGAACAAAATAATTACTGAGCTAGATATTTTTTATATTATTTACCCAAAGAATATTAAAATTACTATTACAGGAACCAATGGTAAATCAACCACTTGTCAGATGCTATATAATATTTTTAAATCAAAAAAGTTTGATGTAAGATTAATTGGCAATATTGGAAAACCTCCTTTAAAGGAAAAAAGAATTAAAAAAAATACTATTTTCATAATTGAAGCATCATCTTATCAAATATTTTATAACAAATATTTTAAAACCGATTACGCAGCTATTTTAAACTTAAATGTAGATCACTTAGAAAGACACAACAATATTAATAAATATGCGGAAGCTAAAATTAAACTGATATGCGATCAGCCAAAAAATACATTATCTTTTATAGAGAAAGACAGTTCAATAATAAATAGACATATATCAACAAAAAATATCAAATCCAATGTAATTAAGATAGCTTACAATAATTATGATTTTTTTAAAAAAAAAATTAATAATAAATACTTACTAGATAAAAATAATTTAAAAAATATTCACTTTGTTTATAAAATCTCAAAGATTTTTAAAATACAAGATTATAATATATTTAAATCATTGAATCTTTTTAAAGGATTAAAATTTAGAAAACAAATTATTTATGATAAGTTAAATTTAACAATAATAAACGATTCAAAATCTACAAGTTTTTCATCAACTAATAATCTTCTATCAACTTATAAAAATATATATTGGATTGTAGGAGGTATGTATAAAAAAGGGGACAAATTTAAGCTAAAAAGAAAATATTTTAAAAATATAAAAGCTTATATTATTGGGCTGAATAAAAAATATTTTGCTAACAAATTTAAAAAAAAAATAAATTTTAAATATCTAAAAAATTTGAAAAATGCAATTTTAACTATCCAAAAAGATATTAAAAACGATAAAAATAAGAAAATAATTTTGTTTAGTCCAGCAGCCGCATCTTTTGATCAATTTAAAAATTTTGAACATAGGGGAGATTATTTTAACTCATTAATAAAAAGATATAATTTTTATGGAAAGTAGAAATTTATATGACAACTTAATATACGATTGGTGGAAAAACCTTGATAAATTAATTTTTTTTCTATTTTTGTCTTTAATCATACTAGGTATGTTCTTTTCCTTGGTATCAACTTCACTTATAGCCTCTACAAAACTTGGTACAAATAATTACTATTTCTTCATAAGACATCTAATTTACATTTTTTTAGGTTTTTGTTTAATTATTTTTTTTTCAGCTCTGAAAGAAAAAGATATTTATAAAATATCAATTCTAATGTTTATTTTATTTTTTATTTCTTTGATATTAATCCCATTTTTCGGAGTTGAAATAAAAGGTTCTAAAAGGTGGCTAGATTTTCCAACTTTACCAAGATTTCAACCAATAGAATTTCTAAAACCTTTCTTAGTAATTCTTTTGTCATTAATAATAGGATCAAAGTTCACTTCAAATAATTACTTTAAATTTTTTTTAAGCACATTACTGATTTTACCTATTTTATTGTTGTTAGTTTTACAACCTGATATTGGGCAAACTTTATTAATTTCCTTAGTATGGTTAAGTCTTATATTTGTGTCTGGAATTAATTTATACCTACTTAGTTTTTTAATATTGTTTTCATTATCTATTTTAGGGTACCTGATTTTTTATATACCAAAATTTTCATATATAAAATTTAGGATAACAGCATTTTTTGACACTAAGCAAAAAGGGAATTATCAATCCCAGAAGGCTACCGATGCAATTATTGATGGGGGTTTCTTTGGAAAAGGAGTTGGAGAAGGGACGCTGAATACTTTAGTCCCTGAGGCTCATACAGATTATGTTATATCAGTGATTTCTGAAGAATTTGGGGTTTTGCTTATTTTAATAGTTTTATTAATTTTTTTACTCTTAATATTTAAGGTCTTTAAAAAAATTCCATCTGAAAAAAATAACAGTAATAAACTTATTTTAATTGGTTCTATATTATTAATCTTATTTCAGGTATTAATTCATATTGGTGTAAATATTAGATTTCTTCCAACAACAGGCATGACATTGCCTTTTTTAAGTTACGGGGGTTCTTCTATACTCAGTTCTTCAATACTTGCAGGTTTAATACTAAATTTTACAAGGAGAAAGATTTAAATTTGTGAAAAAAATAACAATAAGCACTGGGGGCACAGGTGGCCACGTAATCCCTGCCCAAGTTCTATATGATTATTTGAATGATAAAAACGACATTATTATTGTATGCGATAAAAGAGGTATAAAATATCTAAACCAAAAAAAATATAAAATTAAACTAATAGATGTACCAAAAATTTATAATAATATAATAGGTCTTATACCATTTTTAATTACATTTATCTTTTCTATATTAAAGTCATATTCATTCTTAAAAAAAAAAAAAATCGAATTGGTAATATCTACCGGAGGTTACATGTCTATACCTATCTGTTTAGCTGCCAAGATTTTAAATTTAAAGATTTTTTTATTTGAACCGAATTTAGTTTTAGGTAGATCAAATCTATTTTTATTAAATTATTGTGAAAAAATATTCACATACAATAAAAAGATAAAAAAATTACCAAAAAAAATGGAATATAAAAACTTGGTAATAAAGCCATTAATTAGAAAAAATATTTTTTTATTTAAAAAAAAACTTGCTAAGAAATCTAAGTTTTTTTCAATTTTAATAATAGGAGGAAGTCAAGGAGCAAAAAAATTTGATAATATATTTAGTAATGATTTAATTAAATTATCTAGAAAATTTAAAATTAAAATTTATCATCAAACCAGTTTTAAAAATTTAAAAAACCTAAAAAAATACTATTTATCAAATAATATAAATTCCCAAGTTTTTTCATATACTAATGATCTGCATAAGATTATAAAAAAAAGTGATCTAGCAATAACAAGATCCGGAGCATCGACCATTAATGAATTAGTATTTCTAGGAACTCCATTTCTAGCTATACCTTTCCCCTTTGCCAAAGATGATCACCAATTTTTTAATGCAGAATATTATGTAAAAAAAAATCTAGGGTGGTTAATAAGAGAAACTGATATAAAGCAGAATTTTTTATATAATTTTATAATAAATTTGATTAAAAATAAAAAATTAATATTTCAAAAAAAAAAAAATATGTGTGATTTTAAAAAAAAACATAATTGGCTCAAAAGTTCTAATCGTTTAAATAATCTTATATTAAAATGAATATAAATTTAGGTAAATCTGAAATAATTCATTTTGTTGGAATAGGTGGCATAGGTATGAGTGGTTTGGCTTTAATTATGAAAGGCCTTGGCTTTAAAGTTCAAGGAAGCGATAAAGGTCTTAACAAAAATATTGAAAGATTAAAAAAAAATCATATCAAATTTTTTTTAGGGCACGCGGCATCAAATATTAAAAAAGCAACAATTTTAGTAATCTCTTCTGCAATAAAGGAAAAAAATATAGAAATAAAAGAAGCAAAAAAAAAAAATTTACCAATATATAAAAGAGGAGATATGTTAGCTCATATAACTTCACTAAAAAAAAATATAGTAGTTTCAGGATCTCATGGAAAAACTACAACAACATCTTTGATTGCCTCTATTTTTGCAAAAGCTAAATTAGACCCAACAATTATTAATGGCGGAGTTATTAATTCTCTAGAAAACTCAGCTAAACTTGGAAAAAGTGAGTGGTGCATATTAGAGTCAGACGAGTCTGATGGAAGTTTTGTAAAAGTCCCTTCAACATATGCAGTTGTTACAAATGTTGATAGAGAGCATATGGATTACTACAAATCTTTAGATGATTTAAAAAAAAATTTCATAAAATTTATGATCAAAGTTCCATCTTTTGGTAAGACATTTGTTTGTTTAGACGACAAAAATATTAGACAAATTTGTAAAATTATCAAAATTAAAAATATTCTGACTTATGGAATTAACAGTAAATCAAATTTCAAAATTAAAAATATTTTATTCTGTAAAAATAAATCATTTTTTGATGTAGAAATGCAACTACCTAACAAAAAAAAAATAGTTTTAAAGAAATTTGAAATTCCTCTAATAGGAAATCACAATATAAAAAACGCAACAGCTGCAATAGCTGTGTCATATTTTATTGGTATTTCACCAAATATTTTGAGGGAAAGTTTAAAAAACTTTAAAGGTGTAGAAAGAAGGTTTAATAGAATATTTAGCTATAATGGTGCAGATATTTATGATGATTATGCTCACCACCCAACTGAAATTAAAGAAGTGATAAATGGAGTTAGCAACAGTTATAGAAACAAAAAAATAGTATGTATTTTTCAACCTCACAGAATCTCTAGATTAAATGATTTAAAAAAAGACTTTTGTTCATCATTTAAAAAAGCAAATTCTGTAATATTATGTCCTATTTATAAAGCTGGTGAGAGTATAAAGTTGAAACTTAATTATTATAGTTTTGCAAAACAAATAGCTAAACAGTCCAAGGTTCAAGTATTTTTTGTAAATAATCAATACGAATTAGCAAAATTTTTAAAACTATACTTGAACGCTGAAAATATAGCTATCGGTATGGGAGCAGGATCTATATCAAGTTGGATAAAAGAATTACCAAGCTTAATGAAAACATAATGATTAAAGATTTAGATAGCTTTTCAAAGAATATAAAAGGTAAAATTAAATTTGATTACAGTTTAAAAAATCATACTTGGCTTAATATAGGAGGTAATGCAAAAATTTTTTTTGTTCCAGAAACATTAACAGAATTAAGAGAATTTTTACTATATATAAAAAAACAAAATAACAACTTTTTTGTTATGGGCGCAGGATCGAATTTATTAATTTCTGAAAATATTCAAAATCGTATATTTATCAAATTAGGTAAAAATTTTAATAAAATTTCATTAACAAAAGATAATATTGTTATAGCCGGTTGTTCAATTCTTGATAAAAAAGTTTCTGATTTTGCCTGTGAAAATCACCTAGGTGGCCTGGAGTTTTTATCATGCATTCCGGGATCGGTTGGAGGAGGTATTCGAATGAACTCAGGATGTTTTGGTACAGAGTTCAAAGATGTTTTAATTTCAGTTCAAGTAATGGACTTGAGCGGCAGAGTTTTTACAATTGAGTCGAAAAACATAAGGTTTGATTACAGAAAAACTAATCTCCCGAAAAATCTAATTTTTTTAAGCGCTTCTTTTAAAACTCAAAAAAAGGATAAAAAAATAATAGAAGAAAATATTCATAAATTAAAAGAAAAAAAGGAAACTGCTCAACCTGTAAAAGTTAAAACTGGAGGTAGCACATTTAAAAATCCTAAAAACCAATCTGATAAAAAAGTATGGGAGTTAATTAAGGAGAGTGTAGACGACCAAATAAGTTTCGGTGATGCAAAAATATCAGAAAAACATAGTAATTTTTTTATTAATTCTAAAAACGCATCTTTTGATAATATGTGTAATTTAATAGAATTCGTCAAAAGTAAAGTAAAAAAGAAAACTGGGGTATCACTTGAGTTAGAATTGGAAATTGTAAATTAAATGAAAAAAAAGATCTTAATCTTGGGAGGCGGTTATTCAAAAGAGCGCTCTATTAGTCTTAAATCGTCAAAAGCTATAATTAAATCAATAAACAAATTATATAAAGTAAAGTTTTGCGATCCATGTATTGATTTTCTTAAAACTGTAAAAAGTTTCAAACCAGATGTTATTTTTAATGCATTACATGGACGATTTGGTGAAGATGGTTATATTCAAACAATTCTAGAAACATTGGGTATAAAATATACTCATTCAGGCGTTATTTCATCCATGTTAGCTATGGATAAAGAGATATCTAAAAAAATTTTTATTAAAAACAAAATATTAACTCCAAAATATATGAAGATTAAGAATGACCTTAAGCATATTAATTTTAAAAGAATAGAGAGTTACTTAAATTACCCTTTAGTTATCAAACCAATTAATGAGGGATCTAGCCTAGATGTATACATATGTAAGAATAAATCATCACTATCATATAATTTAAAAAGAATGAAAAGTTATAATGATATCCTGATTGAAAAATTTATTCCAGGTAGGGAAATACAAGTAGCAATAATGGGTAACAAAATATTAGGTGCAATTGAACTAAGGCCAAAAAGAGAATTTTATGATTATAAAGCTAAATATAATTCTAATGCAAAAACTAAACACTTGATCCCAGTGAACATTAGTAAAAAAAATCATAAGAAAGTTAACGAAATTGCTTTGAAAGCACATAAGTTATTGAAATGCAGAGGTATAACTAGATCAGATTTTAGATTCTATGAAAATAAATTTTATTTATTAGAGATTAATACCCAGCCGGGCATGACTGATTTATCGTTAGTGCCAGAGGTAGCTGCTTACAGAGGTATAGATTTTAGATCATTAATTATTTGGATGATAGAAGATGCTTCTAAAAAAAGGTAAAAAACTCAGATTTTTAACTTATACTTTATTAATTATAGTTTTATCATCAATAAATAATTATGATTTCAATATTGGGAACATTTTTAATATTAACCATGTTAATGTTGATGGATTTTCAAAAAAAAAAAATATGGAAATTAGAAATGAAATTAAAGATGTTTTAGGAAAAAACATATTTATAACAAAGAAAAATGATTTTATTAAATTAACAGAAAGAAATGACACTAAATATTTAATTATAAAAAAAATTTATCCAAACAAATTATTAATCAATATTTTTCCAGCTAAACCAATATGTATAATATTAACTGAAAATGAAAAAATTATTTTAGGGGATAATGGAAAAAAGCTTAAAGATAAAATAGAAGCTAATAATCTACCAACTGTAATAGGTTCTAAAAATATTGAAGATATTTTTATATTAATTAAATTATTAAAACTTTCAAAATTGAATTATGCTTTGGTTAAAAATATTACCTTTTTCAAAAGTGGTCGATTTGATATCAAACTCAAAAGTGGTATGATAATAAAATTTCCAATCAAATATGATATAGAAATAATTAATTATGGTAACAATTTGTTAAACCAAAAAAAATTTATTAATTCTAAAATTATTGATTTAAGAATTAAGAACAGAATTATAAAATATGAATAGTTCTTTATTAGGAGAATTTTATTTTGGCATTTCAGAAAAAAAAATTTATATATGTTTTTTTGAGAGAGGAAAAAATTATTTTAAAAGTTC
Source organism: uncultured Pelagibacteraceae bacterium (assembly GCA_902583455.1). GTDB lineage: Bacteria > Pseudomonadota > Alphaproteobacteria > Pelagibacterales > Pelagibacteraceae > Pelagibacter. The sequence continues at coordinate 95,801 of CACHVY010000002.1, read as the reverse complement.
TGTACATTTTGAAATTCCTGAAAACTTAAATAACAATTTAAATTTTAAAATTCTACTAGCGTTGCTTAAAGAAAATATTAGAAAATTAGAGAAAAATTTAGGCTTTTTTTTAAATAATGGGAATATATCAATTCAATCTAGATCTTATCAAAAAATATTATTTAGTTTTAAAAATATCTTCGATGAGAGAAAGCTTGATAAAGAAGTGATTACCAACCTTATCCAAAATGGAGTTAATCAATTTAATTCTAAAGAAAAAAATCTATCAATTGTACACATTATAATCAATAAATATTTTATAGATGATAAACTTTATAAATTTTTTCCAAACAATATAAAATTTAAAAAAATTATTTTAGAATTTGAGTTAATATGCTTAGATAAAAGTCTTTTAAAAAAGATTAGAAACTTATTTGACGAATGTAAAATTAAAATAAATAAAATCGTTTCATATGAATATGCTAAACAATTTCTAAATGATGTCAAAGATGATACTATGTGTATATCTGCAAGCAAAGTTGTGAGTGGAGTAAACAAATCAGAAATATATCTTGAAGAAAAATTGTCAAAAAAAACAGGTATATTTTATAAGATATTTGACATTTTTGACTGAGGACTTGTATTCTTTTGTAACATTACTTGTATTTCCTTGCTAATGGCAAATCTCTATAAGTTATTTATGTCAGTTTTAAACCAAAAAACTATAAAAAATAAAATTGAATTTGAAGGCGTTGGTCTACATTCAGGAAAAAAAGTACTTATGACTTTATTTCCAGCTCCACCAAATACTGGGATTATATTTAAACGATCAGATTTAAAAGTTAACAATTTAATTTATCCAAACGTGTTTAACGTTTCAAGTGCTTCTTATTGTACAAAAATATCAAATGAATATGGTGTTACAGTTTCTACTGTTGAACATCTAATGGCTGCTCTTTGTGGACTGGGTATAGATAATCTTTTGATTGATTTAGACTCAGAAGAACTGCCAATCATGGATGGATCTGCTAAAAATTTTGTTGAAAGTTTAGAGCACTCAGGTTTTCAGATAAGTAATCAACCAATAAGAATAATTAAAATTAATAAAAAAGTTACTTATACCCAAGGTGAAAAATTTATTACATTTGAACCAAACAAAATAAGTTTAGAAATTGACTTTGAAATAAAATATAAACAATGCTCAATTTTAAATCAAAGAAACAAAAAAAATATTTATATGGATGACTTAAGCGATATGTATAACTCAAGAACATTTTGTTTGTTTGAGGATGTTGAAAAGTTGAAAAAAATAGGTTTAGCTAAGGGTGGAAGTCTAGATAATGCAATAGTTTTAAAAGGTAATGAAATTCTTAACTCAGAAAAATTGAGAAATGAATATGAATTTGTTAATCACAAAATTTTAGATTGTTTAGGAGACATATATCTTGCCGGCCATAGAATTGTTGGCAAAATTACCTCAAGTCAAGGAGGCCATAATGTTACAAATTTAGGACTAAGAGAATTATTGAGTAATAACGAGAATTTTTCAATAATTGAATTAAAGGAAAAAAATATACCGCATTCTTTTTTAATTAAGAATACCCTAAAATCTTCAGCTTAAATATTTAAGCTTTTTAATTTATCTGTTAATAGTTTCTAGATGAAGATTTTATATAATTTTATAAAATTAATACTAATAGTCTTATTAATCTCATGTTCAAAAAATGAGAAAGTTTCTATTGTAACAGAAAAAAATATCGAAACTCAAATGATTGAAGCTTTTAAGGAGGGATATTTTGAATTAGAAAATGGAGATGTGTTATTTGCTGCAAAAAAATTTAATGAGGCTGAACTTTTGTACCCACAATCTATATGGGCACCTAGAGCAGCACTGATGGCAGCCTACGCTTATTATTCTCAAGATTACTATTACGATGCAGAGTACGAATTAAATAGATTTTTAAAAGTTTACCCTAATGAAAAAAATATTCCTTACGCACATTATTTACTAGGTATGATTTATTATGAAAAAATCGTTGACGAGAAAAAAGATTTAAAACCTTTGATACAAGCTGAGGAAAAATTTAAGTTTATAGAGAAAAATTACCCTAATACAGATTTTGCTTTAGACGCAAGCTATAAATTAGATTTAATTCAAGATTATCTTGCATCAAAAGAGATGTATATTGGAATCCACTACATAAAAAAAAATAAATGGATTGCAGCAATTAATCGTTTCAAAAAAGTTGTTGATAATTATGAAGAAACCTCTTTTATAGATGAGGCACTTCACAGGCTAGTAGAACTACATTATAAATTAGGCCTAATTGAGGAGTCACAAAAATATGCATCATTGTTAGGTTATAATTATAAATCAAGTGAATGGTACACAAAAAGCTACAAAATTTTTAACCAAAATTATAAATCTAAATTGGAGATAAAAAAAGAAAAAGAGGGCATTTTCAGAAAATTTAAAAAACTCCTATACTAATACAATGAGTAATTCATCATCAAAGAATTATAAAAAAAAATTAAAGTTATTAGAAAATTATAATAAACAATATTACCAGAATCAAAAACCGTTGGTTTCAGATAAAGAATATGATGAACTAAAAAGTGAAATTTTGGAACTAGAAAAAAAATATGGTTTTAATGATTTGAAATCTCCTAGTGTTAAAGTTGGATACAAACCTTCAAAAAAATTTGAAAAATTTAAACACAAAGTAAAAATGCTATCATTGTCGAATGCTTTTAATGAGAAAGATTTAATAAACTTCCAAAAAAAAAATATTAATTTTTTAGCGTTAAATGATAATTACGAATTTGAATATAGTGCTGAACCTAAAATAGATGGTATCTCTGCCTCTCTAAACTATAAAAATGGTAATTTAGTAAAAGGTCTTTCCAGAGGCGATGGTGAGGAAGGTGAAGACATAACTGAAAATTTAAAAACCATTAAAGATATTCCGTTAAATATTTCTCATAAAGATTTTCCTAAAGAAATAGATATAAGAGGTGAAGTTTTTATAGAAACGAATGACTTTAAAAAAATTCAAAAAGATTTTGCAAATCCAAGAAATGCAGCATCTGGATCGCTAAGACAAAAAGATCCAAAAAAAACAGAATTAATTCCTCTAAAATTTATTGCTTATACTTTCGGTTTTAATTCAAGTATTCGAGAAAGCAAACAAAGTGATTTTATTAAAAATTTAGATAAGTGGGGCTTTAAAACATCTGATTTAAATAAAACAATTAAAGGGATAAATAACCTAGTTAAATATCACGCCGAAATAGAGAAAAAGAGATTCAGCATAAACTACGATATTGACGGGATTGTATACAAGATAAATGACTTTAGTTTACAAAAAAGATTAGGTTTTATGTCGACTGCTCCTAGATGGGCTATTGCACATAAATTCTCAGCTAACTACTCAGTAACCAAAATTTTAGATATTGATATTCAGGTTGGAAGAACTGGTGCTTTAACACCAGTCGCTAAAGTAAAGCCAGTTAACATAGGTGGTGTGATAGTTTCCAACGCAACTCTACATAATGAAGATGAAATAAATAGAAAGGATATAAGAATAGGTGATACAGTAAAAATCGAAAGAGCTGGGGATGTAATCCCTCATGTAATATCTGTAGATAAAAATTTAAGAAATGAAAATATAAAAAAATTTATTTTTCCAAAAAAATGTCCTTGTGGCTTCGAAACTATTAAAGAATTTAATAAAGTTACAAAAAAAATTGATGCAGTCAGAAGATGTCCAGACATAGGCTTTGATTGTAATAGGATAGCTAAAGAAAAACTTAAACATTTTGTATCAAAAGATGCATTAAATATTGAGGGACTCGGAAAAAAAGTTATTGAAAAGTTTTGGGATTTAAAATTCATAAAATTTCCTGACGATATATTTAGTTTAAACTTTCAAACAATTTCAAGATTAGAAGGGTGGGGTTCACAATCAGCAGAAAATCTTAAGAATTCAATTAATAAATCGAAAAAAATAAAGTTAGACAAATTTATCTATTCACTTGGTATCAGACACATCGGCCAGGAAAATGCAAAATTGATCTCTGAATTTTTAGGAAGTTACTCTAATTTCATTAAATTAAAAGATCAAAAAAAAATTGAGGATCTGTCTAATATTGATGGCATTGGGGAAACACAAATTAATTCACTTAAAAATTTTTTTAAAAACAAAACCAACCTTAAGGTGATTTTTTCATTAGGCAAAATCTTAACTTTTGAAAAAATTATTATTAAAAAAAATGAGGGAGTGTTTTCAAATAAGATCTTGATGTTTACAGGTAAACTTAGCAATATAAGTAGAGCTGAAGCAAAATCGATAGTTGAAAATAATGGTGGAAAAATTGTAAGCAATATATCAAAGAATCTTGATTTCTTGATAGCTGGGGAAAAGCCTACCACGAGGAAAATAAAATTAGCTAATGAGTTAAAAGTAAAGATATTGGACCAATCAGATTTTGAAAAAATTTCAAAATTGAGATAATAACCAAAATTTCTCTTTATAATTTAAATATTTTTCAACATTCGAGTAAATTCTTAAGTTGTAATTCAATAAATAATTTTTTTCATTTCTGTTGAGCAAGTTAAAATTTATTAGTTCTTTATCTATAGGAACCATCGTTAAATTTTCAAAAAAAACTTTACTTTTGATTTGTTTAACATAAATCATATTTTCTATTCTGATACCGAATTTACCTTTCTTATAAAAACCAGGTTCATTACTTATTACATTACCTGGTTTAAGTTTTATTTTATAGCCCTTTGAGATCGCAATAGGTCCCTCGTGCACATTGAGAAAATAACCAACACCATGTCCAGTACCGTGAGGATAGTCTAATCCATTTTTTTTAAGAAATTTTCTAGCTAAACCATCTATCAAGTGTGCACTTTTTAATCTGTTTAAATTTGAATTAGCAACAGCAATGTGTCCTTTTAAAACATATGTAAAAATATTTTTAATTTTGTTTGACTGTTTTCCTAAAGCTATTGTTCTTGTAATATCAGTGGTTCCGTATTTATATTGACCACCTGAGTCACATAAAAAAATATCACTCTTTTTTAAAAATCTATTAGAACTTTTATTTACTCTATAATGAATGATTGCACCGTTTGGACCAGATGCAGAAATTGTGTCAAAGCTTGGGAACAAATAATTTTTATTTTTTCTTCTAAAAAAATTTAATTTTTTTACAGCATCTAATTCAGATAATCTTTTTTTATAATTCTTAATCCAATACAAAAACTTTATTACTGCTACACCATCAAAAATATGTGATTTTATAAAGTTTTTAATTTCAATATCATTTTTTATCGATTTCATATTATAGATAGGATCATTTTTATTTGATATGTTGATACTATTTTTGAGTAAATTTGTGTAAGCTATTGAACAACTTAATCGATCTAAAATAATTTTTTTAGATGTAAAATTATTTAAAAAAGTATTAATTTTATCTTCATCAATTATATTTATTTTCAATGACTTTTTTCTCAGTGACAAATTTTGTATTTTTAATTTGTTAACAAACAAATATATCTCACTATTATTTTTCAAAATCAGTCTACAGTTGGGTATCGGGCTATGTGGATTATCTCTTCCCCTTAAATTTAATAACCAAGCAACATTTTCAGGTGCTGTAATAAACAGACAATCTGATTTGTCTTTACGAAGATATTTTAAAACTTTATTAATCTTAGACTTGGCACTTTCTCCTGATATGTGATCTTTTATAAAATAAAATTTATTATCAACTTTCCTTATTTTTTTTTTAATTATCAAATCATCATAGATTGGCACAAGTTTAAAGTAATTTTTAAAGTATCTAGCTAAACTCAGACCTGTGAAACAATAGGGATTGTAACCTATTCTGGTCCCACGTTTTAAAACCTCCCATGGTAATTTTTTGTGAATTTCAACAATGTGAAAGTAATTCCCACACTGAGATTTAGCCTGTATTGTGTATCTTCCGTCTACAAATAAATAATTTTTTTTTTTTAAAATTATTGCTAGACCAGCGGATCCATCAAAATTTGATATAAACTTTAGTCTGTCGGGTGAAGAATATTCATTAAAATAACTGTCGTTTTTAGGAACAACGTAACCATCTATTTTGCAAATATTGAATTTATTTCTTAACTTTTTAATTTTAGCAGAAATCATTTTAGTCGTTTTTGATATCTCAACCAACCAGGACTTCTATAGATATCTTGCTCATTTTCTAAGTCTTGATTAAATTCAAAAATTTCCTCTTCTTCTCCCTCGTAATTACTAATTTTTTTAATATATTTCTCAGGTAGTTCATCTACAAATCTTGATGAGATACTATCTATCCAATCTCCTTGGTAAAATCTATTAAGTGAGAATGATATAAAAACTTCATGTTTAGACCTAGTTATACCAACATATGCAAGCCTTCTTTCTTCCTCAAGACCATTTTGACCTTTCTCATCAATTGATTTTTGATGAGGAAACAAACCTTCTTCCCAGCCTGGTAAGAAAACTACGTCGAACTCTAGACCCTTTGAGGCATGCATTGTCATTAAATTAACCTTTTCTCCATCCCAATCATTGTCGACAGATGTTGCAAGTGATACGTGTTCTAAAAAACTTTCTAAATTGTCAAATTCTTTCATTGCATTTAATAGTTCTTTTATATTTTCTAACTTGTTCTCATTTTCTAAATCTTTTTTACTTTTTAGTAATAATGAATAACCAGACTCATCTAATATTATTTGTAATAATTTTATATGGTCAATTTTTTTGTTAAAATAATCATTTCTCCACTTTTCTAATAAATTTAAAAAACTGAATAAACCTATTTTTGTTTTAGGTTTTATTTTGTTTAAATCAATTAAGTGTTTTGATGATTTTTCAAGAGATAAACCATTTTTTTTGGCATGCTCACTTATCATCTTAAAAGAGGTACTACCAACAGACCTTTTAGGTACATTAACAATTCTTTCAAAAGCTAGATCATCTTTATTTTGATTAATTAATCTAAGATAAGCTATGCAATCTTTAATTTCTGCTCTTTCATAAAATTTAACCCCTCCTAATATTCTGTATGGCAATCCAATTTTTAGAAATCTTTCTTCAAATTCTCTTGTTTGAAAAATCGCCCTAACTAATATAGCGACATTATTTAATTTATATTTTTTAGAAATTTTATTTTCTAGAATTTTTGAAATACTAATTGCCTCGTCCTTACCATTCTTAAAACAATTAAGATTTATTAATTCACCTTGATTTTGATTAGAATTAAGTTTTTTCCCTAATCTATTTTCATTGTTAGATATAAGCCCAGATGCAACATTTAGGATATTTTGAGTAGATCTATAATTTTCCTCAAGTCTAATAATTTTCGTATCTTTATATATTTTATCAAATTCTAAAAAGTTTTTTATTTCTGCACCTCTCCAACTATATATAGATTGATCATCATCACCTACACAACAAATATTATCATGTGTTTTAGTTAAAAGTTTTAACCATTTACTTTGTATAAAATTTGTATCTTGATACTCATCTACCAATATATACCTAAAATTTTTAGAATACATTTGACATATATCTTGATTTTTTTCAAAAATAGACACGCAGTGTAAAATTAAATCACCAAAATCACATGCATTTAAATTATTAAGTTTTAATTGATATATTTTATAAATTTTTAACAAATTTTTTTCAAAACTTTCACCTTTTTTTAAAATAACATCATCTGGATACCATCCTAAATTTTTCCACTTATTAATTAAAGACAATATAAAGTTTGGAGAAATTTTTTTTATGTCAATATTTTCTGCATTACATATTGATTTTATTAATCTAGATTGATCGTCTTGATCTATAATTGTGAAATTATGACTTAAATTAACAGCTTTAGCATGTTTCCTTAAAATTTTAGCACAAATTGAATGAAATGTACCAAGCCATGGTAAACCTACCTCTGTGTTGTTAAGAATTTTGCTCACTCTATTTTGCATTTCTCTTGCGGCTTTATTTGTAAAAGTTACAGACAGTATTTGATTAGGAAATGCTTTATTATTTTTTAAGATATGTGCTATTCTTGAAGTGAGCACTTTAGTTTTTCCTGATCCTGCTCCCGCAACAATTAATAGTGGCCCAGATATATGTAAAACAGCTTCTTTTTGAGATTTATTTAAACTATCTAAATATTCAAGATTTGCCATTTTAATTAATAAATTAAACTAATATAAATCATTTAACACATTATGAAAAATTTTAAATTGAAATCAAATTTTTTATTTAATTTATTCAAAAAAAATAGCCTATTTAAAAAAATTAACATTAGTTATGAAAATGTTAAAAATTACCTAAAATTTCAAAATTTAAAAAAAAGATTGTTAGAAATATATAACAATCTCTATTTAAAAAAACTTAAAATAAATTATCTCTTTTTTTTTGTAAGCTTGATATTTTTTTATTATTTAATTTACTTATCTTTCCCTGGAATATTGCACAACAAATCAGATCAAAATTATCTTACAAAACTTCTTAAAGATCAGTATGATCTTGAATTTGCATTAACGCCAGAGATTAACTATTCTATTCTTCCAAAACCACATTTTCAAATAGATGATGTAATTATATTTAATAATAAAGATAATTTTCAGAAAGAAATTGCTCAGATAAAAAAGTTAAAAATATATTTAATTCAAAAAAATTTTTTAAAAAAAAGACGACTAAAAATAAAATCAATTGAACTTTTTGAAACAAATTTCTTTATTAATAAATCAGACATAAACTTTATTAAAGATTTCCTTGATAAAGGTTTTAAAAGCAGAACCATTAATATTAAAAGAGCAAATTTGTTTTATCAAGATAAGGAAAAAGCAACGATATCTTTTTTGAATCTAAAAAAAGTGAACATGTATTTTAATGAAAAGATCAAAAATGATGTCTTAATTTCTGATGGGGAAATTTTTAATATACCTTTTAATATAAATTGGAAAAAAGACCAAACGATATTTGATCAAATAATGAATTTGAAATTTAAAAAAATTAATCTAAATATTTCTAATTTAACAAAAATAATTGATAATAAAAAAATAAGCAAATTACAAATTTATTTAAATAGATCAAGGTATATTATTAATTATGATTTTAATAACAAGAAAATTAAATTCGATTCCAAAAACTCTTTTATTGGAAATGATAAATTTATTTTTTCTGGTAGAATATTCTTAGATCCCTTTAATTTTGATATTAGCTCATCTTTGGATAGTCTAAATTTAAAAAAAATATTTATTAATAATTATTTTTTAAAAGAAATTTTGTCAAAAGATTTTATTTTAAATGATAATTTCAATGGCAAAATGAATCTAAATATTAAAAGATTAGAAAAAAACCCTCTTTTTGATACTTTAGATTTAAATGCAAATTTTAAAGGTCAGACTTTAGAGTTTAGTAATTCAATTTTCACTAATAAAAAAATTGCAAATTTAATCGTTAACAAAGGTGTTTTATATGAGGAGCGAAATAATTTAATTTTTAAGGGAAATATTGATTTTGTTATTAATGATATAAATAAATTGTATAACAAATTTGTAGTTCTAAAAAAAAATAGAAATGATTTTAAAAAAATAAATTTCGAAATTTTAGTAAATTTAACAAATAATGATTTAAAAATTTTAAAAATCACTAATGACAGTTTTAAAGATACAGAATTTGAAAAAATTGATGAATTAATCTTTGAATTTAATAGCGGAGGTATAAAAATTTCGAATTGGATAGAATTTAAAATTTTTGCAAACAAAATTATTTCTTCTTACGCAGGCTGAGTCATTTTTCTAGGATCTACAATTTCTTTATATTCTTTTTCAGTCATCAATCCACTTTTAATTATTTCTGTTTTGAGTGTAGTATTATTTTTCAAAGCTTTTTTTGCTATATTAGCAGCTTTATCATATCCAATTATTGGTGCTAAAGCGGTAACTAACATTAAAGAATTATCTAAATCTTTTTTTATTTTCTCTTTGTTTGCTTTTATGCCTTTAACGCAATATTTTGCAAAATTTTTTGAACTATCAGAAATAAGATCAATCGATTGTAAAATGTTATGCGCAATTAATGGCTTGAATACATTAAGCTCAAACTGTCCTTGGGAACCAGCAATTGTTATACCTGTGTGATTACCTATTACTTTAACACAAACCATTGTTACAGCCTCTGATTGGGTCGGATTAACTTTACCTGGCATTATTGAAGATCCAGGCTCATTTGCTGGCAAAGATAATTCCCCATACCCTGCTCTTGGTCCAGATCCAAGAAATCTAATATCGTTTGCAATCTTTAATAAGCACACTGCTGTAGTATTTAGTGTGCCAGAGAAATTCACAATTGAATCATGCGCAGCAAGTGCTGCAAATTTATTTTTAGATGGTCGAAAACTTATTTTAGTTAATTTGCTAATTACCTTACAAATTTTTTTGTCAAAATTTTTTTTTGTATTAATTCCAGTACCTACAGCAGTACCTCCTTGAGCAAGTAAATATATTTCTTTAATAGCGATTTTAATTCTATTTATACAGTCTTCTAACTGAGACTGATAACCAGAGAACTCTTGCCCAAGTGTTAACGGTGTTGCATCTTGTAAATGTGTACGACCTACTTTTATTATCTTATTAAATTTTTTAACTTTTTTTTTAAGCTCCGTATTCAAATAAAGCAAACTTGGTAATAATTTATTTTTAGTCTCTATAGCTATAGCTATGTGCATAGCCGTAGGGAAAACATCGTTTGTAGATTGGGATTTGTTAACATGGTCATTAGGATGAACTGGTTTTTTAGTGCCTAATTTGCCACCCAGATATCTTATGGCTCGATTAGAGATAACTTCATTAACATTCATATTTGTTTGAGTACCAGATCCGGTTTGCCAAACTTTAAGAGGAAAATTATCTTGAAGTTTTCCAGAAATTACCTCATTTGATGCTTTTATTATTGCGTCGGCAATTTTTGAGTTAATTTGTTTGTCCCTTTTATGAACTATTGCTGCCGCTTTTTTAATTATTGCTATTGATTTTATTAAAACTTTTTGAACATAAACTTCACCAATATCAAAAAATTTTTTTGATCTTTCAGTTGAGGCACCCCAATATTTATCATTTGGGACGTTAATTTTTCCAATACTATCGTACTCTTTTCTAAATTTCATTTGGATAATGATATTTATCTTATACATTAAAAATAAAAAGAATCATATAGGAGAGCCATGACAAATTTTGAAAAAGTTGGATTGTTTATGACTACATTTGGTCAAGAAGTTAAAAAAAAACCAAGTTTAAGCACTGACAAAATTAATAATTTAAGAACTAACTTGATTGTTGAAGAACTTAGTGAATTTAAAGACGCTATATTAAAAAAAGACTTAAAAGAAGTAGCAGATGCTTTAACGGATATTTTGTATGTTACTTATGGTGCTGGGCATGCATTTGGAATTAATCTTGATGACTGTTTTGAAGAGGTTCAAAAATCAAACATGAGCAAATTGGGGAATGATGGAAAACCAATTTATAATGAACACGGCAAAGTTATGAAAGGCCCAAATTATTTTAAACCAGATTTAAATAAATTTTTGACTTAATATCAATTGTTAAGGATAAACATAAGCACGTCGCTTATTAAATACATAGAAACAGTAAATCCTATAAAAAAGTTCCAATACATAAACGAGACTGTTCTATTTCTAATCCTCCTTTTTCTAACAAATTCTTTGTCATCTAAATCAGAAATATCTCTTACCCCTTTTACTTGATAATCATAAGACCACCTCCAAACAGAGTCTCCAAATCTTTCATCTGTTTTGTTAAAATATATGATCCAAGCAGTTATATATTTATGTAAAAGATATATTATAAATAAAGTGATGAAACCCAATAACATTATTTTAACTTATAAAATTTTTTAACAAAAAAAAAGGGGCGTTCTGTTGCCAGGTGCCCCAAACCCCGTAACTTAATTAAAAAATTAATTAAGCTGCAAGTGCAAATTTATTATTTGCAATTATAAATAGCCCGTTACGGTGGAACAATCCCGAACGAAAGAAAGACTTTTAGACATCCGTCGATCCTAGTTCACCCCCATAAGTTGTAAATTTTTGGTGGAGGTGGTGGGTACTGCCCCCACGTCCGCAATGTTTATTACGAAATTCGTTTATCGTCGTAGTTGGAAAACCAACGCATATAATATAAAAGCAATATTATTAGATTCAATAAATAATTCATGAAACTTACAAAAGAACAGGCTCAAGAAATAAAGGATTTACAATCTCAAGAAAATAAAACTAAAAGAGTGGTTGCACCTGAACTAGAAAAAATACTTTACGATGCAATTTCTGTTTTAGACCATGGTTTTGTTAGAGTTATAGATTATATGGGTGACGATACTTCTATCGTCCAAGCCGCAAGAGTTTCTTACGGAAAAGGAACTAAAAAAGTTTCAACAGATAGTGGTTTAATAAAATATTTAATGAGACATTGGCACAGTACTCCATTTGAAATGTGCGAGATTAAATATCACGTAAAACTTCCAATATTTATCGCAAGACAATGGATTAGACATAGAACAGCAAATGTAAATGAATATTCAGCAAGATATTCTATTTTAGATAAAGAATTTTATCTTCCAAAAAATGAGCACCTTGCTGCACAATCTAAAAGTAATAGACAAGGACGAGGAGAAGTTCTTCAAGGCGAACAAGCAAAAAAAGTTCTTAACCTTTTAAAAAATGATGCCGAAAGAACATATGATAATTACGAAACGATGTTGAATGAACGATACGATGGTTCAGTAGTTGATGAAAATGAAACTGGACTTGCTCGAGAACTTGCAAGAATGAATTTAACATTAAATACATATACACAGTGGTATTGGAAAACTGATCTTTTAAATTTAATGAATTTTTTAAGATTGAGAGCTGATCATCATGCTCAATATGAAATAAGAGCCTATGCAGACGTGATGTTAGATACTTTAAAAAGATGGGTCCCTATTACCTATGATGCATTTATGGATTATAGAGTTGGCGGAACAGAAGTTTCTTCAAAGGGTAAAAAAATTATCCAAAAGTTAATAAGCGGAGAAAGTGTTGATGCAGAGCAATCTGGTTTATCAAAAAGAGAGTGGAATGAGCTAATGACAGCCTTAGAACTTAACGATAGATTAATTTAAAAGTCTATACTTTAAAGTAAAATTAATTTTCAATAAAAGAAGATTTAATTTTTTTTGCAATATCTAAATAAATTTTAGATATTTCGTTATTTGGATTACTTTCAACAATCGGCTTTCCTTGATCACCTGATTTACCAATCTCTGGATCAATTGGAATTTCACATAAAAATTCTTTACTAAATTCCTCAGCAGTCCTTTTAACTCCTCCCTCTCCAAAAATAGGATATTTTTTTCCATCTTCTCCCTTAAAAAAACTCATGTTATCTACGAGACCGATAATTTTAATGCCCAATTTATCAAACATTCTTATTCCTCTTTTAACATCTTGTAGGGCAAGTTCTTGAGGAGTTGAAACTATAATTGCTCCATCCATTTCTATTTCCTGAGCAAAAGTAAGTTGAGTATCACCTGTTCCAGGCGGCATATCAACAATTATAAAATCTAAATTATTCCAACTTACTTTTTGAGCAAAAGTTTTAATAGTGCTGGTTACCATCGGACCTCTCCAAATCATTGGTGTTTGTTCATCAGTTAGAAAACCAATTGACATACATTGAATGTCGTATTTAACAATAGGTTTTAAGTTAGAACCATCACTTTCGGGTTTTTGATTAATTGAAAAAAGTTTTGGTAATGATGGACCGTAAATATCAGCATCTAACAACCCTACCTTACAGCCTAAATTTTTTAATGCTAAAGCTAAGTTTGTTGCAAAAGTTGACTTTCCTACACCACCTTTTGCACTTGAAATTGCAATAGTGAACTTTGTGCCCACTATTGGGTTTTTGACAAAGGTTTTTTTATAAGGTTTTCCTATCATTGCTACATTAAGTCCGATTTTTTAGTGGCTCTTTTAACATACTAAACTTGTTTTTCCCAACAAAGACATTATATAAAGTGCATGGTTGACGATTTTAGAAGTAGAGGTGGAAGTCCTTGGGGATCACCCCCAGGCGGAAGCGGAAATGGTTCAGGCAGAAGAGGCCCGACTCCTCCAAATATAGATGAGATTATTAAAACTTTACAAGATAAAATAAATAAGTTTTTACCTGGTGGTGCATCTAAAGGTGGCAAACCATTGGTTTTTGGAATTTCTATATTATTGATAATTTATGCTTTGAGTGGTTTATATCGTGTTTTACCAGACGAGCAGGGCGTTGTTTTGAGATTTGGAAAATTTGTAACAACAACCCAACCAGGTTTAAATTATCACATACCTTTTCCTATTGAAAGTGTACTTACACCTAAAGTCACTAAAGTAAATAGAATTGATATTGGATTTAGATCAGAGAGAGACTCAGGATTTAGTTCAGGAGTTGTAGCTGATGTTCCAGAAGAAAGCTTAATGTTAACTGGTGATGAAAACATTGTTAATATAGATTTTTCAGTTTTTTGGGTAATCAAAGATGCTGGAAAATTTTTATTTAAGATTCAAGATCCAGAGGGAACAGTAAAAGCTGCAGCTGAAACGGCTATGAGAGAAGTAATTGCTAAAAGTAATATTCAACCAATTTTAACAGAAGGAAGATCAGTAATTGAGCAAGAAACTGAGACGATTATTCAAGAAATTTTAGATGAATATCAAAGTGGAATTCAAGTAACACAAGTTCAAACACAGAAAGCCGACCCACCTGATCAAGTCATTGATGCATTTAGAGATGTTCAAGCAGCAAGAGCAGACATGGAAAGATCAAAAAACGAAGCAGAGGCTTATGCCAATGACGTAATCCCAAGAGCAAGGGGTGAGGCTGCAAAAATTCTACAGGCTGCTGAGGCATATCAAAAAGAAGTTGTTGCAAAAGCTGAAGGTGAAGCAAGTAGATTTTTATCAATATTTAATGAGTATAGAAAAGCAAAAGAGGTAACGCAGGAGAGAATGTATTTAGAGACGATGGAAAAAGTTTTAGCTGACATTGATAAAGTAATAATAGATAAAGATTCAGGATCAGGAGTTGTTCCATATCTACCATTACCAGAATTAAAAAAGAAAACTAATTAATATGAAAAAATTTGCAATACCAATTATTTTGATTATAGCATTCACAGCTTTCTTTTCAATTTTCATAGTTAAAGAAGTTAACCAGGCTATCGTTTTACAATTTGGTGACCCAAAAAAAATTATTTTAAAACCAGGTATAAATTTTAAATTACCTTTTATCCAAAACGTAGTTTATTTGGATAAAAGAATTTTAAATCTCGATACACCACCTGAAGAAGTAATTGCATCAGACCAAAAACGTTTGATTGTAGACGCTTTTGCAAGATTCCAAATTATAGATCCTTTAAAATTCTATATTTCAGTTGGCAATGAAAGAGTTGCAAGATCGAGATTATCTACAATTATAAATTCAAGAATAAGAAACGTTTTAGGTCAACAAGAATTACAAACACTATTATCACAAGATAGAACAAAACAGATGGCTTTGATACAAGAAGGTGTAAATAATGAAGCCGAAAATTTTGGAATTAAAATTGTTGATGTAAGAATAAAGAGAGCAGATCTTCCTCAAGCTAATAGTGATGCTATTTATAGAAGAATGCAAACCGAAAGGGAGAGGGAAGCGAAAGAATTTAGAGCAAAAGGTGCAGAGATGGCAGTTACCATAACATCTACTGCGGACAAAGAAGTTACAGTAATACTTGCGGATGCAGAAAAAAAATCTCAAATTATGAAGGGTGAAGGAGATGGAAAAAGAAATAAAATATTTGCAGATGCATTTGGACAAGATCCTCAATTTTTTGCATTTTACAGAGCAATGCAGGCTTACGAGAAAGCTCTTATAGGCGGTGAGACTTCTCTAATCCTTTCACCTGATAGTGAATTTTTTAAATTCTTCGGAGATATAAAAGCAAAACAATTAAATCAGTAAAAGTATGAGAGAAATAATAGTCGCTTTTGGGCTATTTCTATTTATAGAAGGTGCTTTATACGCCTTATTTCCCACAAAAATGAGAAATATGTTAGAAAAATTAAAGTTAATGAAAGACTCGCAACTAAGATTTGGAGGAGCAATATTTGCATTAGTTGGTTTTTTAATCATCTGGTATATGAAAGTTTTATGAGAGTAATATTAAAAAAATATTTTACTTTAATCTTGTTGTTTTCAATTGTAACAATTTTACCAACAAACTCCCAGGATAGACCAGCTTCTTTTGCAGATTTGGCAGAGGAATTAATGCCATCTGTTGTAAACATTTCAACAACAACAACTGTTGTGCAAAATACAAACCCTTTCCCCTTTGAATTCCCTCCAGGGTCACCTTTTGGGGATATGTTTAAAGAATTTGGATCACCTCAGAAAAGGAAAGCAAGCGCTTTAGGATCAGGTTTTGTGATAGATAGTAATGGAACAATAATAACAAATAATCACGTAATAAAGGGTGCTGAAGATATAGTCGTTAGATTTAGTAATGATAAAGAATATAAAGCAGAAATAATTGGTGCAGATCCATTGTCAGATGTTGCAGTTTTAAAAATTAAATCTGGCGATAAGTTTCAGCCTGTTAAATTTGGAAACTCTGACAAGGCTAGAATAGGTGACTGGGTAATTGCTATTGGAAATCCTTTTGGTTTAGGAGGCACAGTTACATCAGGAATAATTTCAGCAAGAAATAGAAACATCGGTTTATCAAGGTACGAAGATTTTATCCAAACTGATGCATCAATTAATACAGGAAATTCTGGCGGGCCTTTGTTTAATATGGATGGAGATGTGATAGGAATAAATACCGCAATACTTGGTCAACAAGGATCAATAGGAATTGGTTTTGCAATTCCGTCGAATAGTGCAAAACAAGTAATAGATCAATTAATTGAGTTTGGTGAAACAAAAAGAGGATGGTTAGGTGTCAGAATTCAAAATGTTTCAAAAGAAATAGCAGAAATTGAAAAATTAGGAAAAGCAAGAGGTGCATTAGTTGCAAGTGTTGCTCCAGGAAGCCCTTCTGACAAAGGAGGTATTAAGGATGGAGACATCATATTAGAGTTTGATGGAAAAAAAATAAATGAAATGCAAGAACTTCCATTAATAGTTGCTCAGACTAAAGTTGGAAAAGTTGTGAAACTTAAGGTGTGGAGAAATAAAAAGGAAATAACAAAAACCATTACTCTTGGAAGACTTGAAACCTCAGAAGATTTTAAAGTGGAGACCCCGAAAGTTCCAAAAGTTGAAGTTATCAACGCCTTAAAAATCGAGGTAAGACCAACGACAAAAGAAGATATAGCACAAAGACAACTACCTCCAAATGTATCTGGTTTAGTAATAACTAAAATAGAACCAGATAGCCCAATAAATTATTTAAAAATAAATGATATAATTGTAGAGGCAGGTAAACGAAGAATTAAATCTGCAAGTCAATTAAATAATTTAGTAAACACAGCATTAAAGTCACAAAATAAAACAATATTAATTGCAATATTTAATAATCAAAATCAAAAAAGATATATTGGTGTAAAATTGGATTAATATGGACATTAAGTCCAAAATAATTTTAATTTCAGGACCTACGGCATCAGGTAAAACCAAATTTGCAATTAAACTTGCAAAAAAAATTGATGGGGAAATTATTAATGCTGATAGTATGCAAATATTTAAAGAAATAAAAATTTTAAATGCAAGACCAAGTATAAAAGATAAATCAAACATCAAACACCATTTATATGGATTTCTAAGTGTTAAAAAAAATTTTTCAGTAGGTGATTGGTTAAAAAAATGTCTTAAAAAAATTACAGAAATAAAAAAAAGAGAGAAAGTGCCTATAATTGTTGGCGGTACTGGCCTTTATTTTAAATCTTTAGTAGATGGCTTAGCAAAAATACCAAAGATAAGTAAAAGAAATAGGGATAAAGTAAGAAATTTACAAAAAAAAATTGGTCAAAAAAATTTTTATAAAAAGTTAATAAAATTAGACCCCTTGAGTAAAAAACATATTAATATCAATGATCAAAATAGATCTGTTAGAGCTTATGAAGTTTATATTCAAACCAATAAATCTTTGTATACATGGTTTAAAAATACTAAAACTCATTTTCAAAATAAGGATTTTGAGAAAATATTTATTGATATTCCGAGGAATGAAGTTGTTAAAAGTCTATCCAACAGGATTGACAAGATGATCAAAGCAGGAGCCATCCAAGAAGTGAAGAGATTTAATAAATTGAAAGTAAAAAAAACGAATAGCTCATTTAAGATAATAGGGATAAGGGAAATTAAAGAATTAAAACCTGATAAGACTAATTTAAGTCTTATCAAAGAAAAAATTACCATAAAAACGAGACAATACGCCAAAAGACAGATGACATGGGCAAGAGGGCATATGAAAGACTGGTATAGAATTGCTCCAAACAATCTAAATTCTTATCTAAATAAGATTAGTTAAACTTGACCAATTAGCACAACTTCAGCTAGATTGGTAAAATGTCAAAATTATATACAGGCGCAGAAATAGTTTTTAAATGTATGGAGGATCAAAGAGTTGAATTTATTTTTGGTTATCCAGGAGGTGCTGTATTACCAATTTATGATGAATTAAAAAATCACAATAGTATTAAACATATACTTGCAAGACACGAGCAAGGAGCAGGCCATGCCGCTGAGGGTTATGCAAGGTCGTGTGGAAAACCTGGTGTAGTATTAGTTACATCTGGTCCTGGTGCAACAAATGTTGTTACCGCTTTAACGGACGCATACATGGATTCAATCCCACTAGTTTGTATTTCAGGACAAGTTCCAACACATTTAATAGGTACTGACGCTTTTCAAGAATGTGATACCACAGGAATTACTAGACCGTGCACTAAGCATAATTGGTTGGTAAAAGATGTTAAGGATTTAGCAAAAACAATTCATAAAGCGTTTGAAGTTGCAACCACTGGAAGACCCGGGCCAGTATTGGTTGATATACCAAAAGACATTCAATTTCAAAAAGCCAAATATACAAATTTCAAAAAACAAAAAAAACTTAATGGAAAATCAAATAATAGATTCTCAAAAAAAGATATCGATAAACTTATTGAAATGATGGGTAAAGCAAAACAACCAATATTTTATACAGGTGGTGGCGTGATTAATTCTGGTCCTAAAGCAAGTGAGGAATTAAGAGAGTTAGTTTCAATCACTGGTTTTCCAATAACCTCAACCCTACAAGGTCTTGGTTCATTCCCAGGAGATGACAATCAATTTTTAGGTATGCTCGGTATGCATGGTACATACGAAGCAAATAATGCCATGCACGATTGTGATCTTATGATTAATATAGGCGCAAGATTTGATGATAGAATAACAGGGAAAATTGATGAATTCTCTCCTAAATCCAAAAAGGTTCACATAGATATAGATCCATCTTCAATAAATAAAAATGTGAAGGTAGATCTTCCAATTGTAGGCGATGTCTCAGAAGTAATTTCGTTACTAATAAAGACAATTAAAAAACATAAACCAAATTTTTTAAAGTCTAACAAAGAAAATATTTCAAAATGGTGGGAACAAATTGGAAAATGGAGATCTGTTAATTCTCTAAACTTTATTAATAGTGATAAAACAATAAAACCACAATTTGCAATTCAAAGACTTTATGAGTTAACCAAAAATAAAGATACATTTATTACAACTGAGGTTGGCCAGCATCAAATGTGGGCTGCTCAACATTATAAATTCGATAAACCAAATAGATGGATGACATCAGGTGGTCTTGGTACGATGGGTTATGGTTTGCCAGCGGCAGTTGGTGTTCAAATAGCTCATCCTGATAAATTAGTTGTTGATATTGCAGGAGAGGCTTCAGTTCTTATGACAATGCAAGAAATGTCCACAGCTGTTCAGTATAATTTACCAATAAAGATTTTTATTTTAAATAATGAGTACATGGGGATGGTAAGACAATGGCAAGAATTACTTCATGAAAAAAATTATTCTGAAAGTTACACAGCAGCTCTCCCTGACTTTGTAAAACTAGCAGAGGCTTATGGATGTGTTGGAATAAGAGCGAAAACTCCTGATGAATTAGATCAAAAAATTCAAGAAATGATTGATGTTAAAAAACCAGTAATATTTGATTGTTTAGTTGATAAAGAAGAAAATTGTTTTCCAATGATTCCTTCAGGTAAACCACATAATCAAATGTTGCTAGGTCCTAATGATCAAAAAGAAAATAAAATTACAGGAAAAGGAAAAACTTTAGTTTAATGGTTAAGTCTAAATCAGCTTATAGCGATCCAGGCAAAAAAGGAAAATTAGATACGCATATAATCGTAGTATGGGTGGATAATGAGGCTGGTGTTTTAGCTAGAGTAGTGGGTCTATTCTCTGGCAGAGGTTATAATATAGAATCATTAGCTGTTGCCGAGGTTGATCCTAAAAGAGGTATATCAAGAATAACTATTGTAACCACTGGAACACCCCAGGTAATTCAGCAGATTAAATTACAATTAGGTAAACTAGTACCAGTTCATAAAGTTGCAGATTTTATGAGAGGTGATAAAAAAATTATATTTAAGGAAATGGCTTTATTAAAGCTCGTTGGGAATAATTCTAAAAGAAATAAAGCATTAAAAGTTTGCAAAAAATTTAATCCAGTAGTATTAGACAAGACACAAAAATCAGTTGTGCTTCAAATAACTGCATTAAGAAGAGAGATCGATACTTTGATGGGAGATTTAAAAAAATTTGGATTAGTAAGTGTGTCTAGAACTGGTGCAGTAGCTATGACAAGAGGATCAGAAATTTTTAAATAAAGGAGTATAAAAATGAAAATGTTTTATGAAAAAGATACTAACGTAAGTTTGATAAAAGCGAAAAAAATAGCTATATTCGGATATGGAAGCCAAGGCCATGCTCATGCATTAAATTTGAAAGATAGTGGAGTTAAAGAGGTAGTAGTAGCTTTAAGAGATGGATCCTCTAGTAAAGAGAAAGCAGAATCAAAAGGTTTAAAAGTAATGAACTTATCAGATGCGGCAGAGTGGGCTGATGTTATAATGATATTAACTCCTGATGAACTTCAAGCAACTATATATAAAAATCATATTGAGCAAAGAGTTAAAGAAGGAACTTCGATTGCATTTGCTCATGGTTTAAATGTTCACTACGATTTAATTAAAGCTAGAAAAGATTTAGATGTTTTTATGGTTGCACCAAAAGGACCAGGTCATTTAGTAAGAAGTGAATATGAAAAAGGTGGTGGAGTTCCATGTTTATTTGCTGTTCACCAAAATGGATCTGGTAAAGCTAGAGATTTAGCAATGTCCTATGCATCTGCAATAGGTGGCGGAAGATCTGGAATTATTGAAACCACATTTAAAGATGAAGTAGAAACTGATCTTTTTGGCGAACAAACTGTTTTGTGTGGTGGATTAGTTGAATTAATTAAAAACGGATACGAAACTTTAGTAGAGGCAGGTTACGAACCTGAAATGGCTTATTTTGAAACTGTCCACGAGGTCAAACTTATTGTTGATTTAATTTATGAAGGTGGAATTGCAAATATGAATTATTCTATTTCAAATACTGCTGAATATGGGGAGTACATGTCAGGACCTAGAATTATTAATAAAGAGGAAACAAAAAAAAGAATGAAAGAAGTTTTAGATGACATTCAATCAGGCAAATTTACTAAACAGTGGATGGATGAATGCAAGAATGGTCAAAAAAACTTTCTAAAAATTAGAGAAAAATTAGCAGAGCATCCGGTCGAAAAAGTTGGTAAAAATCTTAGAGCAATGATGCCGTGGATTTCAAAAAAGAAATTAGTTGATAGCGATAAGAGTTAAAAACAACATATAAAACCCATAATTGACTATTTTGTTTTGCAATCTCTGCTAGAGATTGTATTATCCAAAAAAAATTATTTACAAATTAATGAGCGATAAAGATAAAGTTTTTATTTTTGACACTACTATGCGTGATGGGGAACAATCTCCTGGTGCTTCAATGAGTGTTGAGGAAAAAATTCAAATTTCGAGAGTATTTGATGAAATGGGAATAGACATTATTGAGGCAGGTTTCCCTATTTCATCACCTGGGGACTTTGAAGCAGTATCTGAAATTAGTAAAGAAATTAAAAATTCGATACCTTGTGGTTTAGCTAGAGCTTTAAGAAAAGATATAGATGCTTGTCATGAGTCTTTAAAACATTCAAAAAGATTTAGAATTCACACTTTTATTTCAACAAGCCCTGTACATATGAAACACAAATTAGATATGACCAATGATCAAGTTTTAGATGCCATTAAGGATAGCGTAACTTACGCTAGAAAATTTACTAACGATGTAGAGTGGTCATGTGAAGATGGAACTAGAACAAATTTAGACTTTATGTGTAAAACAATTGAATTAGCTATTAAATGTGGAGCTACAACAATTAATATCCCCGATACTGTTGGTTACTCAATTCCAGAGGAATTTGCAAAAACTATAACTCATATTAAAAATAAAGTTCCAAACATAGATAAAGCTATTATATCTGCTCACTGTCATAATGATTTAGGACTTGCTGTTGCTAATGCTTTAGCTGGACTGTCAGCAGGTGTAAGGCAAATTGAATGTACTATCAATGGCATTGGTGAGAGAGCTGGAAATGCTGCACTTGAGGAAATTGTGATGGCTATAAAAACAAGAAATGATTTAATGCCTTATGAAACTGGTATTAAAACTGAACTTATAAGCAAAGCTTCTAAAATTGTATCTAATGCAACCGGTTTCCCAGTTCAATTTAATAAAGCAATTGTAGGAAAAAATGCTTTTGCACATGAGTCCGGAATCCATCAAGATGGTATGTTAAAAAATAGAGAAACGTATGAAATTATGACACCCGAAAGCGTGGGTGTTAAAAAAACTTCTTTGGTTATGGGCAAACACTCTGGAAGACACGCATTTAAGGACAAATTGAGTGACCTTGGTTATACAGACTTAACCGATGATGTAATTCAAAATGCGTTTGGAAAATTTAAAATCTTAGCTGATAAAAAAAAACATGTTTATGATGAAGATATACTTGCCTTGGTAGATGATAGTTTAATTGTTGATAATAAGATCAACGCTATAAATTTAAAAACTCTAAAAGTCTTTGCTGGAACTGGAGAACCGCAGAAAGCTGAAATGACTTTAGATGTTTTTGGTGAAATTAAAAAGACTTCTCAAATTGGAGATGGACCAGTTGATGCTACATTTAAGTGTATTAAAGAATTATATCCTCATGAAATGAAACTTTTATTGTATCAAGTTCATGCAGTAACAGAGGGCACAGATGCTCAAGCAACAGTGAGTGTTAAAATTGAGGAAAATGATAGAACTACTGTTGGTCAATCTGCAGACACTGATACACTAGTTGCCTCAGCAAACGCATACTTGAATGCATTAAACAAAATGCTAATTAAACGAGAGAAGAAATCTATGAATGAAAGTATTAAACATCAAAAAGTGAAAGGAATATAAAATGTCGGTATTTGGAAAAATTACAAGTATATGGAGTCAAGATATGGCAATTGACCTTGGAACAGCTAATACTCTAGTCGTTTTAAAAGGACAAGGTGTAGTATTAAATGAACCATCAGTTGTTGCGGTAGTAGATAACAAAGGAAAAAAATCAGTTCTAGCAGTTGGGGATGAGGCAAAAACAATGCTTGGAAGAACGCCTGGCAATATTCAAGCTATTAGACCTCTAAGAGATGGGGTAATTGCAGACTTTGTCGTAACAGAGGAAATGATCAAGCATTTCATCAAAAAAGTTCATAAAAGAAGCACTTTTGCAAATCCTAGAATTTTAATTTGTGTACCAACTGGATCTACTCCAGTAGAAAGAAAAGCTATTCAAGATAGTGCCTTAGCGGCTGGAGCAAGGAGAGTTCAATTAATTGAGGAGCCAATAGCAGCAGCAATTGGAGCAGGACTTCCAATATCTGAAGCAACTGGTTCTATGGTTATAGATATTGGTGGTGGAACAACTGAGATAGCTGTAATGTCATTGGGAGGCGTTGTTTATTCCAATTCATTAAGAGTAGCTGGAGATGCCATGGATGGTGCGTTAGCTAATTACATGAGAAAAGAATATAATCTTATGATAGGAGATAGTACTGCAGAAAAAATAAAAAAAGAAATTGGTACTGCAATTGCCACGAATAATAATACTTATGCTGTTAAAGGTAGAGATTTAAGATCTGGTACACCTAAAGAGGTAAATATAACCGAGGAAGATACAGTGGAGGCTTTAAATCCAATACTAAAAGAAATGATCAATGGCATTAAAGATGCCTTAGAAAATACTCCTCCTGAACTATCAGCTGATTTAGTTGACATGGGACTGACTCTTACTGGTGGTGGTGCGTTATTGAAGAATATTGATAAAAGATTGTCAAAAGAAACTGGACTACCAGTTCATATAGCTGAAGATCCACTAGCTTGCGTGGCAATCGGAACTGGTAAAGCTTTAGAGCAAGAGGAGATCTTTTCAACAGTACTATCTGAATATTAAGATAAAATGGAAACAAACAGGGATGATTTCATTATTGCAATCAGATCTGCCTTTTTAAAAAAAGGGACAAAACAAAGATTCTCATTAATTGTATTACTTTTTTTTTCAATAACAATTTTAGTTTTAGGTAAATATAATTTTAAAGGTATCAATTATTTAAAATCAGGGTTAAATGAACTTATTTATCGTGTTACATTTATTGTTTCCGCGCCAGAAAATTTTATTAAAAATACATATAATCTAACTTTATCACATATTAATTTATACAATGATCACAAAAAACTAAAAAAAGATTTTAAAGCTTTGCAGGCTGAAAATTTTAATAATAGTTTTATTATCTCTGAAAATGAAATGTTAAAAGCAAAAATTGATGATATTGTAGACTCATCTTCAGAAATTTTAGCTAAAGTATTAGTGGATAAACAAAGTCCTTTCCTTAAATCAATTATTGTTAATAGAGGCAGCAAAGATGGAATTAAATTAGGAATGGCTGTATTAGATGAAGAGTTTTTAATTGGTAAAGTTGTAGAAGTAAACTTTAGAACTTCAAGAGTATTGCTGTTATCTGATTTAAATAGCAAAATACCAATCTCAGTCGAGCCTAATAGTGTACAATCTATTTTAACAGGTACCGGTGAAAAATATGGAAAGCTACTTTATACACAAATAGAGAAGTTTAATTTGAAAACTGGTGATCAAATTTACACGTCAGGTTCTGGTGGTATATTTAAATCAGGAATACCAATTGGTAAAGTAAATTTTATAGATGATAGTAATGAAGCTTACGTAATATTTCATTCTGACTTTACTCAATTAAGATTAGTAAAAGTAATTTTATACGAAAATTTAAATTAATTTTATGGCTTTTTCAAAGATACCAATCTCAAGAAAAATTTTATCATTAGGTCCGATAATATTACTTTATGTTTCAGTCTTAAATGAATTTGATTTTAATTACTTAGAATTTAAATATTTTTCTTTTAATTTTCCTTACATATTGATTTTTTATTGGAGTTTAAAGGGAGAGGGGAGACTAAGTTATGTGTTTGTATTTATTGCTGGACTCATTAACGATGTAGTTATTGGATTGCCTATTGGTATAAGTAGTTTGACATATTTATTAATTTGTGTATTTGCGGTTTATTTAAGAAATATTACATTAAGACCTAGCCTAATTAAAGATTGGTTCTTTTTTCTTTTTACTATTTTGGTCACGAGCTCATTTTTTTACTCAATTGTAATAATTTTTTTTAATATTAAAGTTAATTATTACGAACTACTATTTAATGTTCTATATACATTCTTGTTATATTATTTTTTTTCATATATTTTTGGCTATTATTTAAATCTTCTTAGAAGGACAAATGATTAATTTTAGTTCAGATACTAGCTATCGAAAACAAAGTGTAGTCAGCAGAAGAATGTTTATTCTTTCTGCTGCTAAATTACTAGTATTTGGAGGTATAGTTGCCAAATTGTTCTCGCTTCAGATAAATCAAAATAAAAAATATCTTACACTTTCAGATAAAAATAGATTAAGAGAATGGAAACTTCCGCCTATAAGGGGAGATTTTCAGGATTTTTTTGGGAATATTATAGCGGGAAATTTGAAAGTTTACCAACTTCATGTAATTCCAGAACAAGTTGAAAATTTTAACAATTTAATTGTTAGAGTAAAAGATATTTTAGATTTAGACCAAAAAACTTTAAACAAGATAATCAAAAAAAAAAATTCTCAAAAACCATGGGAAACTTTAATTGTATCAGAGAATTTGTCTTGGGATCAATTTGTTAAAATAAATTTCTATTTACATGAATTGTCAGGTGTAAAACCAGTTCTATCTGTGGCTAGAAGTTATCCATATAATGAAAATTATACACATCTTTTAGGCTATGTTTCTCAGGCAAGTCAAAATGATCTTGTTAATAATGAAGAAATTAAAAAAAAACATGTACCTGGTTTAAGAGTTGGAAAAATTGGTTTAGAGAAATCTTTAGAAAATGAATTGATAGGCATGAATGGAGTTCAAAGATACGAGGTAAATGCATTTGGAAAAAGAATAAATCAAATTGATCATATTGAAGGTCAAAAAGGCAAATCAATTAAATTAACGGTCGATACAAAAATACAACAAAAGTGTAACGAGCTTTTAAAAGATAAAGCAGGCTCCATAAGCGTTATGGATGTATACACAGGTGACATTATTGCAATGCACTCATCTCCATCTTTCGATCCAAATTTATTCTTATACGGAATAAGTTATAAAAATTGGGAGAATATTAGAAACAATCCAAAAAAACCACTTATAAATAGATCAATTACAGGATTGTACCCTCCTGGTTCGACAATAAAACCGATTGTTGCACTTTCTGCACTTGAAAACAATATAATATCAACAAAATTTAAAGTTAATTGTAGCGGAAAAATAGAAATGTATGGACAAACATATAATTGTTGGAAAAAAAAAGGTCATGGTGTTGTCAATTTAAGGGATGCTTTAAAAGTTTCATGTGATACTTTTTTTTATGAAATGTCCAGACGACTTGGTGTAGATCGTTTGAATGAGACTGCAAAAAAGTTTGGATTAGGTGAAAAGGTTTTTAAAAATTTGTTTAATGAAGAAAAAATAGGATTGATCCCATCTACAGAATGGAAAAAAAATGTATTAGGAAGAGGATGGGTTTTAGGTGAAACACTGATAACAGGAATAGGCCAAGGTTACATTCAAACTACTCCTTTGCAATTATGTTTAATGACTGCCCAATTAGCTAACGGTGGTTTTAAAATAAATCCAAAGATAATTGTCAATAAAAATGACCCAACTTTTGAGGAGATAAAATCAAAAATGAGTGAAAACTTAGAAAAAATAATAAAAGGCCCTGATTTTGATGACGCACTATTAGATTTTAAAATTACACCCAACAAAAATAATGGTTTGTTTAAACCTCTTTTTAGAAATCAAGAGAATGTGAAATTTGTTTTAGATGCTATGTATGCATCTACAAATGAAGTTAGAGGAACATCGTATTCATCAAGAATTAAAGATAAAAAATATCAATTTGCAGGAAAAACAGGAACATCACAAGTAAAAAGAATAACAGAGGCCCAAAGAGAGCTAGATTTAGATATTTCTCAAATTCCATACGAAGACAGAGATCATGCTCTTTATGTTGCTTTTGGTCCTTACAAAAATCCGAGATATGCATTGAGCATTGTAATTGAACATGGTGGATCAGGAGGATCAGCTGCGGCACCAATTGCTAAGAAATTATTCAAATTAATAATAGATAGACATGAAGAAAGAGAAAAAATTAATATAAACTATAATAATTTACAAACATAATGTTTCAAGAGACAGCACTTAGTGGGCAAATCACCTTTTTTCAAAAATTAAGATCATTGGATTATATCCTATTGTTATGCATATTAATTCTTGGTCTAGTAAGTTCTCTATCTATGTATTCAACAGAAGGTGGAGAGATTTTATATCATACAAAAAGCCATATATTAAGATTTCTAGTTTTCTTTTCAATGATGTTAATACTTTCTTTTGTAAATTTAAAATTTTGGCATTCTACTGGTTATTTGTTTTATTTTGTAGTTTTGTGTTTATTAATTTGGGCCTCTCTATATGGAGTAAAAGCTTCTGGCTCTCAAAGATGGGTAGATCTATACTTTATAAATTTACAACCATCAGAATTAATGAAGGTTGCAATAATAATATGTTTTGCAAAATTTTATCATCGAACACAAATACATACAGTTAATAGCTTTAAAAATTTAATAGTTCCTATAGTAATTTTAATTTTACCAATTTTATTAGTTGTTAGTCAACCTGATCTAGGTACCTCAATTTTAATTGGTCTTAGTGGTTTAGTTGTTTTGTGGTTATCTGGTGTTAATGCTAAATATTTTATATATTCCTCACTTATTTTATTTATATCTCTACCTTTTATAATATCATTTTTAAAACCGTATCAAAAATCAAGAATATTAACCTTTTTTAATCCTGACAGAGATCCTCTTGGGGCAGGTTATCAAATAATTCAATCAAAAATTGCTGTGGGTTCAGGAGGTTTATCAGGAAAAGGTTTTTTAAAAGGCACACAGAGTTACTTAGACTTTTTACCGGAAAAACATACTGATTTTATATTCACTTTATTTTCTGAGGAACATGGATTTATAGGCTCAGTTCTTTTACTTTTATTATATGCAATCATAATTTACAGAACAGCGAAGATTGGTGCATCAGCTAGAAGTTTTTTTGGAAAATTGTTTTGCTACGGATTTGCATCATCTTTATTTATTTTTGTTACTGTTAATATGAGCATGGTATTAGGACTACTTCCGATTGTAGGATCCCCATTACCTATTATGTCTTATGGTGGGTCATCAATGCTAGCTACTATGATTGGTTTTAGTGTAGTAATGAGTACAAAAATTTACCAAAAACAAATTATTGCATAATTTGTCGCGATAATTTTTTTTTCTCATAATATAGGTTATTTAGATGATAAAAAATGAAGTTGCGATAATTGGTGCTGGAATTCAGGGTGTTTGTAACGCTTTATTTTTACAAAAAAAAGGAATTAACGTAACTTTATTTGATAAGGATGAACCAGGATGCTCAGCATCTTATGGTAACGCAGGTCACTTCTCACCTTATGCTTCATTACAATTAAATAGGCCTGATGTGTTATCAGATGTGCCCGCAATGCTGTTAGGTAGCAGAGGTCCATTAGCACTGAAATGGAATTATTTTATTAAAATGATTCCGTGGTTTTCAAAATACATAATGAATTGTTCTCAAAAAAAAATGATGCATACGGCAAAATATATGCATCAGATTCTAGACATATCATTAAATGCATATGATGAATTATTTGCGGACATTAATTTAGATGGTCTTGTTGAAAAAAAAGGAATTATGTATGTATGGGAAAAAAAAGGGATTAAGAGTAGAAAGATCGAAATTAATATTCGTAAAAAATTAGGTGTAAAACAAAAAATTTTAAACCCTAAAGAAGTTCATGATTTAGAACCAAATTTAAAACAATTTTATGATGGGGGTGTATTTTATGAGTATGCCAGACATGCTAGAAATCCAAAAAGAATAATTGAAAAATTATTTGCAGATTTTTTAAAAAAAGGAGGAAAATTTAACAAAACAAATATTAATAATATCAATTTTAAAGATCAAAAACCTGTTTTAATTACAGAAAATGATAAACTACTATTTGATAAAGTTGTTATAGCATGTGGAGCATTCTCAAAAAAATTTACAGATAAATTAGATGAAAAAATTCCATTAGATACAGAGAGAGGTTATCATGTTCATTTTAAAAATTACTCGAAATTACTATCTAGACCAGTTGTATGGGCTGATAGAGGATTTGGCATTACACCTATGGAACAAGGTTTAAGAGTTGTTGGAACAGTCGAGTTTGGCGGACTAGATAACCCTCTTTCCAAATCAAGGATCAAAAATTTAATATTTAACGCAAAAGATATGTTAAATGGTTTACCAGAAAATGAGGATCATGAAGATGAATGGTTAGGGTTTAGACCAACATTACCTGACTTTCTTCCAGTGATAGGTAAATCAAAAAATTATAATAATGTTTATTATTCTTTTGGTCATCATCATTTGGGATGGACATTGGGAGCAATTTCAGGGAAAATAGTTTCTAAAATGATTCTCGGTGAAAAAACTAATTTAGATTTATCTCCATATAGTTCATCAAGATTTAATTAAGGATTAATTTGTCAAAAAATTATTTAGCTTACGCGTTGCTTGTATTTGCCACATTTTGCTGGTCAGGTAATTTTATTGTAGGAAAATTTGCCTATCTACACGAAGTACCTCCATTAACTTTAAATTTTTTTAGATGGATTTCTGTCTGGTTGATTTTAATACCATTTACATACAAAGAAATTTTCAACAATTGGAATTATATTAAAAAAAATTTGATTGTGATAAGTTTTATGGGATTAATGACAATAAGCACATTTAACTCAGTTGTGTATTTTGCATTGAACTACACGCAGGTAATAAATGTCGCTTTGGTTTTAGCAGCTATTCCAGCAGTAACAATAATTATCTCATCGTTTATGAAAGTAGATAAAACAAATGTTTTTCAATTGATTGGATTATTATTGTCTGTGATAGGGATTAGTTCAATTATTTCTAACGCAAATATAAATAAAATTTTAGCTTTAAATTTTAATAAAGGTGATCTTTGGATGTTAGTTTGTGTTATTTGTTGGTCTCTTTATTCAACATTGCTTAAAAAGCATAGTTTTAAGTTTTCGCAATTTACGTTAATTCAATTGATGGTTTCGGTTGGAATTTTATTCTTAATACCACAATTTTTTTACGAAAAGTCAATTGGTCTAGAAACAAATTATAATACACCATTTTTTATAATTCTTTTTTATGTTGTAATGTTCCCCGCTCTAGCTGCTTATTACTGTTGGCAGAAAGGAGTAGAGATAGTAGGGCCAAATCGTGCCACAATGTTTATCCAATTAATGCCGCTACTAAGTGCAGCACTAGCAATTCTGATATTTCGAGAGACATTTGAACTATACCATTTTATAGGAGCTTCATTTATTCTTTCAGGAATTTATTTGTCTAATAAAAAAACTGTCAAATGAAACTACCAGTAGTCAACCACCAGGATTACGTTGCAAAAATAAATGATGATAATAAGTTCCCAATAAGAAAGTTTGGGGAGCTTGCAAACTATTTAATAAACCAAAAGGTAGTAGATAAATTTTACAAACCCGAGTTTTGTTCAGAGAACACTTTAAGCAAAGTACATTCTTTAGATTATATAAATAGTGTCAAAAAAAAAACTTTAGATACTAAATCTCAAAAAAAAATTGGTTTCCCAATCAATGATAGCGTTGTGAATAGATCTTTTAGAGCAACCGGTGGAACTGTCTTAGCAAGCAAACTTGCTATTGATTATCGCATTGCATGTAATACAGCTGGGGGTAGTCACCATGCAAGTTATAATGAAGGTGCTGGTTATTGTGTTTTCAATGATGTGGCAGTCGCAACTAGATACTTACAATCAAAAGGCTATGCAAAAAAAGTTTTAATAGTTGATCTTGATGTTCATCAAGGAAATGGAACTTCTGATATTTTCAAAAAAGATAGATCTGTTTTTACATTTAGTATGCATTGCAAGTCTAATTATCCTGCAAAAAAAATAAATGGTGATTTAGATGTGGGCTTAGATGATAACGCTGAGGATGAAGAATATCTTAATAAACTTAAGGAAAATATTTTACTATTAAACAAAGATAAGTATGATTTTGTATTTTATGTAGCAGGAGTTGATATACATTTAAATGATAGGTTAGGTAAATTAAAAGTTTCTGAAAAAGGAATTAAAAAAAGAGATGAAATGATAATAAACAATTTTTTTGAAAAAAATATTCCTATTTGTGGAGTTTTGGGTGGTGGTTACAATAAAGATTTTGAAACATTGATAAGACTCCATGCTATATTACACAAAACTTGTGCATCAGTAATATGAAAAAAAATCCTAATTTAACATCTGAGCAAAAATTAATTTTATTTGAAGAGGGAACAGAAAGACCTGGATCTAGTGAATTAAATTTTGAAAAAAGAGAAGGAAGTTATCACTGTGCAAATTGTGATGTAAAACTTTTTGACTCAAAAAAAAAATACGAGAGTGGTTCTGGTTGGCCATCATTTTTTGAGTCTTTGCCAAATGTTTTTGAAACAAAAATGGATCATCATGTTGGTTATGCAAGAACTGAATATCATTGTAAAAGTTGTGGCGGTCATCATGGTCACATATTTGAGGATGGACCAAAACCTACTGGTAAAAGATACTGTAATAATGGACTCTGTTTGGTATTTAAACCAAAAATTTAATTAGTAAATTGATAATAAATAAATTACACTATTTTATGAAGGAGTTTTATGATTAAAAAAACAATATTAGTAGTTATAATTTTTTTCATGAGCACAAACTTATTTGCTGCGCAAACTCAAATTGCTCAAGTAAACGGAATGATGTGCCTTAAATGTCAAAAAATGGTTACCGAGGCTCTCCAAGAAGCAATGCCTAATGCAAAAGTAAAAGTGTCTTGGCCGGAGGGGGTTGCTGTTTCTAACTTTGATGACAAATCACCTATATCAGAAGAAGAATACAAAAATACAATTCTTGGAACTGGATTTGAAGTTGTTAAAGTAATGACAGTCGATGAAATTGTAACAGATGCAGAAAAAGCAAGAAAATTAATAGATCAATAAAATTTTATGACTGTAGCTGATCTTCAGATTTTAATAGATAAGCTGCAGTCAAAAATAAGCCAATTAGAGCTCACAAATAAAGGTGCCCTTAAAGCTACAGAATTTAGACTTGAAGCAATTCTTCAAGCAAATTTAGATACATTTTGGTTATTGATTTGCGCAATTTTAGTTTTTTTAATGCAAGCCGGCTTTATGTGCCTTGAGTCTGGTCTATCAAGAAACAAAAATAGCATTAACGTTGCATTAAAAAATATCACTGATTTTGGAATAGCTGTTGTTACATTTTGGGCATTTGGATTTGCACTTATGTATGGAACAAGTGTTATGGGGTTGTTTGGTGACAAATTTTATTTTTTCACAACAAAAGTTGCTGGTTATCAAACATATTTTGTCTTTCAAGCGATGTTCGTAGCAACTGCAGCAACAATTATTTCTGGAGCTGTTGCAGAGAGACTTAGGTTTTTTTCTTACGTAATTATTACATTTGTCACTTCAGGATTTTTATATCCAATTGTAGGCCACTGGGCTTGGGCATTTAATTTTGACGAACCTTCCGAGAAATTTGGATGGTTAGGAAAAATGGGTTACTTAGATTTTGCGGGCTCATCTGTTGTTCACTCTGTAGGAGGATGGGTTGCTCTTGCAATTCTATTAATTATTGGGAGTAGAACAGGTAGATTTAGGAAAGACCAAGATAAAAAATTATTTCAGGGAAGCAATACACCTATAGCAGCACTTGGAGCATTGATTTTGTGGTTTGGCTGGTTTGGATTTAATGGTGGAGCTAATGGGGCGATGGATTTAAAAATTCCATTAATTTTAATAAATACATTTTTGTCTGCTTCTTTTGGTTTAATTTTTTCAAGCATATTAGGAATTTTTGTTATGAAAAAACCTGAGCCATTATTTATGATTACAGGTCCTTTAGCTGGATTAGTCTCAATCACAGCAAGTTGTGCTTATGTAAATCCAAGTGAAGCTATTTTTATAGGGAGTATTGGAGGACTGCTTTCAGGCTTAGGTATAGTTTTATTGGAAAAATTAAAAATTGACGATGTTGTAAGCGCAATACCAGTTCACCTTATTGCTGGAGTTTGGGGATCTTTGTCTGTAGCTTTATTTGGAGACTTTGAAATGATGGGTTTAGAAATTTCAAGGATGGAGCAATTATATATTCAATTAATCGGAGTAACGAGTATTGGAGGTTTTTGTTTTATATCTGCATTCGCGATATTTAAATCCATAAATTATATTTTCCCTTTAAGAGTTGGAAAAATTCAGGAAGAATTAGGTTTAAATATTTCTGAACATAATGCATCAACAGATACTCATGAATTATTAGAAGTATTAACTAATCAAGCTAAAACTGAAGATTATTCACTAAGAGCACCACAAGATCCTTTTACAGATAGTGGAATAATTGGAACACAATATAATATTTTAATGGATCGATTAGAACAAAGTGAAAAACAAAAAAACAAATGGAAGAAAAGAGTATCCTCAGAAATTAAATTAGCAATGAATGTCCAAAAAAAACTAATGCCAAATAGAGATCTCACAAATTATCCTATCTATGGTTTGAATATTCCTGCAAGAGAAATTTCTGGCGATTTTTACGATTTTTATCTTCACGATGATCAGGTTTATTTTACTCTATCTGATGTATCTGGAAAAGGTGTAAATGCTGGAATGGTAATGGCTAAATCAATTACATTATTTAAAATATTTTCAAAGCTAAAATTTAAACCAAATGAAATTCTGCTAGAAATGAATAACGATTTAAAAGATACAAATCCAACTGGGACTTTTGTGACTTCAATTGTGGGGCGTTATAATTTAAAAACAGATATTGTAGAAATAGCAAATGCGGGACATCAACCAGCATTATACAGAAAAGAAAAGGATTTTAGAGAATTTCCATCTGAGACACCACCACTAGCTATTGTTAAACAAAATAACTCAAATGTTTATAAATTAGAAAGCTTTAAATTAAATAATGGAAGAATTTATTGTTTTACTGACGGTTTTTCAGAATGTTTGGATGAAAAAAATCAAGAATTAGGTATTAATGGTGTCAAAAAATTAATCCTCAAACATGAAAACCAAGTTTTAAAAAAGGAATTAGAAAGCGCCACAGAAGAAATAAAACAAAAAAGTCTTAAAAAGGATTATTTAGAGAAAGGCATCAAAGATAGTAATGATATACTTGATGACGATTTAACTATAATTGGAATTGGAAAATGATTTTAAAGTTTGCTAGTTTTTTAATAGGAATAATCTGGTCTTATTCATTAATAAAAACACAATCTGTATTTAGTAAAAAAGCTGGGTTTATATTTAAAATATTTATAACAAAAGTATCTTGGTTTACATTAATTGCAGCTATTTATTTTGGATATAAAAACTTTTCAATCAAACTTATGTTTATTGGTTTAGTTATTGGAATTTTAATTGTGAATTTAATTTTTTTTCTATTTAAAAAATTTTTGATGCAAAAATTTAGTGAAAAACAGTTAACACTTTTTAAAAGTTTTTTTGAGTATACGCTTATATTCTGGATTATTTATTATATTTTCTTTTAAAAATTGTAATTATCTATAGATACTCAAAGGATCATAAACACAACCTTTTTTGTCTTGTGTTTCAAAAAATATGGATCGCAATTCTGAACTATGTAATTCTTGACAAATTCTTTGTGGATTAGTCTCATCTGCGTAACTCTGTTTTGCACTTGAAACCAAATAAGATCTACCATAAGAGCTTGTGGCTTGTAAAACACTTCCTGACTCAAGAAGTGTATAACCTGGGCCAATCATTGCAGTATATTGACCACAGTTTGTTAAAAATAGTAAACAAAACAGTATAAAATAGTTTCTTAAAGTTAGAAATATTTTTATAGAATTATTAAATTTTTTTTTTGTAAACATAATTTAATTTTACTTTAAAGATTCAAGCAATTTTTCGTTTTTTTCTAATTCCCTAATTTCAACATATCCACCTATATGTAAATTGTCAAAAAAAATTTGCGGTATAGTTTTTTTACCATTTGATTTATTAATCATCTCATTTAAAACTTCGGGGCTAGATGAAATATCAATTTCATCAAATTCTAAATTATTTCTTTTGAGTAATCTTTTTGTCGCATCACAATAATTACATACAGGTCCCGTATAAATTGTAATTTTTTTCATATTTTATATATAATCATTTTTATTAATTTTTCTTCTTATTTCTTTTCTAGACTCCTCAAATTTTTTCCTATGTTTTATACTTTGTCCTTTTGCTCTTTTTCTCCAAAGTTTAAAAGAAGATGGTTTTAAAGATTTTCTCATTATTTTTATTACATTTCCTTCAGACAATCCTGTCTTTAATTTTATATCTTCAAACGTAATTCGGTCTGCCCATGCAGCCCATATAACCCAGTCTTGAGTGCCCACTTTGGGCTCCGGATTTTTAACCTTTGTCATCGGTCTGCGACTTTTTTTCATAAATTATTAATAAATATGAAAAAATTGATTAATGCAATTTTTACTACCTGTGGTATAATGTATTCAGATAGTCCTACTTAGCCATCTTTAGCTCCCGGTTTTCTAGGACTATCCCTTTAATGCTCCCCTTAGATTACTTTTTATTTTTACAAATTATATTTTTTTTATTTATAACACCTGGCACTCCAAGAATTGTTATTATTTCTTATGCAATAAATTATGGTACTAAAAATTGTATTTGGATTGCCTTAGGTGATGTTACCGCAAATTTAATACAAGCTACTCTAGTAATTTTTTTTATAGATTCTTTTATTGCTGATAATGCTGAAACTTTAAATATTTTAAAGTGGTTTGGTATAGCTTATTTATTCTATCTTTCTTATGATATTTATAAATCAAGCCCAAAAAAATTTAGTAAAACTTCAATTAAATCAAAAACTACAATATCTTTTTTTAAGGATGGATTTATTGTAGCAGGCACTAGTCCTAAAGCATGGATATTTTTTCCATTAATTTTTCCGCAATTTATAAACTTTAATGAAAATTATATTTCTCAATTTATAATTCTAATTATCACTTATATGATTTTAGATTTTATCTCACTTATTGGTTATGCAATATTAGCTAAAAAAATTTTACACTGGATAAACGCAAATCCAAGAATAATAAGCTCAATTTCGGCGTGTGTATTGATTTTAATAGCTATTTTTATTGGATTTACACAAAATTATTAACAACTATATTAATTTATTATGAAATTAGGTTTTATAGGAACGGGTCAAATTACAAAAGCAGTTGTAACAGGCATAATTAACTCAAAATTAAAAATTTCAAAAATATATGTATCAGAAAGAAATAAAAAAATTTCAAAAAATTTAAAATTTAAAAGTACAAAAATTAAAATAATTAAGAATAATCAAGATATTATTAATAAATCTGATTGGGTCTTTCTTGCAGTAACACCAACTGTCGGAAACAAAATTCTAAATAATTTAATATTTAATAAAAATAAGATGATAATTAGTTTTATTTCAACAATTAATTTAACACAATTAAAAAAAATTACAGGATTAAAATCAAATATTGTTAGGGCCATACCATTACCACCAATTGCGTTATGTAAAGGACCAGTTCCAATTTATCCACCAAATAGTAAGGTTAAAAAGTTTTTTGATAAATTGGGATCTACAGTGGAAATCAGTAATGAGAAGTCATCATTAAATTTTTGGACTACTTCTGCAATGATGGCACCTTTTTACGAAATTTTATACTCGCTGTCTAATTGGTTAGTTAAAAGGGGAATAAAAAAAGAAAATGCACAAAGATACATATCATCCTTATTCCTTGCGTTATCAGAGGATGCTTTTAATCATAAAAAAAATCTCAAAAAACTAGTTAGAGAATCACAAACACCTGGTGGCTTAAATGAGCAGGCTGTTAAAGATTTGCGAAAAGCTGGTTTTTATAGATTACTTGAAAAAACATCTAATAGAATAATAAAAAGGTTAAATAAGTCACAACCTAATTAATATAATTTAGTTTATAAATTTAAAAATGAACAAAAAAAAACAATTAAAAAGAAAAATAAAAGTCGCTTTAAAAAGAAAAAGCAAAATATTTAAACGCTCAATAGCAAAAAAAAAAAATCTTATATCCAAAAAATTTGATACTTCCATTAAAGGTAAAAAAATTGATATTGGAAAATCTGTAAAAAATTTCTTTGACTGGGTAAAAGGCGCTGAAATTATAGAGTTGCCAAACTGTAATACTGCCGAGGATCCAGTACGACCAGAACTAGATAATGAGTTTAGAACAAGCTTTGGCCGAAAAATATACGGAGTAAAGTATCAGGAAGAGATACATGCAGTGATGTGTTTTGCATTTACAAATAGCATTCCAAAAACTGTAGAAGAATTAGATATGATGAGCAAAGATGCTTATTTACAGAGTATTAATAGAGATTTTAAAGTAGGCCAAATTGCTATTGCATATACTGTTTGGTCGAAAAAAAGAGGTGGCGGAAGATTAATTGTAAAAGAAGTTTTTAAAAAAATAAAAAAAACAAATCATTTAAATAGATTAGTAACACTCTCACCGCTTACCGACATGGCTAGGAAATTTCATTTAAGTAATGGAGCTATTGAGATTGGCGTTAATGAAACTACACAAAATTTTGAGTATAAAATGTGATTATTGGTATTTATTATCTAAATAGTAATCAAAGGAATTTGATAAAAGATTATCTATTTTATAAAAATTTGGCACTAGGAATGGTCTCCTAGCATGCACTCTATCATTTACCCAGTGCTTTGACCATTCAGTAGTTGTTTCTACACATTGTTTTGGAAATTCATTAATTTTATATCTCTCCTTAATCTGAAAGCAACCACCTATAAATAAATCGACATATGATTGAACTATTGGATGACTATTACTTGGTTTTTTTATTTTTTCAGGATTAGCTGCATAAACCCAAAAGTTTTTATTTTTAGTTTTAATTTTTTTTCCATAGAAACTTAAGTCTTTACCTTCAACTTTTACTCTACAATATCCACTTTCTCTCCTATCAGTCTTATTTAAGTCCTTTATCGAGACTGGATAATAAACCGCATTAACAGCTGAGTTTTCTTTTTTAATGATTGTTAAAAAAGTAATTTTATACATTCTCCCCTGAAGACCCCAAGTTCTTTCAAAACCTTTTATTAAAATAGGTTTCACTACAAAAGCTGATTTATTTGTTCTAATTCTTGACTCTTTATCCATTAATGATCCATAGCCAATAATATAATTTTTACTTCCTCGCTCTGGATTTAAATTACATTCTTGACTCTGTGCCAATTGTGTTGAAAAAATTAATACTATAATTATTAACAACTTTTTCATATTTAATACTTAAAAATATTTTTTAAATTCCTCATTTACCCTTAAAATTTCTAAATCCACCAATCCCCCTATTATTAATTGAATAGCAACAAGTAAAATAAATGCTAAACCCACATAAGCAATCCATAAATGTTTTTGAATATAGTTTGCAAGATAAGTTGCGAGGGCCCCAGTCAAAATAACTGACAAAACTAAACCAAAAATCATAAAACCAAAATAACCTTTGGAAGCCCCAACAACACCAATAACGTTGTCAAAACTGATTGTTATATCTGCAAATAAAACTTTGTACACACTTTGTATATATGAGGGCTCTTTAGAAACTTTTGTTGGTGATTTTACTTTCTTGATTTCAAATAAATCTTTTCTTAAATCATAAACTATCCAAATTAAAAGTAACCCACCTAAAATTTTAATAAAATAAAACTTGAATAAATAAGTAGCAAAAATTGCAAAAATAACTTTAAAAATTAATGCACCTGCTACACCCCATAGTATAATTTGTCTTCTATGTTTTGGAACAAAGTTAGCGGCTATTAGACCGATTATTATTGCGTTATCTGCTGCTAAAATAATATCTATAAATATTATTTGCAAAAGAATTAAAGATTGCTCTAAAAATAGTGATTGCTCCATTGGAATTCTGAGATAATAAATGATTATTAAGATTTTTCAATTAAAAGTAGATAATTTTTCTATTGATTTAACATTAAATAAATAATCAAATATATTTTTTAAAAAGAGGAGGTGAAATGAAAATAATAAAATACTTTATTTCAATATTAATATCACTATTTTTACTTTCAAATGTATCATACGCAGAAAAATGGGATATGGCGTTAGCTTATGGTGCTGGTAATTTTCATTCTGCAAATGCTACTGAATTTGCAAAAAATGTAACTGAAAAAAGCGGTGGTAAATTAACTATAGTCACTCACCCAGGTGGATCATTGTTTAAAGGTGGCGAAATTTTTAGAGCCGTCAGAACAGGGCAAGCCCCAATTGGTGAAAGATTTATGTCGGCGTTAGGTAAAGAAGATCCCTTACTTGAAATCGACTCTTTACCTTTTTTAGCTACATCATACACAGACGCTATGAAATTATATAAAGCATCAAAAGCTGAAATTACAAAAAGTTTAGATGCCAAAGGTTTAGTGTTTTTATATGCTGTGCCTTGGCCTGCTCAAGGTTTATACTCTAAAAAAGAAATTAATAGCGTTGAAGATTTAAAAGGTCTTAAGTTTAGAGCGTATAATGGCGCAACAATTAGAATAGCCGAACTAACCGGTATGACTCCAACTAAAATTGAAGCTGCAGAAATATCTCAGGCTTTTTCTACTGGAGCTGTTGAAAGCATGATTACCTCACCAACAACAGGGAAAAATAGTAAGATTTGGGAAAATGGAGTTAAATATTTTTATGACATAGCTGCATGGTTTCCAAAAAATATGATTATTGCTAATAAAAAAGCTTGGAATAAATTAGATAAAGAAACTCAAGACCTAATTATGAAAGAAGCAGCTCTAGCTGAGAGAAAAGGATGGCAACTTTCAAAAATGGGAAATAAAAATGACAAAAAGGCTTTAGCTGATGCAGGAATGAGTGTTGGTAAAGTTAATTCTGCATTAAAACAACATTTTGAAAAAGTTGGATCTCAAATGGCATCCGAATGGACAAAAAAAGCTGGAGATAGAGGTCAATCTGTCTTATCTGCTTATTAAATAATCTTTTTAAAGGCCGTTAATGTTTTTTAACGGCCTTTTATTATATGCTTAGCAAAATCAGTTTTTTTTTAAAAAAAATTTATAAACTTTCTGGATATATTGCTGCAATATTTTTAATATTTATAGCAATTTTTATATTACTAGGTATCCTCTCTAGATTATTTGGCTTTTATATTCGAGGACTGTCTGAGTACTCGGGTTATTGTATGGCTGCCTCTACATTCTTCGCTTTAGCTTTTACATTTTCTGAGGGAGGACATATTAGAATTACTTTGTTTATAGAAAGGCTAAATAAAAGATTTAGAAAAATATTTGAAATTTGGTGTTTATCATTAGCCACAATTTTCTCAGGCTACATTGCATTTTATTTTATCAAGATGCTAATTATATCTTACAAATTTGAGGAAAGAAGTGAAGGTGCAGATGAAATATTAATATGGATTCCCCAATCGCCTTTGGCACTTGGTTCTACTATACTTTTTGTATGTATTTTTCATCATTTATTGAAATGCTTTTATAATAATGACTGAATTATTCCTTAGTATTTTTTTCATTTCAGTGCTTTTACTATTTCTAAGCACTGGCATATGGGTCGCATTGAGTATGATAGGGGTTTCTGCAATAGCGATGCTTTTGTTTACTTCAAGGCCTGTCGGAGATGCAATGGCAACAATTATTTGGGGCACTTCCTCCTCATGGACATTAACAGCATTACCATTATTTGTATGGATGGGAGAGATATTATTTAGAACAAAATTGTCCGAAAATCTTTTTGAAGGACTATCTCCTTGGATGCAAAAACTACCTGGTGGGTTAATACATGTTAATGTTGTTGGATGTGCTTTATTTGCTGCAATATCGGGGTCATCTGCTGCTACGGTCGCGACGGTTGGAAAAATGTCAATTCCTGAATTAAGAAAAAGAAAATATCCTGAAAAAATATTATTAGGTAGTCTTGCCGGCTCAGGAACTTTGGGACTATTAATTCCACCCTCAATAATTCTAATTATTTATGGAGTGACAGTTCAAGAGTCTATTGCAAAATTGTTTGTAGCTGGCATTGTTCCTGGAATAATGATTGCTCTATTTTTTATGGGTTATGTGATTCTATGGTCTTTATTAAACAAAAAAGAAATGCCAAATATTTTTACAAAATATAGTTTTATGGAAAAAATTAGAAGATCGAGTAAATTAATTCCAGTTATACTTTTAATTTTTTCAGTTATTGGTTCCATTTATACTGGTATTGCAACTGCCACTGAGGCGGCTTCACTAGGTGTTGTGGGTTCATTAGTGCTATCTTTTTTTCAAAATAGTTTAAACTGGAATAATTTTAAAAATTCACTTTTAGGAGCTACTATTACCTCATGTATGATCTCTTTTATATTAGCTGGATCTGCTTTTTTATCTTTAGCAATGGGCTTTACAGGTTTGCCAAGAAATTTAGCTTTATGGATAAATAGTCTTGAACTTTCTCCATACATTTTAATTTTCGTTTTAATGATATTTTATATTATTTTAGGAATGTTTTTAGATGGCATATCAGCTGTAGTTTTAACTATGGCAATTATAGAACCTATGATTAGGCAAGCAGGTTTTGATATGATCTGGTTTGGAATATTTCTTGTAGTAGTTGTTGAAATGGCCCAAATAACACCACCAGTTGGTTTTAATTTATTTGTTCTCCAAGGTATGGCTAAAAAAGATATGGGTTTTATCGCAAAAAGCGCATTTCCATTGTTCGTATTGATGATACTAGCGACATTTGTCTTAATTATTTTCCCTGAGATTGTAATGTGGTTGCCAGATCAAATGATAAAAAATATTAGTTAATATTTTGATTGCTTTGTACCATCTATTACTTGCTTAAGTTCGTTATATTCTTTGCAATTACAATTTTCTAAAACAGCTAATCTTTTTTTAGCCTCACCCATTCTATTTGTTGCAACAAAAAGCTCACCCATATATTCATTTATACCCACATGCTTAGGGTCAATTTCTAGCCCCATTGAATAATAAATTTCAGCATTGTCATAGTCACCTATTTTTCTGTGAGAAAAACCCAAAAGATTTAAAGTATCAGGGTTCCCTGGATTCTGAGAATTAGCGTCAAGGAGTTTTACAATTGCTTTTTCATAAGCTTTCTTGGCTTTTTTTTCTTTATTTTTTTTTTCTAATTTTTTAGCTTTAGATATCCATTTTTTTCCAATATCAAAATTTGTAGCTGGTTTCACACCTGTACTTGCTGTAGTTTTCCTTTCTTGGTCAGTAGGAGCTGGGCCTGCAGCAAATAATTGTGAGCTGTAAAAAATAATTAAAGCTATTAAAAATATTTTTCTCATTAATATTACAAAAATTTTTTTAAATTATTTAATGATTTAAGGCAAATATTATTTTCCTCAAGGGTTTTTTTTATTTGTTTAGCAGTTTCAAGAGACTCTATATTATCACCATGAATACAAATTGAGTCTATGACGCACTTTATTTTTTTTCCAGAAAGGCAATTAATTGATTGGTTTTCAATCATATCTAGAACATGTTTTTTGCATTTTTCAGGGTCAGTTATGACCGCATTAGACTTGCTTCTTGAAACTAGATTTCCATCATCCTCATAATTCCTGTCTGCAAATATCTCGCATGCTATTTTCATATCAAATTTTCTGGCAGCTTCTTCCATTCTTGAACCAGTCGGCACTAAATAAATTAAGTCTTTATCAATATTAAAAATAGTTTCTGCCAGAATTTTTGATAAATTTAAGTCTTCACAAGCCATATTGTTCAATGCTCCGTGAGGCTTAATATGTGTAACTTTTGAGTCAAGTTTTTGAGCTATATTTTGCAATATTTCGTACTGATCAATTACAAGTTTTCTTATTTGATTTTCAGGCAAGTTAATTCTTTTTCTGCCAAAGTTTTTAGGATCATTGAAAGAAGGGTGCGCACCTATACTAACATTATTTTTTTTGGAAATCTTTATTGTATTTTTCATTGTTTCATTATCGCCTGCGTGAAAGCCACATGCAATATTTGCTGAGTTTACAATCTTGAGTAAGTCTGGATCATGCTTTGTAGAATGAAATACTGATTTCTCACCTAAATCACAATTAATATTAATTTCCATAAATTTTTTCATGAAGTATAACATTGTATGATTAAAAATATAGTCAATCTTGGAGATGCGGCAATCTATTGTGATTTTGGACACGATGTTAATAAAGAGATAAATTCTAAAGTTATAAAATATTTTAGAGCATTAAAACAAAAAAATCTCAAAGGTATAACTAATTTATCTCCTTCTTATAACAAATTAATAATTACATTTGATTTAAATGAAACTTGTTTTGATAATTTAAAGCAGGAAATAATAGATTTGAATATAAATATGAAAGTTGAAAATCAAAGTCAAAAAATAAATATCCCCATATGTTGTGATGATGAATTTTCACTGGATATTGAAAGAATAGAAAAAAAATTTGGAAAATCTAAAAGCGAAATAATAAATTTATTTTTAAATAAAAATTATTTTTGTTATATGACAGGATTTGTTGCAGGAATGCCATTTTTGGGAGATATAGACAATAAAATTCAATTAAACAGATTAAA
This sequence comes from uncultured Pelagibacteraceae bacterium, assembly GCA_902583455.1. Classification (GTDB taxonomy): domain Bacteria; phylum Pseudomonadota; class Alphaproteobacteria; order Pelagibacterales; family Pelagibacteraceae; genus Pelagibacter. Next base: position 51,141 of record CACHVY010000002.1, on the reverse strand, counting down.
AACTCCAAGAGTGAAGGTGCCAAAAGGCTCAATTGGTTTAACAGAACAATTTTGTAATATTTATACTTTTGAAAGCCCAGGAGGTTGGAATATTATAGGAAAAACCCCAATAAATATTTTCAACCCTTCTAATAAAAAAAAACCAAATTTAATTAGCCCAGGTGATGAGGTAGCATTTTATGAAATAAAAAAAAAAGATTTTACAAAATTTTATGGCAGGTGACTATTTCAAGATAATAAGAGGAGGATTAAATTCAACTTTCCAAGATCTTGGAAGAAAAAATTTATATCATATTGGTTTGCCATTCAGCGGAGCTATGGATAAAAGAAATTATCTAATTGCAAATAAACTTGTGAATAACAATAAAAATGATGCAGTTGTTGAATTTGCATTCCAAGGTCCGGCTCTGAAATACTTTGGAGAAAAAAGAAACATAGTCGTTACAGGTAATGTTAATTTCAAAATACTTAAAAATGATAACAGTAAATATAATGCCGAATGTTACAAAACAATTAAAATAGAAAATGGGGATATAATAGATATTTTATCTACAATTAACTCTGTTTATGGTTATTTTTCTGTAAATGGTGGATTTAAGTTAGATAAAGTTTGGGATAGCTTTTCAACTACTATAAGAGCAAAAGTTGGGCCTAACAACGGTTGCAAGTTAACAGACGGCCAAGAAATTGAGCTCAATAATTCAAAGTTATCTCCAAATAAAAAATTAAATTTTATAAATACAAAAATTGAATTTATAAGAGTAATCAAAGGAACTAATTATGATTATTTTTCTGAAAAATCATTAAAAAACTTTTTTGCTAAAACTTTTAAAGTGACAAAACTAACAGATAGAATGGGCATGAGATTAGAGGGAAATAGATTAGATAATATTAAAAATACAAATATTAAATCTGAGGGACTAGTAAAGGGTACAATACAAGTTCCAGCAGATGGCTGTCCTATTATACTTTTATCTGATCACGGAACCATTGGAGGTTATCCTAAAATTGGAGTAGTAATAAGTGCTGATTATGACAAACTTGTTCAAATAACACCAGGATCAAAAATTAAATTTAAGGAAATACAGTTAAAGGATGCTGAAAATTTATATAAAATATATAATATGGAAACTAATAACATTCTTAATAAAATTATATGAATTTAAAAATTAAAAAAATAATATCAAAAAAAAATAAATCAAAAATTATTTGTTTGACGTCTTATACAAAAAATTATTCTGAAATATTAGATAAATATACAGATATTATTTTAGTGGGCGATTCCTTAGGCTCCGTTTTGTATTCATTTGATACAACAAAAAAAGTTACATTAAATATGATGATTGAACATGCTAAAAGCGTTAGGCAAGGTGTTAAAAAAAGTTTAATGGTCGTAGATATGCCATACAATACTTACAGAAATAAAACTGAAGCATTAAAAAATGCAAAAAAAATTATTAAAGAATCAAAAGCAGATGCTATTAAGGTAGAGGGAGGAAAAAAAATAATAAAAATAATAGAACACCTTAGAAAAAATAAAATAAATGTTATGGGACATTTAGGTATTTTACCTCAAAGTCATAAGGGTAAATTTAAATATAAAGGTAAAACAATTTTAGAGAGAAAAAATTTGTTATCAGATGCACGCTTGCTTCAAAAAAGTGGTGTATTTTCAATTGTGTTGGAATGTATAGAAACAAATTTAGCAAAAAAAATTACTAATGAATTAAGAATCCCAACTATTGGAATTGGTTCTTCCGTTAATTGCGATGGACAAGTATTAGTTACAGATGACTTAATAGGTTTAAATTTAACTTCAATAAAATTTGTAAAAAGTTTTTACGATATTAGGAAGCATATAAATATAGCTATAAAAAATTTTTCTAAAGATGTAAAAAGTAAAAAATATCCCTCAAAAAAATTTAGTTATTAAACATTATCTAAGTTTTTTACTTTTTAATTTCCCTTTTTTAAAATCAGCTTCTAAAAATGATCCAAGTGTATCACCAAATTTATCAAATTCTACACTTGTCGCACCTTCGTAATTTATAGATTTACCCTCTTTAAGAATATTTATAGCTTTATTTAAATCACCAGGATAAATTTTTACACCTGGTTTATTTGATACAGAGAAAACAACATCTATAATAGATTTATTTTCTGAATAAAATTTTGCAAAATTAGATAATATTATAACAGCTGCAGCATCATATGACTCACTTGTATAAGGGCTGAATGGATCTATCCCTGATTTTTGAGCTAGGTACTTAAATTTTTCTAAACCTAAATTAGAAAAGCCTTGAATATATCCAAATGTTTTTTTTAAATCTCTGTCTTTAAAAGTATCGATTATTTCCTGAACCATCATACCTTCAGAAAGAATAAACATGTTGAACATTCCTATATCTAAAATAGATTTAAAAATTTGATCACCCCCTAAATCTGACTCACTTATTATTGCCAAAGCATCTCCTCCAGCAGCACTTAAAGTAGATAAATGTTTTGAGTAATCATTCGAGTTTTTATTATGTGATAACATAATAGAAGTTTGAACATTGTTTTCATTTAGAGCATCAGAATAAGACTTGGCAAATTTTTTATAATCTTCATCATTACTGTAAGAAATAGCTATTTTTTTTACTCCGCGATCACTTGTAATGTCAGCTAATATTTGACTACCTCTAATTTTAGATGGTGTAGTTCTAAATAAGTAATCATTATCTTTCAAAGTTATTAATTCATTAGAATTATCAGCTGGTGTTATAGTTAAAATTTTATTTGGAATTGTAATACTTTTAGCAATTTCTTTTGTTATATTCGGGCAAGCACCGCCTATTATAGCGCTAACACCTTCGTTAATGAGTTTATTGGCAGCATTTATAGCTTTATTAATGTTATCACATGCAGTATCTGCTCGAGATACTTTAAAAATTAAATCTTTATTTTTTACTTCATTAAAAGCCAACTCTGCTGAGTCAGCCATTGATGGCGTTAAGCTTTCAACCAATCCTGTAAAACCCAATAAAATTCCTACTCTAATTTCTTTGTTTGTTTCAGCAAAGCATTTTGACATAAATAACAAAATACAAATAATTAAAAAACTAAAAATCTTATTAAAAGCAGTATTAATTCTATCTATTAACATAATCATAAACTTGGTATCTTCAAATTTATAATATAACTTAATAATATGAATTCAAAAAAAATTAAACCCAAATTTATAAAAAAAAATAACCCTAGAGTAGGACTAATTGTTTTAGCAACTGATGTAATGATTGAAAAAGATTTTTTAAAAGTTTTTAATGGAGTTCATGCTGATCTTTTCGTGAATAGAATAACTAATTATAATCCAGTTACAGCTGACAACTTAAAAAAAATGGTAAATAAAATAACATCTGTAACAGAAAATATTCTGCCAGGAGAAAAGATAGATTGTGTAGTTTATGGCTGTACCTCAGGCACAATAGTTTCAGGCTATGATAATATAAAAAAAAAAATTAATATAGCAAAACCAGATGCATCAGTAACTGCTCCTAGTACAGCAGCATTAAATGCGTTAAAGAAAAAAAATATTAGTAAGTTATCAATAGTAACACCTTATATAAGAAGTGTAAATGATGATGTTGTTAATTTTTTTAAGAATAATAATTTTGAAATTACTTCAAATACTTATTTTGATATTGAGTCTGATGTTGATATTGGAAAAGTAGATCAGGATCAATTGTTTGAAATTTTATCTAAAATAGATCATAAAAATGCTGAGGCTTTGTTTATATCTTGCACTTCATTACCAGTATTGAATATAATTGAAAAATTAGAAAAAAAATTAAATATGACTGTTTTGTCGAGTAATCAAGCATTAATTTGGGAAACTTTAGAAAGTATAAATAGAAATGATTCGATAAAAGGTTATGGAAGTTTATTTTCTTAAAATCAAAATATGATCTTCTCTAAAAATGAATACAAAGATAGACTAAAAAAAGTTCAATCATCAATGCAAAAAAAAGGTATTGAACTTTTAATATCTCAAGACACTGCAAACATAAATTATTTAACTGGTTATGATGCATGGTCATTTTATTATGCTCAATGTGTTATTGTACATATTAACTCTGATGAACCTATTTGTTTTATAAGAGCTCAAGATGCAGGTGGAGCATTTATAAAAACATACCTTAAAAAAGAGAACATAGTAATTTACGATGAGAAATATATTCATACTTGGCCTTCTCATCCATACGATGCATTAGTAGATTTATTAAAAAAAAATAAATGGGATAAACTACAAATTGGTGTAGAAATGGATGCGCATTATTTTACAGCATACTGTTATGAAAAGCTTAAACAGGGATTGCCCAACGCTACAATAAAAGACTCGGAAAGATTAGTAAATTGGGTAAGAGTAGTTAAATCGGAAGCTGAAATAGGCTTTATGAAAAAGGCTGCAATTATCTCAGAAAATGCAATGAAGACAGCGATGGATATAATTAACCCAGGTGTAAGACAATGTGATGCTGTTGCTGAGATTCAAAAAACATTATTCAAAGGAACAAATGATTTTGGTGGCGAATATGCAAGTATTGCAACTCTTTTACCTACTGGCAAAGGCACGTCTGCATCTCATCTTACAGCAAGTGATGAAAAGTTTGTGACTGGTGAAGCCACTGTTGTAGAGTTATCTGGCACTTATAAAAGATACCATGCTCCAATGGCAAGGACTGTTAATCTAGGAAAACCAGAACAAAAGAAAATTGATGCAATGAATGCAACAAATGAAGCTTTAGAAGCTGGGATAAAAGCAAGCAAACCTGGAAACACTGCAAATGATGTTGCTGAAAAATTTTGGGCAATATTAGATAAATACAAAATTAAAAAAGAATCTAGAACTGGTTATTCAATCGGAATAGGATATCCACCAGACTGGGGAGAACATACTCTTAATATTTCTAAAGGTGATATGACAATTTTAAAACCGAATATTTGTTATCATATGATAGCTGTAATGCAATTTGGTGATTGGGGAGTTGAAGCATCAGAGTCTATAAGGATTACCGAAGGTGGAAACGAGTTATTATGCAACTTTTCAAGAGATTTACACATAAAATAAAAACTTGAAATATTAGCCTACAAATGTTTTAAACCTTATCCAATGTCAAAGAACCAAGAATTTGTAAAATTCGATAAAGTAGATAAAAGTTACGACGGCAAGGTCCTTGTTGTAAAAGATTTAAATCTAGATATTGCTGAAGGAGAATTTATAACAATGCTAGGACCATCTGGTTCTGGTAAAACTACTTGTTTAATGATGTTAGCCGGTTTTGAAACCCCAACAAACGGTGAAATTTTTTTAGATAAAAATCCTATATCAAACATACCACCCCATAAAAGAGGTATTGGAATGGTTTTTCAAAATTATGCATTGTTCCCACACATGACAGTTTATGAAAACTTAGCCTTTCCTCTTAAGGTAAGAAAAATAAATAAAGAAGATATAGATAAGAAAGTTGATAAGGCATTATCAATGGTATCATTATCGGGTTTTGAAAATAGAATGCCAGGTCAATTATCAGGTGGTCAACAACAACGTGTGGCTGTTGCTAGAGCTTTGGTATTTGATCCTCAAGTAGTTTTAATGGATGAACCTCTAGGTGCTTTAGACAAAAATCTGAGAGAAAGTATGCAATATGAAATTAAACATATCCATGAAAGCATAGGCGTTACTGTTGTCTACGTTACACATGATCAGAGCGAGGCTCTCACAATGTCCAATCGAATAGCAGTATTCAATGATGGAAAAGTTCAACAACTCTCTTCGCCAGACAAGTTATACGAGGAACCTGTTAATTCTTTCGTAGCAGAGTTTATTGGAGAAAATAATACTTTTGCCGGCGAGGTAATAAACTTTCAAAAAGATCAATGTAAAGTAAAATTATCGAATGGTTCAGAGATAATTGCCAATCCAATATCTGTAAGTTCAAATGGTGACAGAACCACTGTATCATTAAGACCAGAAAGAGCTCTTATAAACACAAAAAATAAGATGGATAATAATTTTAAAGGTAAAATTGAGGAAGTAATTTACCATGGAGATCACACTAGGGTAAGAATAGATTTGCTCGGAAACAAGGAATTTATTTTAAAAGTCCCAAACAGTTCCGCTAACATGGATATTAAAATGGGAAATGAAATTAATGTTAGCTGGAACAGTCATGATGCCCGGGCACTAGACCCAAAATAAACCCCAGGTTTAAATAAATTTATCTTAATAAATTAGGCATATTTTAATGAAATGCGCTGTTGACTCCTTACTCATATATTGCTGTAATTAGCTTTTAAAAAACGTTTAAACGGAGGAATAATGAAAAAACTAAGTAAATTGTTACTAGTTCTATCTTTTGCACTTTCTATAAGCTCATCAGCATTTGCAGTTACTGTTGCATCTTGGGGTGGAGCATATACAGAGTCACAAAAGCTAGGATATGGTGACCCTACTGCTAAAAAACTTGGTGTACCGATCAATTGGGTCGACTACTCAGGTGGATTATCAGAGATTAAAGCACAAAAAGAGGCAGGCAAAATTACGTGGGATATTATCGACGTATTTGCTATGGACACTATCACTGGATGTGACGAAGGTTTATTTGTAGAATTCGATTTCGACAAAGACTTCCCACCAGCACCAGATGGTACTGCAGCGAGTAAAGATTTCTTTGCTCCAATGCCGAGTAAATGTGCTGTAGGAAACATTTTATATTCTTGGAACTATGCTTACAACACGAACAATGTTAAAGGCACTCCAAAGACTATAAAAGATTTCTTTAACACAAAAAAATTCCCTGGAAAAAGAGCTATCTACAAAAGCGCTCTAACAAACTTAGAGATCGCTTTAGCAGCAGATGGTATTAAGCCAGGAAAAGGTGGAGCAAAAATCTACAAAGCTCTTGAAACTGAAAAAGGTGTAAACAGAGCAATGAACAAGATCAAAGAACTTTGCACAGACCCTAACGGTGGATGTGTATTTTGGTCAGCAGGTGCTCAACCACCAGAACTATTAGTATCTGGTGAAGTTGTTATGGCAACTGGTTGGAATGGTAGATTCTTCAACGCAGAAATCGGTGAAGGCGCTCCAATCAAACAAGTTTGGGATGGTCAAGGTCTTGACTACGAATATTTCGTACTAGTTAAGGGTGGACCAAACGAAGCTGATGCTAAAAAAGCACTAGCGATGATGACAAGTACAGAAGGTTTAGCAGGAAGTGCAAAATATATTGCATATGCACCTTGGAGAAAATCATCACTTAAAGTTATGGCAGCAGGTGAGCCATGGTATAAAGATGGTAAAACTAACATGGTACCACAAATGCCAACTGCACCAGCAAACACTAAAAATTACTTCTTAGTAGATCCAATATTCTGGGCTGATAACGGTACAGAACTTGGTGAAAAATGGGAAGCAATGAAGTCTGGTCTATAATTTTAAGTTTTAAAGACTAAAATTATATAATATATTAAGGGCGGTTATTTATAGCCGCCCTTTTTTATTTTATGAGCAGCGAAACTGGAAAAATTTTAACAACAGATGGCATACCTCTCGAGGTAAGTTTAAAAAAAGCTGAAAGAAAAAATAAAATTAAAGCATTTCTTTTAGTTGCACCTTTATTATTATTTTTACTTATCACTTATATTTTTCCTATCGGCGATATGCTGATGAGAAGTGTCGATGATAAAATGGTTACTGAAATGTTACCAAAAACATTTAAATCGATGGAAAATTGGGACGGAAATGAAATGCCTCCTGAGGAGGTATTTGAAGCTTTCTATTTAGATTTTCAAAAATTAGTAGAGGAAAAACGTGATGGAAAACTTTCTACCCAATTAAATTACACCAAGAACGGTTTTAAAAGTATTTTAAAAAAATTACGAAGAAAGGCCAAAAACTTCGAAGAGGGAAATTATAAAGAACAAATAATGGCTGTTCACAAAAGATGGGCAGATGTTGAATATTGGAGAGCTATAAAAAGAAGAGCACCTGCATTCACAAGTGCAAAATATCTGAAGGGCATGGATATGTATAAAAACGAAGAAGGTGAAATTGTAAGTGTAGAGGAAGATCGTAGGATACATAGAGTACTTTGGCTTAGAACTTTAGAGATAGCTTTCTTTGTAACTTTATTATGTTTCTTAATGGCTTATCCAATTGCACATTTACTTGCAACATTGCCAATGAAGTACAGCAACCTTTTAATGATTTGTGTGCTACTTCCATTTTGGACATCCTTATTAGTTAGAACCGCAAGTTGGATGATACTTCTTCAACAGCAAGGAGTAGTTAATGACTTTTTTGTCATGATTGGCTTAGTAGCAGACGATAACCGGCCTGAGATGATGTACAATAAAACTGGAACTTACGTTGCAATGACACAAATTTTATTACCTTTTATGGTTTTACCTTTATATAGTGTAATGAAAACCATATCCCCAAGCTTAATGAGAGCTGGAAAATCACTTGGAGGCACACCATTTGTTACTTTTTGGAAGGTATATTTTCCCTTAACTATTCCTGGAATTGGCGCAGGTTGCTTATTAGTTTTTATACTTGCTATTGGATATTACATTACCCCAGCGCTAGTAGGTGGTGCATCAGGCACCTTAATCAGTAACCAAATTGCATTTCATATGAAGAGCACATTAGATTGGAGTTTTGCATCAGCAATGGGACTGATGTTGTTAGCTGGAGTATTAGCAATATATTGGGTTTATAACAAATTAGTTGGAATTGATAACATAAAACTAGGATAATTATGGCGTTACCAAAATATACAGAACCACATTACAGAATTTGGCATTACGTATATATTTTTATTTGCACATGTGTATTTTTCTTTTTGATTGCACCTCTGTTCGTAATTTTCCCTCTATCATTTAACGCTGAGGAATTTTTAAGTTTTTCTGAAGGAATGAAAAACCTTGATCCAGATGCATTTTCTTTAAGATGGTATAAGGATATGATTTATGGAACAAAAAATCCTTGGGGCCTAGCAGCTAAAAATAGTTTTATAATTGCTATCTTTGCAACATTAGGTTCAGTTCTTTTAGGAACTGTTGCAGCATTAGGGTTAAGTAGCAGACACATGCCTTATAAAGGATTGATTATGGCAACACTAATTTCTCCAATGATCGTTCCTTTAATTATCTCTGGTGTAGCTATTTTCTTCTTTATGGCAAAAGCTGGTTTAGCGGCTACACATACTGGTATAGTTCTAGCACATATAATTTTGGGGACACCATTTGTTGTAATAACTGTTACAGCTACCTTATCTGGCTTTGATCATAGTGTAACTAGAGCTGCATCAAGTCTTGGAAGTGATCCAGTTAATACTTTTATGAAAATTACGTTACCTTTAATTTTACCTGGTGTAATCTCAGGTGGCCTATTTGCTTTTGTAACCTCTTTTGATGAAGTTGTTGTTGTATTATTTTTAGCTGGTTTAGAGAATACAACTATTCCAATTCAAATGTGGACTGGTTTAAGAGAACAGCTAAGTCCTACAATTCTTGCAGTTGCGACATGTTTGATTATTTTATCTACACTTATTCTTGTTACAGCTGAGTTGTTAAGAAGAAGATCTGAAAGACTCAGAGGAATTAATAGATAAAAAATAAATGCAAATTAAAAGTGTTGTCATCATTGGATCTGGTACTATGGGTAGTGGAATAGCTGCACATCTATGCAATGCCAATGTTCCCGTCACTCTTTTAGATCTATCAACCGATATTAGCACAAAGGCAAGAGAAAGAATTTATAAATCTAGACCGCCACTCTTAATCGATAAAAAAAAAATTGATAATATTAAAGTTGGCAACATCGATGATGATTTTAATGTTGTTAAGGAGGCTGATTGGATTGTGGAAGCTGTTGTTGAAAGAATAGATATAAAACATAAAATATATGATAAAATATTTAAAAATAGAAAATCAGGAGCAATTGTATCTTCTAATACATCCTCAATTCCTATAAAAATTTTATCAGAACATTTAACCGATGATGAAAAAAAAGATTTTTGTATAACCCACTTCTTTAATCCTGTTAGATACATGGGACTGTTAGAGATTGTCAAAAACGAAAATAACGATTTAAAAAAAATAGATTCTTTAAAAAAATTTTGTGAAAACGAATTAGGCAAAGGTGCAATCGTCTGTAATGATACACCTGGTTTTCTTGGAAATAGAATAGGCGTTTATGCAATGCAAGTAGCTATGACCGAAGCATTCAAAATGAAATTATCAATCGAAGAAGCTGATGCTATATTTGGAAGACCAATGGGTATTCCAAAAACAGGTGTTTTTGGTTTATATGATTTAATCGGAATAGACCTTATGGCTGATGTATTAAAAAGCTTTATAAAAGAGCTCCCTGAGCAAGATCCATTTCAAGAAGTTGCTAAAGAAATACCTTTAGTAAAAAAATTAATTGAGACTGGGTATACAGGAAGAAAAGGCAAGGGTGGCTTTTATAGAATGAATAAGGCAAATAATCAAAAAATATTAGAGGCTATAAATTTAGAATCGGGCGATTATTCTCCTTCTAAAAAAATTGACATGGGAATTGATACCGTAAATCTAAATAAATTAATTAATAGAAAAGATAAATATGGCGAATATTCTTGGTCAGTCATATCAAAAATAATTAAATATGCCTCATCATTAGTTCCAGGTATTACAGATAAATTCAATGACATTGATGAAGCAATGAGACTAGGATTTAATTGGGCTATGGGGCCTTTCGAGATGCTTAAATCTATTGGAGTTAATGAATTTTTTAATCGAATAGATGAATTCAAAAATAATACCTTTCTAGAAAATTTATCAAAAACAAAAGATGAGAATTTTTATGGTTCTAGGCAACTATATACTGATATTGAAACTTTAGGAAAAATAAAACCTAAGGCAATAAAAACAGATAAAAATAAGTCAGCTGAAATATATAGATTTAAAGACTTCAATATTGTTGAATTTACTACAAAAGCTTGCGCGCTAGACTATGACTCTATGGATGCACTTAAAAAAGCAACTGATAAACCATTAATAGTAATTAATGAAAGTATGCAATTTTCTGCAGGTGTAAATCTTAGTTACACTATGAACTTTGCAGAAAAAAATGATTATAAATCAATAGAAAAATTTATTAAATATTTTCAAGATACCTGTAAAGAATTAAAATATTCAAAACATCCAGTGGTATCAGCTCCATCGGGTCTTACTTTGGGCGGAGGATTTGAAGTTTTAGTGCAAAGTAATTTTGTCGTATCCCATACAAATATAGTAGTTGGATTAGTTGAAACAATGGTTGGACTTGTTCCAGCTGGAGGCGGATGTAAAGAAATGTTATGGAGATGGTCACAAACTTCTGAAGCAAAAAGCGATCCTGACTTTGCTCCGTTAAAGGTTTTTGATATAATTGGTTATGGGAAAACTGCAACCTCTCCAATTGAAGCTGAGCCCTTGAAATATTTAAAACCCGAAGATAAAAAAATAATGAATAGAAATAGTCTTTTTTCAGAGTCAAAAAAAATAATAGATCAAAATCAAAATTTTGTATCTCCAAATGAATGTACATTTAAATTATCAGGAAAACCATTAAAAGAGAAAATGATTAAGGTGCTGGAAAAACTTTATAATGAAAAAGTAATATTAGATCATGGTATGAAAGTAGGAACAGAACTAGCAAATGTCTTGAGCGGGGGAGATACCACTTCAGATAAATTATTAACTGAGGATAACTTATACCAGTTAGAGCTAGCATCATTCATGAACTTAATTGAAACAGAAAAAACCAAAGATAGAATAAGACATACCTTAGCTACTGGAAAGCCACTAGTTAATTGATATCAGAAAACATTTTTAAAGAATTAATAAAATCTGGTCTCAAAACATATTCAGATTGATCATTAAATTTAATTTTTTCTAAAGCAGAAATACCATTAATAACTCTTCCTAAAGGAGTGTATTCGCCCTCAAACAAAAAGGCGTCAGCCAAAAGGATAAAAAATTCACTATCTTCTGCATCCCCACTTTTACTTTTTGCAAAAGCTACTGTACCTCTTTTAAATTGAAATGGTTTATCTGTTTCCGGTTTGATCAAATCATATTTCGATCTTCCACTACCTATATAAGTATAATTTATATTATCTTTTTTACCAAATTCGAGATCTCCTGCTTGCACTAAAAAATTTTCAACAACTCTGTGAAATGCAACATTGTCATATTCTTTTTTTTTAACTAGCTTTTTAAATCTTTCGACTGAATTTGGTGAAATATTTGGAAAAAGTTCGATTACAACATTGCCACATGGAACATTTAATATAACGATATTTTCAGGGTTATTGAAATTCAGTTTTGTGAGGCTTACTTTTTCAACAAACAAACATTTATTTTTAATTAAAGTAAAAGAAATTAAGGAAAATACTGCAAGTAAAATTAAAAAAATTAGTAATAATTTTTCAGATTTTGTTTGTTTAATTTTCTTTAACATTTTTAAAATTGATGTTTAACATCTAATTTTTTAACTATATTTTTAATTGTTTTTACTTTCTTATTAAGTATCTCATCTTTACTAATCATATCCTGAATTATTTTATTACCTGACATCATGAAAGAAAAAGTTTCAGCCATATCTTCAGATATTGTTGATTTTGCATATTCAGATACAAATCCTTTACTATTGTTTATTTTTTCTAAGCTATAGTTGTTAGAACATGTCGAACATGCTGAATACTTAAATTCTTTTGAGTTTAAATCACTCCAAGAAATATTTAAAAAATATTTATTAAAGTTGTGCTCAATTATATGAAAAACCTCATGATGTAATACTCTTTCAAAATTTGAATTGTTGGTATTTATATTAAGAATAAGTGTTTTCATTTCAGGGTTAGCAAACCCAAGTGCGGGTATCCCTGCTATTTCTAATTCGTTACATAGAACAATATATTTTAATTTAATTTTTCTAAAAAAATCATCGTTATATTTATTGAAACCTTTTTGAGCCTCTAAATACTTTTCATTAAAATTTTGAGATTGATTTTTTTTACAGCTAACATTCTCAGAACTTGAACCAACAAAAAAATCTTTTGTAGGCTTTAAGTACGCTAATGAGTTTTTGTTTTCTAACTTGTGTAAAGTTAAATTAGGTATCTTTATTAGATCAAAAATTTGATCAGCACTAACTGCAAATGATAATAACAATAGAAATATTATGTAAAAGTTTAATTTCATTGGAAAAATATGATTATACTTTATTCAAATAATATATGTTAGATTAGATAAATGAAGAAAAAAAATAAAGATACAATTCAACCAGTAAGTGGAACAATTGTTCCAAGATTTGCAGGGCCAAGCACATTTGCAAGATTGCCAGAACTTAGAGATGTAGAAAGTTGCGATGTAGCAATTGTAGGAATTCCTTTTGATGCTGGAACAAGTTATAGACCTGGTGCAAGATTTGGACCACAAAGTATTAGACAAGCATCAAGACATTTAAGAACTAATTACCATCCAGATTATGACGTTGAACCATTTAAAGTTCAGCAAGTTGCAGATGCAGGAGATATAACTTGTAATCCATTCAATATAAAAGAGGCTATACATCAAATAGAAAACGGAGCTCTCGATCTTTTAAAACAAACAGGTGGCATTATTAGCATGGGAGGTGATCATACAATTGCATTTCCACTGCTTAGAGCAGTAAATAAAATTAATGAGGGGCCTGTAGCTTTAGTACACTTTGATGCTCACCTTGACACTTGGGATACTTATATGGGTGCACCATTTACTCATGGGACTCCTTTTAGAAGGGCAAGAGAAGAAGGTTTATTTCTTGATGATGCATCAATGCACGTTGGAATTAGAGGCCCGTTATATAGCAGAGATGATTTAAAAAACGACGAAAGTTTTGGTTTTAAAATAATTCATTGTGATGAGTTTCAAACAGAAGGAATTGATAAGATAGTAAGCAGAATAAGAAAAAGAGTAGGCAACAACCCATTGTATCTCTCAATTGATATAGATGTATTAGATCCTGCTTTTGCTCCAGGCACAGGGACACCTGAAATAGCTGGGATGTCCACAAGAGAAATGGTGAATGTTATTAGAGGATTATCAGGATTAAAATTGATATCAGCAGATGTTGTTGAAGTTTCACCAGCATATGATCATGCAGAAGTTACATCTTTAGCTGCAGCGACAATAATTTATGAGCTGACTAATTTATTTGCAAAAGTTAAAGGATAAGTTAATTTCTTTTCATGTTAGATAAAAAAAAATTCTATATCAATGGAGACTGGGTTAATCCTAAAAGCAACCAAACAATAAATATAATAAATCCTGCAACAGAGGATGTTTGTGCAGAGATATCTTTAGGAAATAAAGACGATGTTAATGAAGCAGTTCAATCTGCTAAAAAGGCTTTTAAGACTTGGGCATTCTCAACAAAAGAGGAAAGACTAGCTCCATTAGAGAAATTATATGAGCTTTATAAAAAAAGATGGGCAGATATTGCAGAGGCAATTACTTTGGAAATGGGAGCACCAAAAGATTTTGCAACTAAACTTCAAGCTGGCACAGGAGCAGCGCACATAAAAACCTTTATTAGATATTTAAAAGAATTTAATTTTGAAAAGCCTTTAGGTGAGCATGCAAAAAATCAAAGAATAATTTACGAACCTAAAGGAGTATGTGCTTTAATTACTCCTTGGAACTGGCCCATGAATCAAACTTGCTTAAAAGTTATGCCAGCAATAGCATCTGGCTGTACAATGGTTCTTAAGCCGTCAGAGGTAGCGCCATTATCAGCAATGATACTCGCAGAATTAATACATGAAGCTAAATTTCCAAAAGGAGTTTTTAATTTAGTTAATGGAGATGGAGCAAACACAGGTGATGCGCTCACAAGTCATCCAGATATAAACATGATTTCTTTTACTGGATCAACCCGTGCTGGTGCTTTGATTTCACAAAATGCTGCAAAAGATTTTAAAAGAGTTAGTCTCGAACTAGGTGGTAAAGGTGCTAATATTATATTTAAAGATGCAGACCCAAAGGCAATTGAAAGGGGAGCTCTTAGATGTTTTAGAAATTCCGGTCAATCGTGTAATGCACCAACAAGAATGTTAGTTGAAAAAAGTATGTATACCGAAGCAGTTGATAGAGTAAAACAATTTGCTAACGAAATGAAAGTTGGTGATCCTAATAAAGAAGGAGAACACATTGGCCCAGTTGTTTCTGAAGTTCAATATAAAAAAATCCAATCTTTAATTCAAAAAGGAATTGATGAGGGCGCTACGCTTGTAGCTGGTGGAACTGGAAAACCAGATGGTATTGAAAAAGGATACTTTGTAAAACCCACTGCTTTTGCTGATGTCAATAATGATATGGAAATTGCTAGAACAGAAATTTTTGGACCTGTTTTATCAATCATACCTTTTGAAAATGAGGAGGAAGCTATCGAGATAGCAAATGATACTGACTATGGATTAACAAATTATATTCAAACTCAAGATAAAGAAAAAGCAAATCGTGTTGCAAGAAAATTAAGATCTGGAATGGTTGATGTTAATGGCGCTGGTATAGCAGTAGATGCTCCTTTTGGTGGATTTAAACACTCAGGAATTGGGAGAGAGGCAGGTAAAGAAGGTTTATTAGAATTTTTAGAAGTCAAATCTGTTGGGGGCTGGAATTAATTTGCTTTAGATTTAATACCTTCTAAAAATTTTAAACATTTTTTTAATTCATTTAATTCAATAAATTCATCAACCTTATGTGCTTGCTCTATTGATCCAGGACCACACACCACAGTACTAATTCCTATTTCTTGAAACAATCCTGCTTCAGTCCCAAAAGATACCACGTTTCTTGAGTTATCGCCTGTAATGCTAGAAACAAGTTCACATGCATCGGATTTTTCCTCTCGATCAAAACCAACTATTTCTCCTATAATTTCTTTTTCAATTTTGGAACCTGAATATGTTTTTTTCATTTCAGGTAACAATTTTTCATTAATAAATTTATCAATTTCACTATTTACAAATTCACCATCTTTTTTTACAACAGGTCTTAGTTCCCAATCAACTTTACATTTATCTGCAATCACATTCCTTGCTATACCTCCTGATATGCCACCAATTTGAAGAGTTGTATAAGGTGGATTAAAAATAGAATTTTTTGGTGAGTTATTTTTTAAATTTTCTCTAATCTCTAAAAGTTTTTGTATAAACTTAGAAGCATACTCAACAGCATTTACCCCTTTATCAGGTTGTGAGCCGTGTCCTGCTAATCCATAAAAATGAGTTGTGTATTCGTAACAACCTTTGTGAGCATCTATAATTTTCATATTTGTAGGTTCGCCAACTACACAAATTGCATCTTTAATATTTCTTTTTTTTAATTCTTTAATTAATAATGGCGCACCTTGACAAGCTGTCTCCTCATCAAATGTGAATGAAAAATGAAGATCTCTATCCATATTTGAATTTGAGAAAATTGGGGCGTAGGCAAGTAAGCAAGCAAGAAATCCCTTCATATCACATGAGCCTCGTCCATACAATTTTTCATTTTTTATAGTAGCTATAAAAGGATCTGATGACCAACCTTTCGAAACAGGGACTACATCCGTATGTCCAGATAAAATTATAGGCTTTTTACCGTTTTTATTTTTTGATTTAAGAGTAGCAAAAAGGTTTACCCTTTTTTTATCAGAGTCGTAAATTTTAAATGACTCCGCTCCTAAGTCATTAAAAATTTTTTCACAATAATTTATTATAGAATTATTATCCTCTCCAGAAATTGATTTAAAAGCTATTAGGTCAGAGAGTATTTTTACTGAACTATTGAATGTTTTATCTAAATTATTTTCTGTACTCATATAAAAAATTAATTATATATTAAATTCATGAAAGAACAAATAACGTATAATATTTTCGATAAAGCAGATATCAGAATTGGCACGGTGATTTCAGTTAAAAAAAATGAAAAAGCAAGAAAACCCTCGCTTGTAGTCGAAGTAGACTTTGGAAAAGATATTGGGATTAAACAATCTTCTGCCCAAATTACTCATTATTATAATGAGGAAAATTTAATGAATAAGCAAGTAATAGGCGTTTGTAATTTTGCTGAAAAAAATATTGCTGGTGTAATATCACAAGTTTTAATACTAGGCGCAATCGACTCAGATGGTAAAGTAGTTTTATTACATCCATCTCAAAAGACTGAAAATGGTTTACCGATTGCTTGATTATTAAGTAACTTTGCGACAAATGATAGTTTTATTAAATCACTTATTTATGCTAAATCGAAATCGATTTAAGTTCTTATATATATGAAACCAGGTAACAAAAATTCTTTTAAATCTTTAACGACAACAAAAATCAATAATAATGAATACTATTACTATTCTTTAAAATTAGCCGAAAAAAATGGATTAGACGGGATATCTAAATTACCTAAATCTTTAAAGGTATTGTTAGAAAATTTATTAAGATACGAAGACGATGAGACAGTAACAAAATCTCAAATTCTATCACTACAATCATGGTTAAAAGATAAAAAATCAAATACTGAAATAGCCTATAGGCCTGCAAGAGTTTTACTACAAGACTATACTGGTATACCAGCTGTAGCTGACTTAGCTGCAATGAGAGAAGCAGTTAAAGAAAAAAATAAGGATCCAAATAAAATAAATCCATTATCGTCAGTAGATCTTGTAATAGATCACTCAGTTCAGGTCGATAAATATTCAACTTTGAATTCTCTTAAAGAAAATGTTGAAATTGAATTCCAGAGAAACGCTGAAAGATATTCATTTCTAAAATGGGGGCAGCAAGCATTTAATAATTTTAGAATTGTTCCTCCAGGAACAGGCATTTGTCATCAAGTAAACCTAGAATATTTATCAAAAGTTGTTTGGATGGAAAAATTTAACAATAAGAATTATATATTCCCTGATACTCTTGTTGGAACTGATAGTCACACAACAATGGTAAATGGTTTATCAGTTTTAGGATGGGGAGTTGGTGGCATTGAGGCAGAGGCAGGTATGCTTGGCCAACCTATTTCTATGTTAATACCTGAAGTAGTTGGATTTGAAGTAAAAAATAAACTTCCGGAGGGTACTACAGCCACAGATTTAGTCCTTACTGTTGTAAAAATGTTAAGAGACAGGGGAGTAGTTGGTAAATTTGTTGAGTTTTATGGAGAAGGTTTAAAAAATTTAACTTTAGCAGATAGAGCAACTATAGCTAACATGGCACCTGAGTATGGAGCAACTTGTGGATTTTTTCCAATTGATGAAGAAACTTTAAAATATTTAGAATTTTCAGGAAGAGACAAAACCCAGGTAGAAATAGTAAGGAAGTATGCAACTGAACAAGGTCTATGGGTAAGTAGCGATATAGAATTTAGCGATACTTTATCTTTAGATATGTCAACTGTAGTTCCAACTATATCAGGACCTAAAAGACCACAGGACAAAGTTTTATTGACAGATGCAGCACAAAATTTTAAAGAAAATTTTAAGAAAAATACTAACAGAGAAGATTTCTTAAAGGTAAAGGTTAACAACGCAGATTTTGAGATACAAGATGGTTCAATACTAATTGCAGCAATTACCTCTTGTACAAATACTTCAAATCCAAATGTGCTTATTGGCGCAGGTCTTTTAGCAAAAAAAGCTTGTGAGCTTGGTTTAAACTCTAAACCTTGGGTTAAAACTTCTCTTGCACCCGGTTCTCAAGTAGTAACTGATTATTTAGAAAGAGCAGGTTTAAATACATATTTAGATAAATTAGGTTTTAACTTAGTTGGATATGGATGTACGACTTGTATTGGAAACTCGGGACCTCTCGCAGAAAATATTTCTGAATCTGTAAGTAAAAATAATTTATATGCAGTCTCAGTTCTTTCAGGAAACAGAAATTTTGAAGGTAGAATATCTCCATTAGTTAAAGCAAACTACTTAGCATCACCACCCTTAGTAGTAGCATATGCAATTGCAGGAAATATGCAATCAGACTTGTATAAAGATCCTTTAGGAAAAACTTCAGATGGAAAAGATGTATTTTTAAAAGATATTTGGCCGAGCAATCAGGAAATAGATGAGGTTTTAAAAGATTCTCTTAATGCATCAATGTTTATAAAAAGATATTCCGCTGTTTCAAAGGGCCCAGATCAGTGGCAAAAAATTAAAACAAAAGAATCCAGTATTTATGAGTGGGATGAAAATTCTACTTATGTAAAGAAGCCACCTTTTTTTGAAAATTTAAAAGATAAACCGGAAAAATTTGAAAATATAGAAAATGCAAGACCATTATTAATTTTAGGCGACATGGTAACAACTGATCACATATCACCTGCTGGATCAATTCAAAAGGATAGCCCCACTGGTGAATATTTTATGAAAAATCAAGTTCTTCAAAAAGATTTTAACTCCTATGGTTCTAGAAGAGGAAACCATGAAGTTATGACGAGAGGAACATTTGCTAATATAAGAATTCGAAATGAGATGGCACCAGGCACAGAAGGTGGTTTTACAAAATTACATCCAGAGGAAAAGGTTATGCCAGTTTATGATGCTGTAGTTGAATATAAAAAGAGAGGCACAGATTTAATTGTGATAGGAGGCAAAGAGTATGGGACTGGATCCTCTAGAGATTGGGCTGCAAAAGGCACAAAATTATTAGGAATAAAATCTGTTTTAGCAGAAAGTTTTGAAAGAATTCATAGATCTAATTTAATAGGTATGGGAATACTGCCTCTTCAATTCATTAATGGTCAAAATAGAAAAAAATTAAATTTAGACGGCTCAGAATTAATTTCAATTAAAGGAATTAAAGAGGGCTTAAAACCAGGTGATAAAGTCTCAGTTGAATTTAAATATAAAAATGGTGATACAAAAAAAATAGAAATGCTTTGCAGAATAGATACTAATAATGAACTTGAATATTTTAAACATGGTGGAATATTACAATATGTTTTAAGAAATATGATCTAAGATGGATGAGGATATTGCAATAATAAATCAAAACACAAGAGTATCTTTAATCAAAAAATTTTTTAAAGAAAATTCAAAAAAAATACTATCATTTATTTTTATAATTATCGCACTTTTATTAATTTATTTTGTTTATGATGAATTTAAAAAAAGAAAAAAAATGAATCTAGCTGCAACTTATAATAGTTTAATTTTCAATACTGATAAATTTTCTAAAGAAGAAATTAAAAATAAAATGATAGAGATAATAAATGGAAAAGTTGATACCTATTCAACCTTAGCATTATATTATTTATTGGATAATAATTTAATTAATGATCAAGTTAAAGTCGATGAACTTTTTGATAAGGTTATATCAATCAACAAAGATGTTGAACTAAAGAATTTAGTTATATTCAAGAAAGGATTATATTTCTCTGATAAACTTGAAGAAAGTGAGCTTTTAAAAATTTTAAATCCAATAATTAATTCAGAGAGTATTTGGAAACAACATGCGCTTTTATTAATGGGAGATTTTTATTTTTACAAAAAGCAATTTAATAAATCTAAAGAATTTTTTAGTAAAATCATTGAATTAAAAAATGTAAACCCTAAAATAAAAACTGATGTTGAAAAAAGGCTAAATAGAGATTTTAGTGAATAAATTCCTTTACATTATATTTATTTTTATTTTGAGCTGTTCTTTAAATCCAAATTCAGCTTTTTGGTCAAAATCAGAAAAACTAAAAACCGACAAAAAAATTTCTAGAGTATTATTTGAAGATTTAAAGCCTAATGAAAATGAATTTAATCCAAAATTAAAAGTTAATCTACCAATAAAAAAATTAAGCATAAATTATAATTTTAATAATAATGGATTTACTACTGAACAAATTTCTGGTGAAAATTATTCAAAGTATAAATTTGCAAAAATTGAAAATTTTTCTGGTTTTGAGCCAGAAATATTAGTTGATAGAGAAAACTTGTATTTTTTTGATAACAAAGGTTCGATACTTAAGTTCAATAAAGATTCAAAATTACAGTGGAAAAAAAATTACTATTCAAAATCTGATAAAAGAAACAATCCAATTCTATTTTTAGCCTCAGAAAAGAATAATTTATTTATAGCTGATACAAATGCGAATTATTATTTACTAAATAAGGATAATGGAAATCTGAAGTGGAAAAAGAAACACTCTTCTTCATTTAACTCTCAGATAAAAATTAAAGATGAAAAAATATTCATTGTTGATATGGAAAATACATTGAGATGTTTTTCCATAAAAAGTGGAGAAATATTATGGTCTGCTCCCACCGAATTGACAATAGTGAGCTCACAAAAAAAACAATCTTTAGTTTTGGTAAAAAACTTAGTCATTTTTACTAATTCTATTGGCGACTTAACTGCAGTTGACTCTAATAACGGTGAGAAAATATGGCAAACTCCTACACAGGTCTTGGGAGAAGGACAACACATTACTCTTAGAAATTCTGAAATCGTTTCTGATGGAGAGACAATATTTATATCCAATAATAATAATGAATTTTTTGCTTTAGATATAAGAACAGGAGTAATTAAGTGGAAACAAGAAATTAATTCAGAGATTAGACCAGTGGTTGTTTCAAATTATATAGTTACAATATCTAATGAAGGATTATTAGTAATTATTAATAAGAATGATGGTAATATTTTAAGAATTAATAATATTTTAAAAAATATAAAAAAGAAAAAAAGAAAAGAATATTATCCAGTTGGTTTTGTCATTAGTAACAACAAAATTTATCTTACAACTTTAAATGGTAGGTTGTTTATAATCAATTTTTTAGATGCATCAATTTATAAAGTAATCAAATTAGATAAAGAAAAATTGCAAACGCCAGTTTATTTTAACAAAGAACTTTATATTGCAAAAGATAATTCAATAATTAGAATTAATTAATGTTTTTAAAATTTTTAGAAAAAATCGGAAGAAAAAAAGTTGTTTTAGATAGAGGGCCATCACATCCAAAATTTAATGAAGCTAAACCATGGATGAATAGATATTATTTAATTTTCAGACATAGACCAAAATGGTTTCCATTTAATATTCTAATACATGAAATGTTGGCCGATGATCATGGTGAAGGGGTACATAATCACTTATTTCCATTTATAACTATTATTTTAAGAGATGGATATTGGGAAACGCTTAAAAGCGGAAGACATTGGAGGCCACCAGGTTATATAGGTTTTAGATCAGCAAATACTCATCATAGAGTAGATTTAAAACCTGGAACTAAACCTTTAACGCTTTTTATTTCAGGACCATTTGGATTAAGAAAAGGACCAAGATCCGAATATGGAATTGATTTTAATACTAAAATAAAGTGAGACAAAAATTTTTAAACCTTGTAGTTAATACATCAGGTCAAAGATTATACGAAATTACAGATCAAACAATTGAATGGATTGAAAAAAATAAATTCTCAAATGGAATGTTGAATTTAAGTATTCAACATACTAGCGCGTCTCTCATAGTACAAGAAAATGCAGATCCCGATGTACAAAAAGACTTAATAAATTATTTCGATAAATTAGTACCCATGGATGATCAACTTTATATTCACTCATCTGAAGGTAAAGATGATATGCCAGCACATATAAAGTCCGCACTAACTAACAATCAAATTTCTTTAAGTATAAAAGAATCAAAATTAATTTTAGGAACTTGGCAAGGTATTTATTTATTTGAACACAGATTAGATAGTCATAAAAGAACTATCGTTCATCATTACATTGGTGACTAATTTTTTTTTATACTTTGAAACGCTTTTAAAGCTTCAGCTCTTGCTTTTTCGTGTATAACTATCGGTTTAGGATAATCTTTGCCTATAACAGTGTTTATGGCTTTTTGATATTTATCTTCCATTTCCCATGGTTTATGAACATATTTTGATGGAACCTTATTAAGTTCAGGAACCCATTTTTTAACATATGTTCCCTCTTTATCAAACTTTTCTCCCTGTAATATGGGATTAAAAATTCTAAAGTATGGTGCTGCATCTGCACCGCATCCAGCTACCCATTGCCATTGAGCTACATTGTTTGCTTCATTAAAATCTAACAAACAATTTCTAAAATGTTTTTCACCTTCAACCCAGTTAATTCTTAAGTGTTTTACTAAAAATGAACCTACAACCATTCTTATTCTATTATGCATCCAACCAGTTTCATATAACTGTCTCATTCCAGCATCGACAATAGGATAGCCAGTCATTCCTTGCTTCCAAGCATTCAAAAATTCTTTGTTTTTTACCCAAGGGAATCTGTCGAACTCTTTTCTTAAGTTCCCTTTAAGCATTTCTGGAAAATAATTTATTAAACTATGTGAAAATTCGCGCCAACCAATTTCATTTACATATTTTTTTATACCAATATTTTTTGGTTTTATTTCGTTACATTTTCTCCAAATTAAACTTACATGTATTTGACCACTTCTTATATATGGAGAAAGTCTGGAAGTCCCATTGATGCTTGGATAATCTCTTAACGTTCCATAATCTTTAACTTTTTTATTAATAAAATTCTGGAGTAATTTACCAGCATCATTTTCTGAAGGTTGCCAATATTTTTCAAATTTTTTATACCAATTGTTATTGGGTAATATTTTTTCAGGTTTCACTTTATTTTTGAATAAACTTTTAATTTTTCTTAATTTTTTTAAAGATTTATTTTTTAGTGGAACACTCTCAATATAATAATTTTCAGCATTTCTCCAAAAAGGACTGTAAACCTTGAATGGAGTACCATCATTCTTAGTAATTTCATTATATTCATTGAGAACATTACCTTTAAAAAATTTGTAATTTATTTTATTTTTTTCCAATTCAGTAATTATTTCTTTATCTTTTTTTAATTCTTGTGGTTCATAAATTTTGTTCCAATAAACTGCGATATCATTTGATTTAAATTTTTTAAAAAAATTAATTTGATTATCTTCAATAATTTCTAAATTTACATTATTTTTAAGCAGATCCTCATTTAAACTTTTTAAAGACTTAGATATCCACCACTTTTGAGCTTCTCTAATATTATCAAATTCTTTTTTATCATAAATATAAATTGCAGAAACAAATTCATGATTGTTTGTTGCAAAGGATAGCGCGGGGTTATCCTGTAATCTAAAATCATCTCTTATCCAAACTATAGAATTTTTAATCATATTTTTTTAATTTCTGATTACCTATTTTATACAATTTATTATATAAATTTTTGTCTGTATCACCTTCACAACCAATTATTAAAATATTAGATTCTTCATTTATTTCTAATTTTTTTTTCACAATTGGATCATTACAACAAGAGATAACACTTATTACACCAGGGGTAGAACATTCCCCTGCAATTATTTTTTTGTCACCAAATTTTTTTTTCGCCAACATTGTTAAAGTTTGAGGCACATATTTATCTGATACACTCACACAATTATTTACAGCATTTTTTAAAATTCGCCATGGGACCAAAGATACTTCAGCACAAGACATTCCGCCCATAATACTCTGTTTTTGGATATTAACTTTTTTTTGATATCCATATTTAATGCTTTTCATTACACAATTCGCATTCTCTGGCTCAATAACAATTATTTTTGGAATTCTTTTAAAATATTTAGCAATCCCACTAATAATTCCTGCTGCCATGCCACCAACCCCAGCTTGAAGAAAAACATGCGTAATGTAATGTTTCGTTTGATTAGAAATTTCTTTAATCATTACTGAATATCCGGCCATTGTTAATTTAGGAACATATTCATAATTCCGCCAGGCAACATCTTGAATAATTTTCCATCCTCTCTTGTTGGATATTTCTTTACAAATTTTAAGAGATTTTTCATAATTTCCTTTCACCCTAATTACATCAGCTCCGAGTTTTTCCATCTCAATAGCTCTAGTATTACTCACATTTTCACTAATAAAAATTTTACATTTTGCTCCTATTTTTTTTGCTCCCCAAGACACAGATTTTCCATGATTTCCAGCTGTTGCAGTTGATACTGTTACTTTTTTTTTATTTTTAACAATTTTTTCTACTGCATAAGCCCCACCTAATGCTTTAAAAGATTTTAAACCAAATCTCTTAGACTCATCTTTGTAAAAAATGTTATTTGTACGCAATTTCTTAGACAATATCCTTAGATTTATTAGAGGAGTTTTTTTATATCTTTTCCATTTTGAAATTACTTTATGAGCATCTAATAGATGCTTTTCTGGTAGTACTTTGAGTATCTTTTTCCTACTAAATTTAAAATTTTTATTAGTAGTAAATTCAGAAAATTTAAAATTTAAATATTTTTTTGCCATTTATTTTTTAAGTTATTTTAAAAATTTTTAAACGTATAGGTGTATTTTAT
Source organism: uncultured Pelagibacteraceae bacterium (assembly GCA_902583455.1). GTDB lineage: Bacteria > Pseudomonadota > Alphaproteobacteria > Pelagibacterales > Pelagibacteraceae > Pelagibacter. Next base: position 25,734 of record CACHVY010000002.1, on the reverse strand, counting down.
TATAATATTTGTGAAATAATTATTTAATTTTAGACTTATTAATGCTAGCCTAAGAATTTCAAAGAACTAATTACGGAGGAAATATGAAACACTGTGAAGAAGCCGATGGTTTAATGGCTCCAGACAAAGACACTGATGGATTTGTTTTTAACCATCTAATGCTAAGAATAAAAGATCCCAAAAAAACATTAAATTTCTACTCAAAATTGATGGGAATGAGACTAATTAAAAAATTTGACTTTCCAACAATGAAGTTTTCTCTATATTTTTTAGGTAATCTTACAGATGAAGAAATTGCAAATGTTCCAAAAGATAATTTTGATAGGTCTGCATGGACTTTTACCCAAAAAGGAATGCTCGAGTTTACGCATAATTGGGGATCAGAAAATGATGATAAAGTAAAATTCCATGATGGTAATGCAGAGCCAAAAGGTTTTGGACACATATGTTTTTCAGTTCCTGATATATACGCAGCTTGTAAAAAATTCGAGGAAAACGGAGTTGAATTTGTTAAAAAACCAGACGATGGATCCATGAAAGGTTTAGCTTTTATAAAAGATCCAGATGGATATTGGATTGAAATTGTTCAATCAAAAAAAGTTGCAAATATCGTTAAAGAGATGGGAAAAATTTAGCAGAATTTTACAATCTGAAGTTGATTAAAATAATTTTTTTCGTTGCGAATTATTATCAATATAATTGACTTCTTTTTTTAGATCATGTTAAATTTAGCTTATAAAATTTATCATTAGATAAATTTAACGTTAAATTTTGAGAGTGCCACTTGAAGCCCTCAAGTTTCCCGCTCTCAACAATTGGAGGAAGAATAGATGAAAATAACTAGACGAGAACTTCTTATTAGTGCTGGATCTTTACTTGCTTACTCACAGTTGGGTTCACTAGCTAATGCTGAAGTTAATATCGCTGCACAGCCAGGTGATCAAGAAATGATCGCTTCTATGTGCAAAGCTCTATATCCGCATGATAGATTCCCAATGAGTATCTACATGGATGTAGCTGCTGGAGCTATCAAAAAAGGAAATGCAGATACAGGTGCAAAAATTTCCTTTAGAGCTGGTTTAGATGGCTTAAAAATTAATAAGTTCGACAAGATGAACTTTAAAAAACAAACTAAATACCTAAAATCAATAGAGAACACTCCGTTCTTTGGCCTAGTAAGAGGTCATACGGTAGTAGCACTTTATGATCACAAAGAAGTTCACAAAATCTTTGGATACCAAGGTGCAAGCTTTGATAAAGGTGGTTACAAAGACGGTGAATATAATGACTTATCATGGTTACCGGAGCCAAGAATTGAAGAGCACCCAGATTTAACTGCTTTTCTAGACGACAGCTCGCCGAAAAAATATGCGTCTTTGAAAATTAAAAAAACATTTTAACTAGGGGAGATATATAAATGAAAATAGACAAAAAAGAAAAAGCTGTTGTCGTTATAGGATCTGGTCCTGGTGGCGCACAAGTAGCTTATCAATTAACTAAACAGGGTATTCCTGTTGTTCTTTTAGAAGCTGGAAGACGTATTATGAAAGAAGAGTACGTAAATGAAGAATGGCCAGCATTCAGCCAAATGGCTTGGTTGGATAAGAGAACTATGTCAGGTAACGCTAGAATAGTTAAAGACTTTAATGGTTTACCAACATGGTTAGTAAAAGCTGTAGGTGGAACTGCTACACACTGGGCAGGTGCTACTCCACGTTTTCTTGACTATGAGTGGAAAACTAAATCAACATACGGAAGCGTTGACGGTGCAACTCTAATGGACTGGCCGATCGATGGAAAAGAGATGAAGCCTTACTACGTAAAGGCTGAAGATGCTATCGGATCAACACATAGAGGTGGACGTCCTCCATTACCAGCAAACAACAACTATAAAGTTTTTGCTGAAGGAGCAAAAAGAAACGGTTACAAGTTCTATGCAACAGGACCTTACGGTACTAATGCAGCTCCATATGATGGAAGACCAGCATCAATTCAAGATGGTTTTAATTTCCAAGGTGATAAAAATGGTTCAAAATGGAATCCAAACGTAAGTGAAATTCCAAAAGCCCTTGCAACTGGAAAATTAGAACTAAGAACAAACTCTCAAGCTGTTCAGATTACTACTGACAGTTCAGGAAAAGCTGATGGTGTTTTATACATGGACACAAAAACTAAAGCTTTACACAGACAAGAAGCTAAAGTTATTTGTGTTGCTGGTAACTCAATTGAGACACCAAGATTGTTCTTAATGAGTGCTTCATCAAGATTTCCAAATGGTTTAGCTAACAGCTCAGATCAAGTTGGAAGAAACTACATGAGACACTTAACAGGTTCAGTTTATGCTACATTTGATAAGCCAGTTAACTTCTTTAGAGGAGAGACTATGGCTGGGTTCTTAGCAGATGAAGTAAAACACAATCCTAAAAGAGGTTTCGTAGGTGGATACTATCTTGAAACATTAGCTTTAGGACCATCATTCTTAGGAGCTTTCTTAGATCCAGGTAAATGGGGTAAGAAATTTGCTGACATGATGGACGGATATCAAAATATGGCTGGTATGTGGATTGTAGGTGAAGATATGCCTCAAGCAAACAACAGAATAACTTTAGGATCTGCAAAAGACGCTTTTGGTCTTCCTGCTCCTAACGTTCACTTTGATGATCACCCGAATGATACTGCAATGAGAAATCATGCGTATGAAAAAGGTGAAGCAATATACAAAGCTGTTGGTGCAACACAAACATACAGAGTTACACCATATCCACACACTCACAACCTTGGCTCTATGAGAATGAGCGCTAAGGCAAAAGATGGTGTTGTAGATAAATGGGGCAGATGCCACGATGTGAAAAACCTTTTCGTATCAGATGGTTCTGTCATGACTACAGGTGCAGCATGTAACCCAACATTAACGATTACTGCATTAGCTATCAGACAAGGTGAATATCTTGCTGATCAACTAAAAAAAGGTAACGTTTAATTAATTAATTTAAAAAGGCCCCATATTCATATATGGGGCCTTTTTTTTATACCTCATTTAAAATTAATCGCTAAACAACTAATAAAAATTTTATATCAATTTATAAAACTAAGTATTAATTTGATTGTAATAAATTTTATATCATGAAAAATATTTTAATTATTGGTGCAGGAGCAATGGGTTCAGCATTTTCAGTACCTTGTGTTGAAAATAATAATAGTGTATCTCTTATAGGGACCCACCTCGAAGATAGTTTGATTGAAACAATTAAATCTAAAAATAATTTTCATCCAAAATTAAATGTAAATTTACCTTCTAAATTAAAATTAGAAAAAATTGAAAAACTTGATGATTTGATGAAGGAAAAACCAGATGTATTGGTTGTTGGAGTAAGTTCTATCGGAATTGACTGGTTTGTAGATAAAATTGCAGACAAAATTGATAACAATACCTCTTTGGTAATACTCACCAAAGGTCTCTCAATTGTTAATAAAAAACTCAGCACTATTTCAGATAAGATAAAAAACATGTTAAGTGATAAAGGAATTGAATATACAAATATATCTGCAATCAAAGGCCCTTGTTTAGCAGCTGGTCTAGCTAACAAAATTAGAACAAGTACATTAATTGCAAGCCCTAATATTGATGAAGCTAAAAAATTACAAAAAATAATTTCAACAGATTATTATTCAACAGAAATTTCAGAGGATATTAATGGAGTTGAATTATCTGGAGCAATTAAAAATATTTATTCTATGATTATTGGAGCCTCAGAGGGATTGAGTAGTTCATCTGCAAAAAGCGAGGTTAAATCTAAATATTTTCATAATACATCCGCTTCATTAATACATAAATCAATTTCTGAAATGGCAAAATTTGTAAAACACTATGGAGGTAAATCAGATACTGTTTATGGATTAGCTGGACTTGGAGATTTGTATGTAAGTGCAATTGGCGGGAGAAATAGTCAAATGGGAAAATACTTAGGCGAAGGTTTCCTGTACAAAGAAGCTAAAAAGAAATTTATGGGTGAGGTTACTGTTGAGGGAGCAGAACTTGCAATTGAAGTAGGAAAAAAATTAAAACAAGACTTAGATGAAAAAGATTTTCCTCTTATGTTAAGCATTATTGAATGTATTTGTGAAAATAAAAAATTAGAAATCAGTTGGTGATATTTTAATTAATCTTTAATCATGACAATTAAATTATTAATAGTTGAAGGAAACCTACAAGAGGAAAATCAAAATTTTAAAAACGCTGGCATTCAAACACATACAGAAAGTTTAAAAGATAGTCTTGCTTACATTACCAAAGATCTTGACATAGATGTTGTTAATCCATCTTCCGATCCTAAAATTTTTGAAAATATTGGAAATTTAGAAAAATATGATGGGACAGTGTGGGGTGGTAGTAGTTTAAATATTTACAATAATACTGATGAAATTAAGAGACAAATTATGTTTATGAAAGAATGTCAAAAAAAAATAAAAAAAATTTTAGCAATTTGTTGGGGCATGCAAGTTGCCGTGGTTGCAGCAGGGGGAGAGGTTAGAAAATCATCTAATGGATCTCATATAGGTATTGCTTTTGATATTGAGTTAAACCCTAATGGTCAAAGACATCCTATCTACAAAGGTAAAAAAAACAAATTTTGTTCACCAGCTTTTAATTTTGATGAAGTGGTTACTTTACCAAAAGATGCAACTCTATTAGCTTCAAATAATATCAATAAAATTTCAAGCATATCTTTTAATTATGAAAAAAGTGAAATATGGGGGATTCAATATCATCCAGAGATTAAATATGAAAAAATGATAGAATTAATTAAATTTAGAAAAGATAGATTAATAAATCAAAGAAAAGCTTTTAAATCATACGATGAAATCGATCATCATATAAGTTTAATAAAAAATGAATTATCAAAATCTGAAATAAATCATAGAATGATAGAATTAAAGAACTGGCTAGGTAGTATAAATGGAAATTAAATCTAAAAATGACATCATAGATTATTTTGCATCAGGCATTAAGCAAGATGAATTAATAGGTGTTGAGAATGAGCAGTTTTTATTCAACATTAAAACAAACAAAAGAGCTGAATATGAAAATATTAAAAAATTATTACAAATTTTTATAACAAAATTTGGCTGGCAAGAAATTAAAGAAAACGAAAATTTAATTGGGCTAAAATTTAATGGTAAATCAATATCACTAGAGCCAGGAAATCAAATTGAGTTATCAGGAGACAAATTAAAAAATATTCATGAGGTTTGTGTAGAGTTACACAATTTTCAAAAAGAATTAGACTCAGCTTGTTTTGATACTAATTTAACAAATATGGCAACAGGGTATGATCCTGTGACTAAATTAAAGGATGCACCCAATAATCCTAAAGAAAGATATAAAATAATGACAAATGAAATGCCAAAAGGTGGCGAGCTAAGTTTGAATATGATGTACCAAACATCTGGAACGCAGGTAAATATGGACTATAGCTCCGAAGAAGATTTTAAAAAAAAATTTAAGTTGATGTGTTACTTAACACCTTTAGCAATTGGCATATTTGCTAATTCAGCCGTATATGAAAACAGGGCAAGTGGTTATTTATCTTATCGTGCAAAAGTCTGGCAAAATACTGCAAGAGCAGGTTTACCGAAAATATTTTTAGAAAACATGGATTTTGAAAAATACGCAGATTTTATTATTAAATTTCCTTTATTATTTATTGAAAAAAATAACTCTTACCATTATGGGGGCGACCAAACATTCAAAGACTTCATGGAGGGAAATTTACAATCTAACAAATCTATACCGACTGATAAAGATCTTGGACTGCATTTAAGTACAATATTTACCGAGGTGAGGTTAAAAAAATATTTAGAGGTTAGATCAATAGATGAGTGCGAATGGGATTGTCATTGCGCAGGACCCGCATTTTATACTGGTTTAATTTACGGGAATTTAGAGGAATCTTTAGATGTAATAAAAAAATGGGACCAAAGTGAAATTTTAAATGCATATTATGACTCACCTAAAAAAGGTTTAAAGACACTAATAAATAATAAAACCATTTTAGAATGGGGTAAGATTTTCCTAGATATTTCAAAAGATGGTCTAAAAAAAAGAAAATATATAAATAGCAATAATCAAGATGAGACAGTTTTTTTAAAAAATGTTGAAAATATATTAAATGAAAAAAAAACAAGAGCCGAAAAGGTATTAGAAAAATTATAAACATGGCCGAAAAAATATTAGCAATACAAGGTAACTCTTTTAAAAACCTCAACATTATCACAGACACAACATATCTTTTAGCTCTAGAAGCACAAAGAAGAAGTTATAAGATTTACTGGTATGAGACAAAAGATATAAATTTTATAAATTCTAAATTGATTGCTGAGGTTTGTCATATTAAATTTCTAGAAAATAAGAAAACCTACTTTAAAATTATATCAAAAAAAAAGTTTGAATTAAAAAAATCAAAAGTTATATTTATAAGGCAAAATCCTCCTTTCAATATGGATTATGTAACCTCTACATTGTTCTTAGATACTGTAAAAAATAGTGTAAAGATAGTTAATGACCCAACCTCTATCAGAAATATATCTGAAAAATTATTTTCAATTAATTTTAAAAAACTTATGCCACCAACAATTTTCACTAAAAATTTAGATGAGATTAAAAAATTTATAAAAATTAACAAAAAAATTGTATTAAAGCCTATACATGGGTATGCAGGAAAAGACATAATTTATATTAACGGCATAACAAATACAAAAAAAATAAGACAATATTTAAAAAAAATTGGTCACGTTATGGCCCAAAAATATTTACCAGGAATTAAATATGGTGATAAGAGAGTTTTTATAATCAACGGCAAAGTTAAAGGTGCAATAAGCCGCGTACCTTCCTCAAATTCAATTTTATCAAATTTATCACAAGGGGGCAAAGCTGTAAAAACTACTCTTAGTCATAAAGAGATTAACGTCTCAAATCAAGTAGCCAAAGTCTTAAAAAAAAATGGAATATTTTTTGCAGGTATAGATTTAGTTTCTGGTTATCTAATTGGTGATATAAATGTAACATCACCAACAGGGCTTCCTCAATTTAAAGAATTAACTGGAATAAATCTTGCAAAAAATTATTGGGACGAGCTAGAAAAATTAAAATAAACCTTCTACCTGACCCTTTTTATTTAATTTAATTTTGTCTGCAGCAGGAATTTTCGGCAACCCTGGCATAGTCATAATTGATCCACATATCACAACAATAAATTCTGCCCCAGAAGATAATCTTACATCTCTAATTGGTATTTCATGATTTGTTGGCGCACCTTTTAATTTTGGATCAGTAGAAAAACTATATTGAGTTTTTGCCACACAAACTGGAAAATTTTTAAACCCATTATTTTCAAAAGTCTTTAATTTTTGTTTAATGTCCTCTGTTGCTGTAATTTTATCAGCTCTATATATTTCTTTTGCAATAATCTCAATTTTTTCCCATAAATTTTTACTATCGTTATATAAGAATTTAAATTTTTGTTTTTTTGAATTATTACAAACTTGCACAACTTTTTTTGCTAAATCAACTGTTCCTGCTCCACCTTCTGCCCAGTGTTTACAATTACTAACTTCAACATTTAAATTTTTACAAAAATTTATTATTGTTTGTATTTCTTTTTTAGTATCTAAAACAAAATGATTAATCGCAACTATTGGCTCTATGCCAAATTTTTTAATATTATTTATATGTCTGTCCAAATTTGATAATCCTTCTTTTAAAGCATGAATATTCTCAGTTTTTAAATTTTCTTTTTCCACACCACCATGCATTTTTAAAGCACGAACTGTTGCAACTATAACAACACAACTTGGTTTTATATTTGCTTTTCTACATTTTATATCCAAAAATTTTTCAGCGCCAAGGTCAGCACCAAAACCTGCCTCAGTTACTACGTAATTAGATAACTTTAAAGCTGACTTAGTCGCAATTACTGAATTACATCCGTGAGCAATGTTAGCAAACGGTCCTCCATGAATTATAGCCGGGTTATGCTCTAGACTTTGAGTAACATTTGGCCTAATTGCTTCTTTCAGAAGAACTGTCATTGGACCTTGGGCATTTAAGTCTTTTGCATAGATTGGTTTATTGTTTCTATCATAAGCAATTGTGATGTTTCCAATTCTTTTTTCTAAATCAGACAAATCGTTAGATAAACAGAAAATTGCCATTACCTCAGATGCTACAGTAATATCAAAACCATCTTCTCTAGCAAAATCCTTTGCTACTCCTTTAGTATTTATATCTATAAATCTTAATGCCCGATCGTTCATATCTACAACTCTTTTCCAAACAATTTTTTTTTCATCAATGTTAAGTTTATTTCCCCAATAAATATGATTATCGATTAAAGCTGACAGAAGATTATGAGCTGATGTAATAGCATGAAAGTCACCAGTGAAGTGAAGATTTATTTGTTCCATAGGGACTACCTGCGCATTACCACCTCCAGCTGCACCTCCCTTCATTCCGAAAGAAGGACCAAGACTAGGCTCTCTCAAACAAACAATAGATTTTTTTCCAATTTTATTTAATCCATCATTTAAACCTACTGATGTTGTAGTTTTACCTTCTCCAGCTGGTGTTGGTGTGATTGCTGTGACAAGAATTAGATGTCCATCTTTCTTCTTTTTAAGTTTGTTTAAAAATTCAAAATTAATTTTTGCTATGTGTCTTCCCATCGGACTAAATGCACCTGGGCTATCTGGAACATTTATTTTTTTCAAAATTTTTGAGATTGGTTTTAGTTTACAACCTCTTGCAATCTCAATATCAGATTTAAATTTTTTCATTACTTGGGTTTTTTTATGGGTGTTTATACTTTATTTATCTACTTTAAAAGAAATATTTATAATGGACATTTAATTACATAATACATATCTTAAGTAATGAAAAAAAATTTCCGTTTTTTTGATAATAGACAAAAATATCTACTTTTCGTTACCACTACTAATGAAAAAAATAAAATTGCTGATGCTTTAAAGCCGATTGTTCAAAATTTAAAACCTAAAAATCCTGCATTAAAAATTTTCGATGCTGGCATGGGTGATGGGTCTTTGCTAATGAATATAATGAGACAATGTCATCAAAAAATGCCAAACATACCTTTACTAGTTTCAACAAAAGAAATTAGCATGGAAGATGTTAGACTTGGTTTAGAAAAACTTCCAGACAGATTTGCTGAACATAAAAATACTGTTTTTGTAATATCAAATTTAAATTATGTTGAATCTACCTCTTTAAAATCAAGAAATATTAAAAAACAAAAAAAAATGAATTGGAAAGTTGTAAAACTTAAAGGAAATTCATCTTTAGATTTTTCAAATCAATTAAGAAAACTAAATCAAGAATTCCTAGCAAAAAAATGGCAAGTTGAAACAAATCCCAAAACTGGTACATCAACTTACAAAGAACCATCAGTAATAGTAATTTACAGAAAAGATCAAGAATTTGTTCTTAAAAATGTAATTCCACAAAAAAATAATGGCAAAACTGATTATGATCTAATTATTGCATCACAACCTTATAGATCGAGAGTTTCTGCTGAAAAAAAAGTAAAGTATGTTATTGATCCAATGCTAAAATCTTTAGCTAAAAAAGGAAAACTAGTTGTAGTTCATGCATGTGGAGGAGATCCAGGTAATAAAATAATTAAGAAGATATGGCCAAAAGAAAATCCATTCCCTTACCTATATTCCTCAATTGAAAAATATATAAAAGCTAACACGGAAAAATCTTTTTTAAAAACTTTGAAATTTCATAAAGTAAAAAAAATTAGTTATGTTTTGAGAGCTCTTCCAAACGAAATAAGCGGTGGTATAGCCACTTCTTTAATTTTTTCAGCTTGGAATGCTGCAGTTTATGTTAATCAAATGACTGATGAACAAATTTTTAAAGCACAAAGATCAAAAAATTATCAAAAAATAGTTCAACAGATAGTTAACAAATATAAAGGCTTATATTTTAAAAATGAACTATTCATTATTGAAAAAAGATAGTTAATTGATTTTCAAATTTTTAAAGACATGTAGCAGGAGTTTGGGTCGTCTACATAATGGCTAAAAGGTTTACATTTTGTAAAACCAGAATTTTTAAATAACTTACGAGCTGGTAGAAAAAATTCACCTGATCCTGTTTCGATACTAATTTTTTCAATATTTAATTTTCGTGACTTTTCAATAAGGACTTTAATAATTTTATTTCCATAACCTCTTTTTCTAAAAGTATCGGAAACACGAATTGATTTAAGTTCACCATGCTTAGGGTCTAAAAATTTTAAAGCTCCACAACCTATTAACTCATCGTTTTCATATATACTCCAAAACTTAATACTTTTGTCTTGCAAACCCTCAATGTCTAGTACGTGAGCACTTCCCTCAGGTGAAACTGATCTTAATTCGATAAAATGTTTTTTTAAAAGTTGATTAACTTCAGGATTATCAAAATTACCTTCAATAGTTTTCATATTTATTGAATATCTATATTGAATATTCAATTTATCAAATAAAAACTAATCCAATATTTCTTGCAAGGGTCTTATTTCTCCAATTTTAAAAATAATGGCATCATTTTTTTGAAAACCATAATTTTCCGCATTATTTTTAAAACGAACAGGAGGCTCCATAATAGGTTCTAAAGAAAGTACAAAAGTACCCCAATGAGTTCCTATCACTTTTTTGCTTTTAAGATCTTTTGCAACTTGTAAAGCCTCTTCAGGATTTGTGTGGTAAATAGATTTTTCAAACATTGGTCTAAAGTCGTATGCACCTATATTAATCATTGTAAGATCAACTGGACCAAATTTTTCACCAAGTTTTTTATATATTTGTCCATACCCAGTATCACATGCGAATAGTATTTTTTTATTTTTATATTCTATTAAAAAATTTCCCCAAAGTGTTTTATTAGTATCTGTCAAACTTCTTTTTGACCAATGAACAGCTGGCAACAATGTTATTTTTAAATCATTTACTTTAATTGTTTGATACCAATCGAGTTCATTAACTTTTTTATAATTGTATTTGGTAAAATACTTACCCAACTTAAGAGGCACAATAACATCTGTATCTTTATAAGGAAACTTTCTGATTGTTGCTGTATCTTGATGATCATAGTGGTTATGCGTAAGTAAAAATAAATCCACTTTAGGAATTTCATTTAAACTTAAAGCTGGATCGACATATCTTTTTGGACCAAATATTAATGGTCCTGCATTTTTAGAAAAAACTGGATCAGTAATAATAGTTGTATTTCCGAGTTTTATTAAAAAAGTAGCATGGCCAATCCACCCAATGTAATCTTTATCTTTGTATAGTTCCAAATTTTTCAAAACTTCATTTTTACTCAACACATGGCTTTTTGGTACGGTCATATCTATTTTTTTTTTCTCTTTATTAAACGTACTCCAAGACCATTTTACCTTCCCAGAACGTTCTGGTGAGCCCTCAGGATTTTTGAATGTACCGTTAGATTGATGATGTGAAGGTTTATTTTCCATTGCAATACTAGTTGTATTAATAATTAAAAATAAAATAAATAAAATTTTTTTCATTTATTTTCAATTATAGTTAAGTGTCCCATTTTCCTTTTAGGTTTAATTTCTTTTTTTAAATAATCAAAAAAAAACTCTTTTTCAGTATATTTTTTATTTCTGTAATTATTTATTTCATCACCAATAATATTTATCATTTTTGCATTACATATTTTTTCTAGTTTAATTTTTTCTAATCCACAAACAGCCCTGATATGATTTTCAAATTGACTAATATTATAGGCATTTATAGTTAAATGACCTGAATTATGAACCCTTGGTGCAATTTCGTTTACATATAAATTTTGGTCTTTGTCTATAAAAAATTCAACACATAAAGTTCCAACATACTGAAGTTCTTCAGAAATAAGTTTAGCCCATTCTTGAGATTTTTTATAATGAGACAAATTAATTTTGGCTGGAATAGTTGAATATTTTAAAATTTGTTCTTCGTGTAAATTTTCTATTGGTTCATAAATTTCGTAATTATCTTTAGAAAATCTTGTAATTACTACAGAGATTTCTTTTTCTAAATTTACTAATTTTTCTAGTACAAATTCTCTATCAAAGTTAATTTTATGATTATCTAAATCTTCCAAATTATTTAATTTATATTGGCCCTTACCATCGTACCCAAGTGTAGAAGTTTTTAGTATTCCAGGTAATAAATTTTTATTTTTTTTTACATCACTTTCATTAAAGATTTTTTCAAAATCTGTAGTTTTTATGTTTTTTTTAATTAGAAAATTTTTTTCTGAGTATCTGTGTTGAACAATTTTATTAACTTCTGGATTAGGATCTACTTTTTTAACTTTGTTTAATTTTGACAACACATCATAAGGAATATTTTCAAATTCATAGGTTATTTTATCTACCATTGAAGTAAACTTTGTTAAATTTTTCTCATTGTCATATTTAGAATAAATAAAATGATCTGCAAAATGTTTGGCTGGTGAGTCTTCATCATCACTAATCACTACTGTATTTATGTTTATATTTTTTGCTGCGGCGCAAAGTAAAGATCCAAGTTGGCCTCCACCAATTATACCTAGAGAAATTTTATTCATTCTACTTAGGTTTTTTTTTTACTGATTTTGATTGTTTCAATCTAAACTTTAATAATGAATTTTTAACTTTTTTACTTTGAAGTCCAATAATTGATGCAGCATAAAGTCCAGCATTTATTGCGCCATCTTTACCGATTGCAACTGTGCCAACTGGGATACCTTTTGGCATCTGCACTATTGATAAAAGACTGTCCATACCTTTTAATTTTTTTGACTCCATTGGAACTCCAATAACTGGAATGCTAGTCAAAGATGCAACCATACCAGGAAGATGTGCAGAACCACCAGCTCCTGCAATTATCACAGAGTAATTATTTTTTTCGGCATTTTTAGCAAATTCAAACATTCTTTTTGGAGTTCTGTGTGCTGAAACTATTTTCACATCACATTTTATGCTAAAGCTTTGAAGAACTTTTTTTGAATACTTCATAGTAGAATAATCAGATTGACTACCCATTATGATTGCTACTTTATTTAATTTTTTACTACTCATTTATCTTTTAATATCAAAAAATTATCTACTAATATATAACTATTGTTATGAATTTCAAAATTGACAATTTACAATACTGCAAATGGGAAAGATCTGTTTTTGAGATTAATAGAGAAGCTAATTTAGATGCAGTACATGTGACAGTTGTTTATCATGAAGATTTTGATGAATTTAAAGAGAGACTTTTAGAGTGGAAAGAAAATTTTGAAGAAAATAAAGATTTAATTTTTTTAGGTAAAAACTTCAAAGATATTGAAAAAGCAAAAAATGAAAATAAAACAGCAATTTTTTTTGGTTTTCAAAACTGTTCACCAATAGAGGATGATATAAATTTAATTGAAAAGATTTATGAGCACGGGTGCAGATTTATGCAGCTTACTTACAACAATCAGTCTTTATTAGCCTCAGGATGTTATGAAAAAAATGATGGAGGTGTTACTAATTTTGGAAGAGAGGCAATAAAAGAAATGAATAGATTAGGAATTGTTGTTGATATGTCTCATTCAGGAGAAAAAAGTACTTACGATGCAATTGACTTAAGTCAAAAACCTATTGCAATTACTCACGCTAATCCATCTTTTTGGCATCCAACTAAAAGAAGTAAGTCTGATGACCTTCTTAAAACATTATCAAAAAGTGGGGGTATGCTAGGTCTATCACTTTACCCGCACCATTTAAAAGATGGAACAAATTGTTCATTAGATAGTTTTTGCGAAATGGTAGCAAGATTAGTCGATGTCATGGGGATTAAAAATATTGGTATTGGTTCAGATCTTTGCTTAAATCAACCTGATAGTGTTGTTGAGTGGATGAGAAATGGAACATGGACAAAGTCAAAAAATTTAGGAGAGGGGTCAAAAACCAATCAAGGATTTCCTGATCAACCTGAATGGTTTAAAGACGCGAGAGGTTTCAAAAATATTGAAAATGGACTTAAAAAAGTTGGTTTTGACAATAATGATATTAATGCAATACTAGGTAATAATTGGTTTAATTTTTATAAAGAAATATAAAATGCAAATAGAATTAAGAGATCCAAAAAAAATTATGAAACTTTCACGATTGGGTTCATTTCATCAATCGAAATTATCATTTTTAAGATCTTTTCTAAGAGAATTTAAAGACTGGGATTACAAAAGAGACATGTTTGATTTAGATGAAAATGGACATGGTGTTGCTGTTTATTCATTTAAAAAAAAAACTAGAAATTATTCATTAATTTGTTTTTCAAATAAAATTGGTGATCATGAAAGATCAGACAGAGTTATCGCTACTAAATGGGATGCGAGCTTCACCCTCTTTGATGGTGTGCCCACTAAAAAAGATATTGATAGATTAAAACAAAATGTCCCAAAACAAGAAATTGGTAGAATGACTTATAAAGAATTGACACTATCAAGAGCCAATAAATCGTTAAGAGCCTTTAATTATGTAGTTGATTGTTTATCAAATGGAAAACAACCAGATAAAAGTACTATAGGCAAAATTGGATATCTTTACAGAACTACTGCTGTATATGGCTCAGGAAAATTCGGTTTAGCAGACAGATTTAGAATTAAAAATAGACCAGAAATTGTTGGTCCTTTTAGATTAGAAATGATGTTAGTTTATTTTGTAAGACAATTTACCTTTGATCAAGTTAATCATATTGCAAAATCAAAGAACCCTAAGTCTGCAGTCGAATTAGATAAAAATATTTGTAGAAGTTTGGGTATAGGTAATTCCACAGGTTTGGGTATGGCGCCATTTATAATAAATCACCCAACTTTATTAAATAATTGGATAACTGCTAGGGAAATAGCATTAAAAAAGATTAGAGAATTAAAAAAAATTAATATTAATGATTATAACTATTTTTTAAATTGTTTAAAAAAGTCTCTCAAGAATATTTTTTCTTGGGAAACAGATAGCGATTATCAAAAAATAAAAATACAAAATTTAAAAGATGATTTAGAGAAAGTAATAGATTTCCTAGATACAAATTATTCTGAAAAAAAAGATTATTTTTTCAATGATTTTTATTTATGGGCTGAAAATAATTTAAGTGAGGAGGGCATTGAATATATAGTTTCAATGTTAATGGAACCTTTTGATGACATAGTTGAACCTCTAATTGCAACAATGAGTTCAAATGAGGATAAATATTTTAATATCCCAACTCATAAAACTGTTAGAGATTTAGTAAATATTTTAGAAAAATATTATGGAAATTTAATAAAGATCGATTTTAATAAAAATGAAAATAACCAAAATTTTTGGTTTATTTCCCAAAATAAAGAAGAGCCAAGAATTGCAAATAGATTTGAAGAACAAGGATCTGAATTAGAACAACCACTTGCAATAGCAAGAGATATAAATCAATTATATTTTAGAGCTAGGAATTTTAAGCAGAGTTTGCAAGTAAGTAGATTTTTGGCAGATAATAATGATTTAAGACATGTTGTTAGGAGAGCTTTTCTGATTGAAAAATTCCCATATTCAGAAATACAAGATAATACAATCGGACACAAATTAATCCCAATTGATATGCTAAGACTAAAATTGTCTTTCTTTGGTGCTTGTAAATTTGACCCAAGATCAGATAAGTGGTTAAGGATTTGTATGTTTCAGGGAGCTCCTTTGCCAGAAGAACTCAATAATTTTAAAGATAATTGGATTTATAATTCTTTAAACTAATGAGATCACTAAGCGAAATTGATACACTAACCAAAAGAGCTTCCAAAGGTATAGGTTTTTCATGGGGAATCTCTGAAGAAATTGGAAAATCTATAAAACTGATGGAGATGTTTGGATTACCAGGTTTAAAGAATCTTAACAACTATTTTAAGATTATCAAAAAAAGTCATTTTCAGAATATCAGCTTGATAACAGACATAAATATTTCTAACAAAATTCCTTACTGTCCTTTAATAACAGGTGTAAATTTTATGGATCAAATCCATACCCTAGAAAAATACAATAAAATAATTTTTAACAATATGGCTTATCCAATTTTACTGATACCATTTATTTCGAGATCATCGGAAATAATCGGAAAAAGGTTAAGCCTTAAAGTTGATAATGAAACTTTTTTACTGAATTTTAACCAGTCTATACATTTAAAAAGTAACTTAAGTAATTTAAAAGATAAAGTTGAGGTATTGGAAATAGAATTTTTAAAAAACGAAAATACTTTTGATGAAAAAGATTGGGAAGAGTTATATAAATTATCAGAAGAAACTTTTGTAAAAGAAAATGAAAGTTTGAAAAATACTGCCGCTGGTGCGGGTTTAACGGACAATGACTAAAGAAAACAATAAAAATCATATTGATGAATCACTGGATGAATTATGTGAAGAATGTAAAAAAAGTGATGAAAGTGTTACTCACAACTTAATACTTACTGGATTTAAAATTTGTAAATCTTGTAGAGCATCTAAAACAATATTTCCAATTTAAGTTAAATTGCTTATCGGCAAAGTTTCCATTCTACTCATAACGAAAGATACCGATAATATAGCTAAAATTAAAAAGGACAAAAAAATAATCCCAAAAGACTTAAAATTAGATTTTAGTTGCAATACTTCTCTTGTGCAAATTATAAGAGATGCAAAAATCCATAATTGTGTAAAAAAAATTATTGGCATCACCATTGTTGGTGTAATAGCAAAAAATCTTAGCAGACCTGGCGCATGAGCAAAACCTACAGCTATTAATATTTTTTTAAATGGAATTTTGCTATCTTTATCTGGAAAAAGTTTAACCCCTATTACAAATATAAACATAGCCCAAATGAACCAGGTAAAAATCGCAGTAATCGCGGACAAACCAATAGATGTTTTATAAAACGTATTTGCAGCAATTGCACCAGCAACACCATCAAGTACCATAATTAGTGCTGCAAAATAAATACCAGCCTCATTAAAGCTTTTACTTTCTCTGTAAAGGTTTTTATCAAGTTTTATTGATCTAAATACTATGCTTAAAAATTGTGCAAACATTATTTTTTTTTATTTTTTTTTTCAATTAATGAAATTATTAAAGGAAATACTAACAAAATAACAGCAATAATGATACTTGCGATTATTATGACAGTTTTTGTCATACAAAAACCAATGACTTATAACAATCTACTTTGCAACTTCCCTAGTATTTGGATTATAAGATTCTGTAAAAGGTATATCCACAACAACTGCATCAACAGGGTTACTTCCTTTTTCACAATATTTTTTTGGCAAATGAATTTTAAATTTATCACCTATATTTCCTTTAGGAAATCCATTTTTGTTAATCGTTCCATCAAATGGAACATAACCCATTGCAATATTTGTACCTTTTTCTGGATGATACCAAGGCGATGTAACAAAACCGATTGGGTTTTTTCCATCTTTTGATATTAACCAAAAATCTGGAGCATATTCCTCAATTGGTTTTCCACCTAGTTCCATACCGACTAATTGAAGTTTATAAGGTTTTTGTCCATTTAATAATTCTTTTTTCATATTTTCTAGCGCCTCTTTACCAATGTAATCTCCTTTTTTAGCCCATTCACCTTTTCCGGATAAAGAAACTTGGTAGCCTAGATTACATTGAAATGGATTATGTTCATTGTCCATATCTTGGCCCCAAGATAAAATTCCAGCTTGAATTCTTCTATGGTGTGCAGGAGCGATTACCATTAACTTATGTTTTTTACCTGCTTTTAAAACTGCATTCCACATATCTTCAGCATAAAGTGTTGCGTTTCTTAAATATATTTCATAACCCGCTTCACCAGAAAAACCAGATTGAGAAATTACACAACTTCTTCCACCAACTGTTGCTTCAGCCAATCCATAAAAAGGCATATTATCTAAATCAACTTGTTTACCAATTAAGTCGTTCATCAAAGCTTTTGATTTTGGACCTTGGATTTGCACAGGGCATGCATCTATTTCATCTATCTCAACATTAAATCTTTTGTCTGCGTTTACTCCTTGAAGATATAATCCTATATCACTGTCTGATAAACTAAACCAAAATTCATCTTTTGAAATTCTTAATAAAATTGGATCGTTAAGAACACCACCTTTATAATTACAAAGAATTACATATCTAGCTCTCATTGGAGAAATCTTTGTTGCATCTCTAGTGATTACGTAATCTGTAAATCTTTCTGCGTCTGGACCTTTTACTCTTATTTGTCTTTCAACTGCAACATTCCACATTGTAACATGATTTTTGATTGCTTTATATTCAACCATCGCTCCACCTTTTTCAGGTCTTACATATCCACGCGGATGATAAATTCTATTATAAACAGTTGCTCTCCAACATCCTGCTTTCATTGACAGATGCCAATATGGAGATTTTCTAACCCTTGTTGACATTAGTAATTCTACTTTTGTTGGTCCACTTTGTCTTAAGTTATATGGAACATGTCTATCTGATTGATCTACTTTTGTAGTGTGAGAAACTTTAGAATAATCAACTTTCTCTATAATTCTGCTTGGTGATAATTTTCCGTTGGACTTTTTTGTTTTTTTTCTTTTTTTAGGCATAGTTATTTTCCTTTAGCCAGTTGTTGGTTTCCTTAAGCCCACCAAACGTGTAGATATGAAAATATTTTGTATGCTCTTTAATTTTATCTACAAGATCATTTGGGTCTTTTGGTTTTAATAAATCAATTGCCCTACTAAAATTAGATTTAATAAAATTTATAGAATTTTTTGCTCCTACAATATTAGCAAATTTAATTAAGCTTGATATTTTCATAGGTCCAGTAATTCCAACATGAACTGGGACAGACTGTTTAGAAATGAAATCAATAATTGGTTCTGACTGCATTAACCATTGAGTTACAATGTAATCAGCATAGGGCTTTTTATCAATCATTGCTTTTTCTAACACTTCGTCGGATATATCAGGACTCCCCTCTGGATGTCCAGCAATTCCTATCTTCATTTTCTCAAAATAACCAGTCTCTAAAAGTTGGAATGAGCTATCAAATTTTCCCGTGGGCTCTCTGCCACCACCAATTACAAGCACTTGTTTTACACCGCCATCTTTGCACATTGTTACATATTCTTTAAGTTGTGCCTCGTTTGCCATAGATCTCGCCGGAAAGTGAGGGACTGGGTTGAAACCCTTTTTTACTAAGTTGACTGCTTGCTGAGCTGTCTCTTTAAAATCACCACCAGGTAGCATTGTAATGTAAACATCTTTAAGAGCCGGCAATGTATCCAAGTTAGTTTTTGGTCCAATTTCTATAGAAAAATTCATTCGGCGATCATTATTTATTTTCAATTATCTGTCTATAAAAATATTGGCACTAAATAAGGCTGGCAAATATGGACCTATTTGGATCTATAAATATCTTCTTTTATCTAATATATAAACTTAAAATTAATTATGAAAATTATATTAATAATGGGGCTACCCGGCGCAGGCAAAACAACTCTAGCAGATGAGCTTGCACCAATGTTGAATGCTAAAAGATTAAATGCGGATGAGGTACGTAAAGCTGCAAACGACTGGGATTTTTCACCGGAGGGAAGAACTAGACAAGCAAAAAGAATGGCAGATTTTGCAACAAAGCTAAAGGAGGAAGGCAATTTTGTAATTGCAGATTTTATTTGTCCTACCCCAAAAGCTAGAAGTTTATTTCCAGCAGATTATGTAGTTTGGGTTGATACGATTCAAAAAGGTAGATTTGAAGACACTAACCAAATGTTCATAAAGCCTGAAAAATATGACTTTCATGTAACCTCCCAAGATGCCAAAAATTGGGCACCTAAGATATTTAAAGATTTAAATAAATAAACTAGAATTGCTTATATTATATAATTTAATGAATATTTAATAATGTTGATCACAAAAAATAAAGTTTTAAGGTTTAATATTTTTTTTCTAAAAATTTTATTTTTATTTTTTTGTTATTCCTATGTAAGTGCAGATAGTAATACTATTCAAGATGGTGGAACTGAAACTGATCAACAAAATATTGATGGTGAAGGAGAATTTTTAACTGTAAAGAATAGCTCAACTTTGGCTACAGGTGCAACTACTAAAGCAGCAAACGTAACTGGAGATAGTGTAACTGTAACTGTCGAGTCTGGATCAACTATTAGCGCTAATACCGTAGCTATTTTTGGAGACACTACTTCTGATTTGACAGTGACCAACTCTGGAACAATTACAGCTAGCGGCACAACTGCCATCGATGCAAAAGCTACAACTAATGCAACAATTACAAATAATTCCGGAGGAACAATTTCATCAAATAGAAATACTATTAGAGTTAGCAAAACAGGTGGCACAAATACTACTGGAATGACAATTACTAACTCAGGAACAATTACAGCCACTAATGGCTCTGCTATTTTTGGAACTGCTGCTGGTAATACAGTGACAATTACTAATAAAGTGGGTGGAGAAATTACTAACTCAGATAGTGACAATGCAACTATAAGAGTGGGTGTTAACTCAAGTGTAGCAAATAGTGGAACAATAAAGAATGATGTTGGTTACGACTCGATTAAATTATACGGAAACAATTCAACTGTTACTTTAAAAGATCAAGGAATTGTAGTAGGTAAAATTGCTCATGGAGCGGGTATAACTGGTAGCACATTAAAAATTAATCAGGGAGTTGGTCAAAGTTATCATTATGAAACAGATGGAAATTTTTCACTCGAGGATTTAGATGGAAACCAAATTGTCAACGGATCAGCAAGCTCCGTCGGTCAAGGTGGTAGCGAAATACTTGATGAATTATTAAGCACAAAGTCTTTAGATATTAGACAGTCTCTAACCAAATATAAAAAAGCAGAAAAAGATTTAGATGATAGAAATGGTTGGGGTGAAATTAATTTTTCAACATTTAAAAGAAAACAGAACAATCAAGATCTTACATTAGGTTTCAATCTTACTGGGGTTACACTAAATTTGATAAACCCTTATAAAGGTAAAGATTTTGTATTGTCTTTAAGTAGTGGTAATCAGCAATTTACTAAAGATCACGATATAAAAAGGTACTCTTTACATTCTGGTTTATATTTTAAAGATCAAACAATATTAACAAAATTTCTAGATGAAAATTTTATTTTAGCAGGAATTAATATACACGATAGTGAAAGAGAAATTTTGACTAATACAAGAGCATCAGGCAAACTTAGTATTGAAGATATTTATGAGTCGTATGATCTTATTGCAGGATCTAAGATGAATAATGAGTCTTTGATACCTAATTTTGGAACAACAATTGGTTTATCATATACCCCTAGTCATAGTGAAAGCCATCTATACAGATGGAGTGGTAAAGGTGTGGGAAATTTATCTGTTTACGTTGATGATGAATATGAAATGAATTTAGGTAAAGACTATAATCTTAATCTTGGATGGATATTAGATGTAAGAAATACTTTTTTTGGAAAAGACCAAGATTATTCAATCAATGGCACTAAAGCAACTTATTCACAAAAAAATGACCAAACTCGAGAAGTTACTTTGGCTACAAATTTAGGTTTTGAAAAAAACATATCTAACGATCATTTTCTTAAATTTTCACTTGATAGCAGAATAAGTACTCAAGAATTGATTAGTTTTTCAGGAAATTTAGCCTATAAATTTGCTTTTTAATTTGCTGTAGATTTTGGATATAAAAGGTGCTTATGAAATTTTTGAGAAATGCTATAATAATTTTAATATTTTTATTCTCAATTTCTAGTTCTTTTGCATCAATGGTAACCTTCAATCAAAGAACAACTGTCAACACTAAAGGTGTCGGTGGTTCGGGAACTGGTTCAGATGATAATGACTATGGACTAGCGGCGGGTATAGAGTTTAACAAGGATGGAACAAAAATGTTTGTAAGTTATGCTCAAGTAGATGCTATGGCAACAGTTCCACGACATATAGTTACATTTAATCTTTCTACACCATACGACATATCCACAAAAACTTTTGCAGGTGACAGTGAAAGATGTGTATTTAATTTAGATACAGGAGATCAAGGCCAACAATTATATGACTTAGAAATAACTAGTGATGGAATGAAAATTTTAGTAGCCTCAAGACGTAATGTTCAAAATAGAGATTTCGACAAAGCGTATGTGCTAAATTTGACTTCACCCTACGATATATCTTCTTGTACTCGAGCATCAGCAACAAACGATCTTGATCATAATGATTTTCAAAATGGTAGTTTAGCTGGAGATAGAACTGATAATAACGACGGTAGATCAAAGAATTTGCTTGAAGGTATCGAAATAAATAATGATGGTACTAAATTATTTTTAATGTATAGAGATACTAATTCATCTGATGGTGTTGGGGGTAGATTATTAGAATATAATCTCTCTACCCCTTATGATTTATCAGAGTCGTCTTTATCTCTAGTCACTTCAGCAGGAATAAAATTAACTGAAAATGTCATAACTGGTGCTCATGGACCAGCCTCTTTAAGATTTAGACCTGATGGAAAAAGATTATTTATTGTAAATCATGCTCATGGTGGAACTTCAAGAATACTCCAAATTTCCTTAACAAATGCTTTTGATACATCATCATTTGTAATAGATGGTAGTTTCGATATTGATAATTTATCAGCCTATGGAAACTCACAACCAAGAGGGATTGCATTTAGTTCAAATGGATTAAAAATGTATGTAACTAAGGATAGAAGCACAAATCCTGATGCTGGTCTTGATCAAGTTATTGAATATGATTTAGTTTGTCCTTTTAATATTATAGCTGGTAAATGTCCTTCAATTACTGAAAATAATGATCGACATGGTTTAGCAATTGCTCAAATAGAAATTGCTAAAAGAACTATTGATCATTCAACAGATACTGCTTTAAATCGCCTTAAGTGGATTAGAAGAAATAAAGACAAACAAAATTTATCAAACTTAAATATTGATATTAATTTTACAAATAAAAGATTAGCTTCTTTGACGGAGTTTGTTAAAAAAACTGTAATAAAAAAGAAAACAAATAATGATAAGGACCAGAATGTATTTTATTGGAGTGAGGGAAGTATTTCCTTAGGTAAAATTGGAGATACAAGCATTTCTTCCACAAGAAAAATTGATACTAATGCTATCACATTTGGATCAGATAGATTTACTAAAAATAATGGAATTAGAGGTCTGGCATTTAGATTTGGCAAAAACGATGTTGATATTGGAAACGATGGAAGCAATTTAGATACTGATACTTATAACATTACTTATTACGATACTACAGCTATAAAAGACGATACAAAATTTTTAGATAAAATTTTTGGGATTGGTAAATTAAGTTCCGATTTATTAACTGTTCTTGATGGTAAGAATTTAACAGCGGAGAGAGACGGTCTTCAAATGTATGGAACATTTAGAATTAAAGATGAAATAAAAAAAGATAATCTCATTTTAATTCCTTACCAAAGAATTGATGTTGGTCATACTATTTTAGGATCTTATAAAGAATCTGGTCTAGGGGCGATAGATGTAAGGAAACAACATGTCAGGTCAAAAAAAATAAGAGCAGGTTTATCAGCTATAGAGGATTTATCTAATGATAAATATACCTTTAAGAGACACGGCAAATTAGAATATGTTGCAGATGTCGATCGCTCTTCCAATTTTAAATATAACTATGTTGGTGATAGAAACGCTAGTTTTAATGATAAGTTGCATTCGGAGGCTTTTCACAACATCAATGGTGAAATTGGTATTGATATAGTTATGCCTAATAATTTTAGTATATTTTTAATATATGAACGTAATCAAGCAATCGACACGGGACACACTGATAAAGTGCATTTTGCTGTTGGATATCTACCTAACAAAGAGACTAATTATGCTTTTACAATTGAGGGCTCAGAAAATCTTTTATCAAAATTAGAAGTTAAAAAAAATATTAATGGGTTTAATTTAGGTTTTAACATCAAAGATGATTTAGCAAATTCAGGTGTTTATAAAGAGGCTAATTTCACATTAAATAAAGTCTTTTAATTTAAATTTTAAGGGTTAAATTAATTTCTTTAAAATTTAGATGAGCACGCTTAAAAAAACACTTTTATTTTTAACTTTTTATTTTTGCATATCTAATATTTTTGTTCAAAACGCTTATGCTATTTTAGAAAGTGGCGACACACTTTCTACTTCCAATTATGAAGTACGAACATTTGATGTTTCAGGTGAAGAAGCTACACCCAGAGATGTTACGTTTAGTAATGATGGAAAAAAAATGTTTGTTATTGGAAACGATGGTGATGATGTAGATGAATATACTCTATCAGAAGCATTTAACATATCGTCAGCTGTTTTTGTCGATAGCTTTTCAGTTGCCAGTGAAGATATTCACCCATTTGGAGTTAGGTTTAATAATGATGGATCAAAAATGTTTATTGTAGGAAGAGCAAATCAAAAAGTATTTGAATATTCGCTCTCTGTAAATTTCGATGTATCAGAAGCTGATTATACTGGAAATTCTTTTGATGTCTCATCGGAAGTTACAAGTATATTTCTTGGTCTAGCTTTTAGTCATGATGGAACCATGATGTATGTTACCGATGGTCAGGGCGCTACAACCCGTAGTGTGTATCAATATTCATTGAATAAAAGTTTTGATTTGTCTGGTGGAGGTAATCTTATAAGATCTGCTAAAACAACGGCAGATATAGAAACTTTAACAACTAATGAACTTGAACCAAATGGTATAGCGTTTAATAAGAATGGAACAAGAATGTTTTTGGTAGGAACAAATGGTAATGACATTAATCAATATACTCTATCTGAAGGTTTTAACATTTCTACAGCTTCCTTTGATGGTGGTGTAAACAGAAGTAATAACCCCAACGGTATAGACTTTAGTCCTGATGGATTAAGAATGTATATTTTAGATACTACACTCAAACTAGTACAAGAGCATCACTTGCCTTGTCCGTTTAATCTTTTTGCTGGAAAATGTGAAAAGATTACTAAAAATAGCGACCGCGCTGGAATAGCAGAAGCACAATTGGAACTTGCAAAAAGAACAATTAATATGTCAACAAATTCAGTTTTAAATAGATTGAAGTGGATAAAGAGAAACGATGATAAACAAAATTTAT
Organism: uncultured Pelagibacteraceae bacterium; assembly: GCA_902583455.1. GTDB lineage: Bacteria > Pseudomonadota > Alphaproteobacteria > Pelagibacterales > Pelagibacteraceae > Pelagibacter. Next base: position 546 of record CACHVY010000002.1, on the reverse strand, counting down.
CTAACCAAAATATTAAATTAAACTTTTCAAATACCATGCTTTCATCTTTAAACCAATTACCTATTTCATCCTTTAAAAAAATATCAACGACTAAACAAAATACTGAGTCTAATAAAAAATATTTTTACTGGAGCGAAGGTAACATTACACTGGGAAGAGTTGGAGACAAAGAAATTGCATCTACAAAGGAAATTAGTACAAATTCTTTAACTTTTGGTTTTGATAAATTCACTGATGATTATGGCATCGATGGATTAGCCTTCAGATTTGGAAGGGATGATGTTGATGTTGGTAATTCCGGAAGTCATTTAGACTCTAACACATTTAATGTAACCTATTACAATACATCGCCCGTAGAAAATGATACAAAATTTGTAGATAAATTTTTTGGGATAGGAAAATTGAGTTCTGATATTATCACTGATGTTGGTGGAGCTAAATTAACAGCTAAAAGAAAAGGGTATCAAGTTTATGGAACTTACAGGCTTAAAGAAGAATTTACAAAAGGTAAATTAACTTTTATAAATTCTGGACAATTAGACTTAG
>CACHVY010000001.1 GCA_902583455.1 uncultured Pelagibacteraceae bacterium | reverse complement strand
AATGCAAAGAATTTTTTTATTTTTAATGTCTGCTGATTGCGTGTAAATAAATGGATAAGGTTTACCAAAATATTCTACTTCACCCCCAAGATCCTCAAAAATTTTAGCTACAGATCCAGCACAAAATTCTCTGTTGCTACCTCTATCAACAACTAGATCTGGGTTGGTGCAAACCATTTTTTTATCTATTTTATTTTTAAGTAGATTTTTATAGTAGTCTAAATTTTCTGAAAAATTATCATATAATCCTGTACAAATAATAAAATCAGACTCATCTAAGTTATTTACTTTAAATTCTTCAAAAGACTTAAATAAATCAAAGTCACGTGGAGGACCAACATGAAAGAACTTCAAAGCTTTATATTTAGACTTCAAATGTTTCAAAGCTACTTCACCAGAAGTAGATACCTTTTTACATTTATTTTGATCTAATCCCAGATTCTTTAGAAAGTTTATAACTGTATTATTTGGTCTTGGAGCATTTGTTAACAAAATATATTCTTTTTTGGACTGCTCAAGTTTATCAAGTACATCGATAGACTCTTTATATAATTTAATTCCATTATGTAGGACGCCCCAAATATCAATAAACAATAAGTCTATATCGCTTATTATTGATTTAAGACCTGTTTTATCTAAATTTACGGTCATGAGTGAGATATAGCTTAAAAATCTATGAATTTCTTTGGTTTTTTTTACCATATATTTTTTTTCAGCATCTTGAAAAATTACAGCTTTAAGACTATATGACCTCAATATTTAAAGGAGTAATTTATGAAATTTAAACCTTTGCATGATAGAGTTCTTATCGAAGTGCTTGATAGCAGTGAAAAAACTGCTGGCGGAATAATTATACCTGACTCTGCTCAAGAGAAACCCCAAGAGGGAAAGGTAGTTGCTGTTGGTGGTGGTTCTAAAACTGAAGATGGCAAAATCATACCAATGGATGTAAAAGTTGGAGATAAAGTTTTATTTGGTAAGTGGTCTGGAACTGAAGTGAAAATAGATGGAAAAGAATACAGCATAATGAAAGAATCGGACATTATGGGTATTTCAACATCAAAATAATATTTATTAAGGAGTAAAATATAATGTCTAAAATAGTAAAATTTAATTCTGAAGCTAGAACAGCAATGCTTAAAGGTGTTGATATTCTTGCAAATACAGTGAAGGTAACTTTAGGTCCTAAAGGAAGAAATGTAGTCATTGATAAATCATACGGAGCACCAAGAACCACAAAGGACGGTGTTTCTGTTGCCAAAGAAATAGAATTACAAGATAAATTCGAGAACATGGGTGCTCAAATGGTAAAAGAAGTTGCGAGCAAAACAAACGATGAAGCTGGAGACGGTACAACTACTGCAACAATTCTTGCGCAAGCAATTGTAAAAGAAGGTTGTAAGTATGTGACTGCTGGTATGAACCCTATGGATGTTAAAAGAGGTATTGATGCAGCAGTTGATCATGTAAAAGAAAAATTAATATCATCAGCAAAAAAAGTTAAAGATAGTGATGAGATTGCACAAGTTGGTACAATTTCAGCGAACGGTGATAAAGAAATCGGAAATATGATCTCTAAAGCCATGCAAAAAGTTGGTAATGAAGGTGTAATTACAGTTGAAGAAGCTAAAGGAATTGAAACAGAACTTGATGTGGTTGAGGGTATGCAATTTGATAGAGGATACTTATCTCCATATTTTATTACTAATGGTGATAAAATGACTACTGAGCTAGAGAACCCTTTAATTTTACTACACGAAAAAAAACTAACTAACTTGCAACCTATGGTTCCACTTTTAGAAGCAGTTGTTCAAGCTGGAAGACCATTAATGATTATATCGGAGGATGTTGAAGGTGAAGCGCTTGCTACTTTAGTAGTCAACAAATTAAGAGGTGGTTTGAAAGTAGTTGCTGTTAAGGCCCCAGGTTTTGGTGACAGAAGAAAAGCAATGTTAGATGACATAGCTATATTAACTGGCGGACAAGTTATTTCTGAGGACTTAGGAATAAAGCTTGAAAACGTAAAACTTACTGACTTAGGATCTGCTAAAAGAGTAAAAGTTGACAAAGAGAACAGTACAATTGTCAGCGGATCTGGAAAAAAAGCTGACATTGAAGCAAGATGTAATCAGATAAAACAACAAGTTGATGAGACTACTTCAGATTACGATAGAGAAAAACTTCAAGAGAGACTAGCAAAACTTGCTGGTGGTGTTGCCGTAATAAAAGTTGGTGGTGCAACAGAAGTTGAAGTAAAAGAGAGAAAAGACAGAGTTGAGGATGCATTAAACGCAACGAGAGCAGCTGTTGAAGAGGGAATTGTTGTTGGCGGTGGTTGTGCTTTATTATACGCTTCACAGGACCTTGATAAAGTTAAAGTCAAAGGTGACGATCAAAAAGCTGGTGTCGAAATTGTAAAAAGTGCACTTCAAGCACCAATAAGACAAATAACAAAAAATGCAGGAGTTGATGGATCTGTTGTCGTTGGAAAATTATTAGAGTCAAATAAACCTTCAACTGGTTATGATGCACAGTCAGAACAATATGTTGATATGTTCAAAGAGGGTATCATTGATCCAGTTAAAGTTGTTAGAACAGCTTTGCAAGATGCTGCTTCTATTTCTGGTCTATTAGTAACAACTGAAGCCATGATCGCAGACAAACCAGAAGAGAAAGACTCAGCAGGTGGAATGCCAGCTGGTGGAATGGGCGGTATGGGTGGAATGGGTGGAATGGGTGGAATGGGAATGTAATTTCCGAAATTTCATTTTAAAAAATTTAAAGGGCAGATTTTTCTGCCCTTTTTTTTTATCAAATTTTTCCTGTCATGGGGGTCTAAAAGTTGTTCTTACAAATTTATGTAGTCTTTTTCTGATTAACCACATACTATAACTTTATTAAATAGCTAGGTTGTATTCAATTATTTTCTTTTTTTTGATAATCCAAGTTTATCGCTGTGTCTTAGTCTTAATACAACTATTGCAATAGCTATAAATACAATTGCTAAAGACTCGTACAATAGTTGTGAAGCGTCCATCTCTTTTCCCTGTAGAATTATAAATCTTGATAAAGCTGTTATTGCAATTAAAAGAGGTAAAGTAATACTAATCGATTGCTCGTCCCAAAAAACACGAACCATTGCTAAAACCTCTAGATATAAAAACATAAGTAGTAAGTCTGCCAATGTAACAGTTTGATTCATAAACATATTTCGTATTTCCAGTAAGACCGCAAGAACTGTGCAGATTAGTATAACTGCGAGTAAAATTAGCTGAATATTTTTTACTAAATCTTTCACAGATTCAATCTAATTGATTCTCTAAAAAATAAGAAGCTATTTATTCTTGTCCTTTTGAGTGAACGGTAACCATTTTTCAAAAGCGGATTTATCAGGTCCATCGTACTTTATTTCGTATGAGTTAGTTCTAGTTAAAACTTCGATACCCTTGGAAAATATGAATATAAACATTAAAATAAATATTAATGACATGATTTTAAAAGGATTAAAATTTTTAGTCTTAAAAACACTAACCGATTGTGCTTCAGCGTTATGAAATTGTTTAAAAGTATAATAAACAGCAAAAATTATACCAGCATGAGCTAAAAAAACTCCAGCCCATCCAAATATAAAAGTTGTGTATGAAAATATATATAAGCTAAATACTACCGACCAAATAAAACTTAAAACTAACAAAATTTGTAATCTAACTGTTTTTGGTAGTGCTCTTAAATCATTTTTACTATCATCAAATAGTATGTTTGCTGAATCAATCATGAATCTTTTAAAGGACATACAACTATTTAAATATTTTAAACGAAAAAATCAATTAAAGAATTTTCCCACTAAATATAATCCCAAAGCTACAGCGGGACCTATGCCAAAAGCAAAAAGTAAAGTGCCGATTCCTACAGTGCCTCCTAAATACCACCCTATTGATACAACCGAAATTTCTAAAAATGCTCTAACAGATGCTATTGGAAAATTTGTTTTTCTTTGTAAGCCTGTCATAAGACCATCTCTTGGTCCAGGTCCTAAGTTGGCAATTAAATAAAAACCAGTGCCCAATCCTACTAATAAAACTGATGCTATGGCTAATAAAAGTTTATTAAAATATATTTCTGGAGTAGGAACAAAAATTATACAAACATCAATCATGGTAGCTATTATTAAAATATTAAATAATGTTCCAAGACCTGGTTTTTGTTTAAGAAAAATCCATAAAAACAAAACAGAAACGCTCACCATGAAAGTGACTAGGCCTACAGATATATCTGTATTAAGAGATATTCCTTGAGCTAATACACTCCACGGAGATGCACCTGTAAACGAAACTATAAGCAAACCCTCGCCTGCACCAAATAACGTTAATCCAAAAACTAAGAAAAAAATAGTTATCAGTTTTGGTCTTAAGTTGAATGGGTTTTTAGAACTCCATGATTTTTTTGGAATTTTTTTTATAGTTAAAAACATAATTAATTATTAGAATGTATTTTTAATCTTAAAATGAAAATAATTACTAAAATATTACTTCTTACCATAATATTAATATTTTTCCCCCTCAAATCTTTTGCACATGTAGAACACTATGAAAAAGTTGAGAAATTTTTGATGGAAATTTTTAAAGATGGAAAAAAAATTGGTTTTAACAATTATACATTTAGTAGGAATGATCAAAATTTGGAAATAGATAATAAGACAGAATTTAATGTTTCTATATTAGGATTAAATGCTTTTTCAATTAAAGGAGCTAGTAAAGAAGTTTATAAAAATAACAAACTTGTTAGTTTTAAATCAGATACTATTCAAAATAAAAAACAAAAATTTGTTGATTTATATTTAAATGAAAGTAAAGAAGGTTATTTTATTAAGGGATCCTCTTATACTGGCAAAGTTGATTTAGATATAGTAATTGGTAGTTGGTGGAATCATAAAATAATCCAAAGTGAAATAAACATAAGCCCAATTTCCGGAAGTATAAACAAGCAAATTATAAATTTTATAAAAAAGGAAAAAATAAACTTGTATGGTAAAGTTTATGATACCAAGCATTTTGTAATTTTATCAAAAAGACTCAATAAAGAAGACAGTGAGGAACGCAGATATGATGTGTGGTTAGATATAAATACTAATCATATTTTAAAAATGACATACTCAAAGTATGGTTTATGGGAATATAAATTAAAACAAGTTATTTATTCAAAATAATTATTTAGTTTGTCTTGCTTCTCTCTCTAGAAATCAACTGGGTTAATGAGTCTACCATTAAGTCTGAAGCGGTAAATATGTCTGTCGACTTAAATTCGTGGGAGTGATTTTTCTCTGGATTACTTTTATCCTCTATAACTATATCACCACTTAAGGAATTATCTTTGATGTATATTAAGATTAACCATTCCTCATCTTTCGAATCATCTTTTTTAATAAAAATTTCACCTGTTTCAAATCTTCTATCTATGCATCTAAAAATAGACATCTCTCTAGTTAAATGTCTTTTATTTAACTGAAAAACTAAACTGCTAGCGCTCCTATAAAAACTTTCTAAAGAATTTTCAATTTTTTGTCTGGAGACTATGTAATCATGCTCTTTCTTTAAAAGTGCATCTCTATCATCTTTATCAGAAGTTTTTATACCTAAGGCCTCTACCCTCTCTCTAATTTTCTGGTCTCTAATTAATCTATATTTTTCTTTAAGTTTATCGATCCTGTCTTGCAAACCAGCATAATCTTCTCTTTGTTCTTTAAGTGAAATTTTTTCTAGTTTCTCTAGTTCTTTTATTTCTCTAACTCTAAATTTCTCAATCTGTTTTTGTAACTTTATTTCCTCTAAAAATTTTCTTTGTCTTTCCGATTGTTCTTGTCTAAGAATTGCTTGTTCCTTTCTAAGGAAATTTTTCAAATCTTTAGATCTTTGCTTTTCAAGCAAAATTTCCTCTTTTAATTGCTTTTGTTTAAGCTTTAATTGTAAATCTACATTTTCTAGCTCCTTTTGTTTTTCTTGTTGTTTGATTTTTTGCTCTTTCTCATATGCCTCTATTTTTAATCTCTGCTTTTCTTCTTTTATCAATGATTTGTATTGATCGATTTTATTATCAATAAAATCGAAGAAACTTTGTATTCTTTCTTCTAGATTAATCTTGAAATTATTTTTTATATTTATTTTTATATTTTCTTGAAGCCTCAATAAATTTACAAGAAAGTGGTTTTTTTTTGTAATTTTTTTAATTACCTTTTTTTTTCTACTCGGAGCTTTTTTTTTTCTTTTTTTCTTTAATACTTTTCTTTTGACGGTTCTCTTTTTTAATTTTTTCTTTTTTATTTTCTTAACTTTTTTTTTCTTTTTTTTTTTCATTAGTTAGATATGTTGATTTATCAGCAAATAACTAATAAATATAGTAACTTGTAATTGAAAATTTTTTTATTCTGTTAATTATATTTAAAATATGAGCTTATAATTAATCGATTATATATTTTCACAACCTGAAAGATACTTAGGCCGCAACATTTTTTTTTGCTGGAAAATCTAATGCTCTAAGCTTGTTAAAAAGTATCTTTTCGTCCTTAGCTTCTAACAATGACAAAGTGGGTAAAATATTAGCATAATCGCTATCTTTTTCCTTCAAAAAAGAATGTAAACCAGAAATTAAATTAAATTGATCAAACGTTTTTCTAACCTCACACAATTTATTGTTTACGGTCTGTGTAACATTATTAAAAAAATCGTCATAAACTTTTCTAGATAATTCTGCAGTCACATTACAAGTTGCTGTTATAATTCCAGAACATCCAATTTCTAGACCAGATAATAATTTTAGCTCTGATCCTGGAAGAATTGAAAAATCTTTAATTTTAAGATCTTGATATAAATTATATGAACTATCTTTAACCCCAATAATATTTTTTGGAAAAATTTTAGCTAATTCTTGTACGCATTTTGTAGAAAATTTGTATCCACATAATTTTTCAAAATTATATAGTATTATTTTTGACTCAGGAACTGAATTAACTAATTTCATATAGTAATTAATAACTTCTTTGTCTCCATACTTGTAATATGCGGGAGGCATTACTAAAAATTTCTTGAAGCCTAAGTTGACTGAAACCTTCATGAGGTTAATTGTATCCAACAAGGAATTTAATCCACAACCTATTATAAAGTTATCTTTATTTTTGTTTTTGCTCAAATATGTGACCATTTGAATTTTTTCAGCTAGAGAAATTAGTTGTGCTTGGCCCGTACTTCCAAATATGACTACGCCATGACAACCATCTTTAATAATTTTTTCACAATGATTTGCAGTTTTTTTAATATTTAACGACATATCATCATTAAGTACTGAAACTGATGCCGCATAAATGCCTTTAATTTCAATCATAAAATAAGCTTATCTCTAAAGAAAAATTTAGTAAAGATATTAGTTAGTTAATGAAAATATTAATTTTACAAAACAGAATGGGAATAGGAGACATGATAATGTTTCTTCCATTTATTGAGGCTATTTCTAAAAAATTCAAAACGCCTGTAACTATTTTGGCAAAAAGAAATACTAAAGTAGAAATGTATTTTAATAATAAAGAAATTGTTGAAGAAATTATGTATCTTGAAAGAGAAGATAATAAGAAACACTCTGGCGTGAAGGGATTTTTTAAATTAGTAAATGAATTAAAATTAAAAAAATTTGATAAAGTTTTCATATTTAATTCATCCTTAAGATATTTCCTAATTTCTAAATTTTCAGGTATAAAAGAAGTCTTTCACTACCCTTTATTTAAAAAAAAAAATCAACAAATTATAGAAGCAGCGAAAGAATTTACTCTCAAATCAATCGGAGAGGATATTGAAAGTACACCAAGGTTATTTTTAAAAAAACAAGATATTCTAAAAGCCAAAAAGGATCATTCTATTGATCAAAGTATTACTAATATAATACTTGGTATAGGTGGTTCAGGTAAAACCAAGAGGGTGCCAGCTTCAATATTTAAAAGTTTTATGAGCAAGGTGCTCAAAACATCTAATTGTAGATTTTTTTTAATGACAGGTAATAACATTGACGAGTTAAAAATTATGGATGAAATCATTGAAAGTGAGCACAAAGAATATTGTACACCACTAAATAATTTTACAATTAAAGAAATTTTGCCAATTATTCCTAATTGTCAAATAGCAATTTGTAATGACTCAAGTTTTAGTCATTTATCTGCTGGACTTGGTATAAAGACGATTGTGTTGATGGTAGACACACCTTTAATATATGGAAGCTATAATAAAAATATGTATCCAATTCTTCCTGAGGGAGAAACGAACGTAACTCATGATACTTTGGGGAAAGATAAAATTAATCCTGAAGAAATTTATAATAATTTTAAAAAATTATTAGGATAAATTTTTCAAAACAGTATCTTTTGCTTCATTTACTATGGACGCAAGCCTATTTAATTCTGGACTTATATCTGGATGTATTTTTTTCATTATTTTTTTATATGATTTTTGGACATCATCCTTTGTATATTTTTTTTTAGGGTCTAAATTTAAAATTCTATATGCTTCATCTAATGGAATACTTTTTGCACTGGATTGTTGAAATGTATTAAAATTAAATCTACCTGAATTTTTTAGAACTCTTAATAATCCCCAAATTCTGAAGAGTTGTATTAATGAAAGTCCTGCTTTTGTTTTTATAATAGGTAAAATCATTAACAAAAAAGGTAAAGAAAAAATAAATCTTCCAGCAAAAATCATTAATAAAGCAAGTCCTATAGAGCCAAAAATAATAAGCTTTCTAATTAAATTAGATATTTTTTTACTCGAAGTTTTGGTAAACCAATTTAATAACAAATACAGGATGACAAAAATAACTACTGATATTAAAAAAAAATTCATGTATTAGATCCAAATGAAAATACCACAATTAAGAAAAAAACTGGAGGTTAAATCTTGCCACAATACTAGTTGGGAAGATAATTACAGTTGGGTCCACCAAAAAAATATTCTTGAAGTCCTTAAAGATGGAAGCAAACTTCTCCCTGAAGTCAGAGATTATTTGAATGAAGAGAATAAATATACTGACTTTCAATTGAATGACACCTCTGAAATCCAGAAAACATTATTTAAAGAAATAAAAGGCAGAATAAAATTAGAGGATGAATCTTTAAAGTACAAAGATAAAGCATATGAATATTGGACTAAAACCACTGAAGAAGGGAACTATTCTATAAAACTTAGAAAAAAAATTGGTACTGAAAATATTGAAGAAATTTGGAATGGTGATTTAGAGAAAAAAAAACTAAATACAAATTATTTTGGAGTAGGTGATTTAGAGGTTAGTTATAACGACAAATTTTTAGCATACTCATTGGATGTTAAAGGCTCTGAGTACTTTACAATTTATGTAAGAGATATCAAAACTAATACCTTTGTTACAGAAGAGATTAAGGATACTTCAGGGTCAATAATGTTTAGTCTTGATGACAAATTTATTTTTTACTCAAAACTAGATGAAAATCATAGGCCTAGAAAAATATTTAGACACGAAATTGGAAAAGCTGTCAAAGATGATATTTTAATTTTTGAAGAAAAAACTAAAGCTTTTACTGTTGGTATTGGTCTTACATCAGATGAAAAATACTATTTAATTTCCAGTTCAGATCATAATACAACCGAAAAATATTATTTTCATGTTGATGAGAAAATACCTGAGCCTAAACTGATTAAAGAACGCGAGAAAGGTATAATTTATTCTATAAATTCATGGAATAATAATTTTTACATGCATACTAATAAAGATGCAGAAGACTTTAAGATTTTAGTATCAAAAAATATAAATTCAAATCAGTGGGAAGATTTTATAAGTGCCAAAGATGAGACTTTGATAGGAAGTTTAGTATTTTTAAATAACTGGATTATAAGAACAGAATTAACTAATGCTTTGGATAAAGTTTTCATAAGAAATATAATAACAAATGAAGAAGAGGAGCTAATATTTACTGATGAAAAAGTTTATGATCCAAGTGTTTCTTTAAGACAAAAAGATCGAGATACAGATGAAATTTATATTTCCTATTCTACCCCTAAAACCCAGAATAGAACTTATCTTTACAATATAAAAACAAAGGAAAAAAAATTAGTTAAAGAACAGATAATACCATCTGGACATGAACCAAATGATTATATAGTTGAGAGATTGGAATGCCCTTCACATGACGGTAGGGCTGTGCCAATTACAATAACCAGGCACAAAAATACTCCTATTGATGGTTCTGCCCAGTTGTTGCTTTATGGATATGGATCATATGGTCACTCAATGTCGCCAACCTTTTCTTCAACAAGACTAAGTTTAATAAAAAGAAATATTATCTGGGCTACCGCTCATATCCGAGGAGGTATGGAAAGAGGAATGAAATGGTGGAAAGAGGGCAAACTATTAAATAAAAAAAACACTTTTAAAGATTATATTGCTTGTGCAAAATTCTTGATTGAAAAAAAATATACAAGTAAAAAAAAAATTATTGGAATGGGTGGGTCTGCAGGTGGATTGTTAATGGGTGTTGTTGTAAATGAAGAACCAGATTTATTTTTAGGTGTAATTATGGCTGTGCCTTTTGTAGACAGTCTTACGACTAATCTGGATCATTCACTACCTTTAACAATTGGAGAATTTGACGAATTTGGTAATGCCAAAGATAATAAAAAACATTTTGATTACATATATTCTTACGCGCCATATAATAATATTAAAAAAACTGATTACCCTAATATTTTAATAACAACGAGTTTAAGTGATAATAGAGTATTGTTTGATGAACCCTTAAAATTTACAGCTAAGCTCAGAGAATATAAGACTGATAATAATTTACTATTACTTAAAACTGAAATGGAAGCTGGCCACGGTGGTAAGTCTGGAAGAGATGGGGCAATTGAAGATATCGCATTTGATTACGCTTTTATTTTAAAAATTGCCAATAAAATTAATGAATAAACTTTACAGAATCAAAGACTCAAAAATAGACAAAAAAGGTTTGTATGCAAAAAAAGATATAGCTCCAGGAACTAGAATAATTCAATATATTGGAAAATTAATCACTAAAAAGCAAACAGAGAACAATGATAAATTTGATAATGATAAAGATATATATTTATTTAATTTAAATAACAGATACGATTTAGACGGTGATTTTAAATGGAATACTGCTAGATTAATTAATCATTCATGTGACCCAAATTGTGAAGTTGAAGGCAAAGGTTTAGAAATCTGGGTTACATCAATAAGATTTATAAAAAAAGGAGAAGAATTAAGTTATGATTATGGTTTTGGTTTTGACCAAGATTATAAGCAATTTCCTTGTAAATGCGGCTCTAAGAAATGTTGCGGTTATATTGTTCGTGAAGGCTCTAGATGGAGGATTAACAAAAAATTCAGGGTAAATAAAGTCAGTAAATAACTTTCTCTAAGTAAAGCCCAGTACCTGGTGCTGGAGGTGCACATAAATTTCTATTTTTAGATTTAAGAACCTTTTTAAATTTATTAATTGTCCATTTTTTTTCACCAACATATTTTAGACACCCAACGATTGATCTCACTTGTTGTTTTAAAAAAGATCTAGATTTTATCTTTATTTCAATAATATCATTATTCTTTTTTATTGTTAAAGAGTCGATAGTTCTTATAGGGCTGGATGCTGAACAATTTGAGGCTCTAAAAACAGACAGATCGTGTGTTCCTTTTAAAAAGTGTGATGCTTCTTTAATTAAATCATAATCTAATTTTTTTCTAACGTACCACCCTCTATCTCTATTTATTGAAGGTAAACTTTCACGATTATGTATTAAATATTTATAAATTCTTTTTTTTGCAGAATATCTCGCGTGAAATGTCAAAGGTCTTTTTTTAATTTTAACAACAGTTATAAACTTTCCATTTAAAAAAAAATTTAAAGTGTTGAAAAACTTTTTAATGTTATTAATTTTGTTTTTAACATCAAAGTGAGCTGATTGTTCAATAGCATGGACCTTTGAGTCTGTTCTACCTGATCCATATAATTTTACTTTTTCTTTAAGAATTTTTTTTAAAGTTTTTTCAACAGTGCCTTGAATTGTAATTTGTTTTTTTTGGTATTGCCATCCATAAAAATTTGTTCCTACATATTCCATTAATATTTGGTATCTATGCATCTATTAAATTAACACCTTTTTTTATTTTTGTGCCTAAAATAAAATCTTTGATATTTTGAATTTTTTTACCCTCTCTTTGAATTTCTAAAATTTTAATAGAATTTGTCCCACAAGATACTTCAATATTATCATTTATTACTTTGCCGGGAATAGCACTGTTTTTTGAAATACTGGCTTTCAAAATTTTATATCTAGCACCATCAAAATAAAACCATGCTCCTGGAACAGGATATAAACCATTTATTTTACCGATGATATTTTCAGCTTTATCATTCCAATCTATTCTTCCCTCCTCTTTGTTAATTTTATTTGCATATGTGGCTTTAGAATGATCTTGTTCAAAAAAATTTTTTTGGTTCCCAAAAATACTCTCGATATCATCAACAATTTTTTCAGCAGCAAGGTTAGATAGCTTCAGTGATAAATCCTCAGCATTATCATCTTTATTGATGTTAATTTTATACTGATTGTAAACTTTTCCTTGGTCTAATTTCTCATTAATTTGCATAATACTTATGCCTGTTTCTTTATCCAGGTTCATAATTGAACGTTGAATTGGTGCAGCACCTCTTAATTTAGGTAGTAAGGATGCATGAATATTTATAAATCCCTTCTTACAAACATTTAAAATACCTTTTGGCAATATTTGTCCATATGCTACTACTATTGCCATATCCACATCTAATTTTTCTATTATATTTTTTTCATCATCTAAATTGTTAAAATTTTCCGGTGTTCTAACTTTTAAGCCATTTTCTTCACAAAATTTATGAATTGGTGATTTGCTTACTTTATGACCTCTGTTACTTTTACTTGGTGGCTGGGTATAAACTAAAGGTATGTTGTAACCTTTGCTAAAAATTGATTTTAAAATTGGAACTGCAAATAAAGGGGTTCCCATGAAAACAATTTTTTTCATTATTGTTTAGATAACTAATCTTTTTTGCTCAATTTTTTGTTTTGATAATTTTTTTAATATTATGTCTCTCTTAAGTTTAGACAAATAGTCAATAAATAGTATTCCGTTTAAGTGATCTATTTCATGTTGAATACATGTTGCTAATAAACCAGCCGCTTTTAAAATTTTTTTTTCTCCTCTGTAATCTAAATATTGAACTTCGCACTCACTAGGTCTTTTCACCTCAGCAAATAAATTAGGTATTGACAGACACCCTTCTTCATATTTAGACAATTTTTCGCTTTGTTTAATAATTTTAGGATTGATAAAATACATAGGATCCTTTTTTTTTTCTTTAGTTAGTAAATCAATTACTATTAAATTTTTTGGTATGCCAATTTGAATAGCTGCAAGACCTATACCGTTTGCAGAATACATTGTTTCTAACATGTCATCTAAAAGTTTTTGTATTTCTTTATTTACTTCATTTACAGGTTGTGAAACTTGTCTTAAGATTTTATTTGGTTCTATTAAAATTTTTTTTACTGCCATTATTAAAAGGTTTTAATACAAAATTAAGAAAAACTTAAGCCCTTAAAGGCAAAACACTGTACAATATCTCATTTCTGATCGGGTCAATATTCATTTGATTAAGAGCATTGATCAAGAAATAAAGAGTTTCAGATCCTAAATCCTCAATCTTATCTTGGCCAATAATCTCAATTAATCTTAAAACTGCCATTCCAATTTCTCTATCATTTATCAAAATTTGAATATCAGTTGGGATATTATTTTCCTTGGAGTTGAATAAATCTTTATACTCATCCTTAATTTCAATACCATCCGAAACCATTGCTTCAATCAATATAATATCTTTGGTAATTAAATAATTTGTTTTACTTTTTTTAACTTTTTTTAAATAGTTATTTAAGTCTTTTTCGATTTTTTTGATTGGAACATTTTCCTTACCAAAATATTTTACTAACTTGGATTGGTGTAAAATTTTATTATCATATTTGATATCTCTATCTAGTTTGTCTTGTTCTAAGCTTTTAGAATAGAATTCAGTAAGATCAGAGGATAAGTCTTTTAAGTCATGTTTTTTTAATATTTTTTTTAGTTCATCGTCAAATGCATTGGAAATATTGTCATTTTCGAAACTTTCTTTTAGAGCCCTTGATAACTTAACTGCAATGTTAGGATCTTTGCTTAAAAGTATACCTTGATATAACAAAGCTCTTGATTGTATTTTTGAAATTTTCCGTATTTCATTATCAATATTTAATAATTGATCTACTGAAAACTGAAATCTTTTATATAAATTTAGTAAATCTATTTCTTCATAATTTCCTTGATGAGTAGCTTTTTCAAGAAGACTGATTTGTTTCTCATCCTCAGTATCAATATTATTTAAACTTTCCAATAAATTATTAGACGACAGATATCTCCAATATATTTTAGATGTTTTATCATTTGGTGCATATTTATATTCTTTGTTTGTTAGATACGATAAATGTAAGTTTAATAGATCTGTTTCTGAAGTTTCTGGTGAGTCGGAAACATAGCCTTGTAAATATTGAAATTTTTTTTCAAAAAAAGGATCTTTATAACCTAGTTCTTTCTCTAGATCATATCTAAGAGAGGCTTGCTCATTTTTTTTTAAATAAATGAGACAATAAATAGAAAACTTCTTTAAATAATTATCTTTGAAATTTGTGTTAAGTTCTTCTAAAAATTCACATGCTTTTTTACTTTCATTAATTGAAAATAACTCATTTAAAACAAATTTAGTTAATTGGTCCTTTGAATCAATGTCAATATTTTTTTTTAAATACTCTTTAATTAAATCCACATCTTTAAACTTAATCAACCAATCAGATTTAATATCTAAAAAGGCTTTCTCATCTACCTCATCTTTAGGAGAATATGAATTTGTCAAAAGAAGTTTTGTGTAAATATTTTTTGCATCTTCTGACAACGTCATATTATTAATTTTTTTTGACAATTCAAAAATTTTGTTCGGCTCTGTATTATTCCACATTTCTAAATCAAAACCATTTTCCCCTGGATCATACAATCCAATTACCTTTCTTTTGTTTAAAATTTCACCCTCCTCAATACTGCTTGTGAGATTGTCGTTTATAACAATAGTTTCAGATGTTTCGTTGTTATCTTCCAAATCTGAATTTGTTGTGATATTTTCATTTTTTTCTTTTTCTATGCTCCATATATCAACTGGTTCATTTGCATAAGAAAATGAGTAAGAAATTGATAACAATAAAATGGTTATATTTATAAAAAATTTATTTAACAATTTTTAAATTTTCTCTTGGTATTTCTTGTTTAATTAATTTATTTGGAGCAGGAAAATTTATTTTTCCTAAAAAAAAGATTATTAAAGATAAAGTTATAATTGCTAAAACTATTTTAAGTATTAGGCTTGTATAGTTATAGGATTTACCGATACTTGTTTTTTTATAAAATTGCATGTATTTTAAATAATTTCAAATTAAGACAAATTTGTGTTTTTTCAATAAAGAAAAATATGGAAATTAAAAAAAATATAGTGTTATTGGGTATGATGGGATCTGGAAAATCCACTATTGGTGGTCTATTAGCTAAAAAATTAAACAGTGTTTTAATAGACATAGATAAAAAAATTGAAAAAAAGCAAAATTTAAAGATTAGTGAAATTTTTGAGACTAAAGGAGAAGCGTATTTCAGAGAATTAGAATTTAATGTTACCCTTCAATCTCTAGATGGTGATAATAATATAATATCGCTAGGAGGCGGAGCTTTTATGAATAAAGAGCTTAGAAAGGTTTTAAAACAAAAATCTTCAACATTTTGGCTTCATTGGAATGCAGATACCTTAATAAAAAGGATTAAGAATAATGATAAAAGACCAATAATAAAAGGATTAGATAATGTTGAAATTAAAAAGTTGATAAATGAAAGAAATAAAATTTACTATTTTTCAGACTTTAAAATAATATGTGAAAGTTTAAAAAAAACAGAAATAGTAGATAAGATTATTCAGAAATGTAAGAAAAATGAAATTATTTGTTAAGACGAAAGATAAAAAGTACCCAATTTATTTTGGCGTAAGCAGTCATATTAATATTAAAAAAATTTTAATTAAAAACGACATTAACCCAAAAAAATTGATGGTTGTTTATGACAAGAATGTTCCTAAAAATATTACAAACAAATTTAAACATAAGTTAAAAGAGGGTGAAAATATATTCCTTGGGCTTAATTTCAGTGAAAAAATAAAAAATTTAAATACAGTTAAAAAAATATTAGATATTTTAGGAAAAAATAATTTTAATAGAAATGATAGCATGATTTGTATTGGGGGTGGTATTGCAGGTGATATATGTGCTTTTGCTGCGAGTATTTATAAAAGGGGAATAAAATTTGTTAACATTCCAACAACCTTATTGAGTCAGGTAGATTCTTCGGTAGGAGGCAAGACTGGAATAAATAATTTTTCTGGAAAAAATATGATAGGAACTTTTTGTCAACCCAATGTTGTAATTACTGACATTACGTTTCTTAAATCACTTCCAAAAAGAGAGATGATTTGTGGATATGCAGAAATATTAAAACATGCTTTGATTAGTGACAAAAAATTTTTTCTTTTTTTAAAGAACAACTTAAAAAATATTTTAAATTTAAGTCCAAATATAACTAAAAAAGCGATTTTTAAGAGTTGCAAAATTAAAAAAAATATTGTTGAGAAAGATGAGAGAGAGATCAATTTAAGAAAAACATTAAATTATGGTCATACCTTTGCTCATGCATTTGAGTCTACTCTAGGTTATACAAATAGATTAAACCATGGAGAGGCAGTTTTGTTAGGTATTTTAGTTGCATCAAAATTTAGTAACAATGAAGGATTTCTTCCAAAAAGTGAGCTTGAATTAATAGAGGGCCATATTAAAGAATTAAAATATGATAATTTGAAAAAATATTTTAATAAAAAAAATGTTAAGACAATCGCAAATTTTATGGCTAGAGATAAAAAAAATTACAGTAAAAATATTAATTTAATTTTATTAAAAAGAGTTTCAAAACCACTTTTGAATAATACTTATCCAAAAATTAAAATTGAAAAATTTTTAAATACACTAATTAATAAATAATTGAATGGAGTGAATGTATTCTTTTAACTCTTTATTTATAATAGAAAAAATATACCTATTAGATTCTATTTTTTTTTTTGATTTAAGTTCTATAGACTCGATTTTAATTTTTAAATGAAATTTTTTTGAGTCAAAGTTTTTATGTTTTTTGTGCAAAAATGTTTTATCCTCAATTTTAATTTTTTCGCATTTTATTCTATCACAAATTTTCTTTTTTACTTTTTTTATTAAAATATTTATTTCCATATAAAAATTATATAATAATAGTTTAATGAAAACTATTTGTGATTGGCATAATTGTAATAAAATTGGAGAGTACAAGGCTCCAGTAGAGAAAGATAACAGTAAAAAATATAGATTACTGTGTTTAGAGCACATAAAAGAATTTAATAAAAGTTGGAATTATTTTGAAAACATGAACGACACAGAAATTTTAGAATTTATTAAAGCCGACATGACTTGGCATAAGCCAACCCAAAATTTTAGTGCGCAAGATAATTTTTTTAAAATATTGTGGAACAATGCTTTAAATGAAAATTTAGATAAAAATAGTTTTAATAAAATTAATTCCAAGTCATTAAATTTTAATTTTACTAACAAAGACTTGAAAGCTTTTGATATTTTGGGCTTAGATGTTACTAGAAATTGGGAAAATATAAGATCAAAGTTTAAAAAACTTGTTAAAAAATTTCATCCTGATATGAATGCAGGGAATAAAAAATTCGAAGAAAAACTTAAAATAATAACTTTAGCTTATACGCAACTAAAAAGGGCTTTGAAAAAATGAATAATGAATTGAATATAGTACCAAGTATAAAATTATCTGTTAAACAAACATTTGGAATTGACAGTAATTTAGAAGTTGATGCTTTTGAGAAAAAAAATGAATTTGTTCCAGAAATAGATAAAAATTATAAATTTGATAGAGATACTACAATTGCAATATTATCCGGTTTTTCTTTTAATAAAAGAGTTTTAGTCCAAGGTTATCATGGAACAGGAAAATCAACTCATATAGAACAAATAGCTGCCAGACTTAATTGGCCATGTGTTAGAGTAAATTTAGATAGTCACATAAGTAGAATAGATCTTATAGGCAAAGATGCTATTAAATTAAAAGATGGAAAACAAATTACAGAATTCCAAGAAGGTATTTTGCCTTGGTCAATTCAAAACCCTGTTGCTTTAGTTTTTGATGAATATGACGCTGGAAGACCAGATGTTATGTTTGTTATTCAAAGAATTTTGGAAGCAGAAGGAAACTTTACTTTGCTTGATAAAAATAAAGTTATTAAGCAAAATAAATATTTCAGACTTTTTGCTACCTCTAACACTGTTGGATTGGGAGATACCTCAGGTCTTTACCATGGCACACAACAAATAAACCAGGGTCAAATGGATAGATGGAACATAGTCACTACTTTAAATTATCTAAGTCTTGAAAAAGAAATGGAGATCATTTTAGCTAAAAACAAGTCTTATAATAATGCTGAGGGTAAAGAAAAAATTTCAAATATGATTAAAGTAGCTACTTTAACTAGAAAAGGTTTTATTGCTGGAGATATCTCAACTGTTATGAGTCCAAGAACAGTATTACATTGGGCAGACAATGCTGAAATATTTAAAAATTTAGGATATGCATTTAGGGTTACTTTTTTAAATAAATGCGATGAGTCTGAAAAAAATATTATTTCTGAGTATTATCAAAGATGTTTTGGAGAAGATTTACAAGAATCACTCATTAATTCCTAAATCTCATGGAAAAAAAAAGAGAAATTCTAGAAGAACAAATTAAACAAGCCCTGACTTCAACCTTCAAAGTAATTTCAAATCATATAGAAGACAAAAATTCAAAAAATAAAGATTTGAAAATTAAAACATTAGATTTTTCTGAGATTAAAGATTTAAAATCTAAAAATGACTATATTAGATTAAGAGCGAATACTGACTCAAAAGCATTGAAACTTAGATTTTCTGACAATGGTATTTTCATTGAAAATCAACCTAAAAATCCAGCCTTAAGAAAAATTTATGAATTATCTGAAAAAATTAGATGCGAAATGCTTGGTTCGAATATGTTAAATGGTATAAAAAAAAATCTTGAAAATAATTATTACCAAAAAATATACAACAAAAATAGCGAAAATATTAATACTAAAAAAGACGTGAATGTCCTTGACGCATTTGAGCTATATATGATTGAAAAATTTTTTAAGCTTAAATTAAATAAAATTTCCCTGAAAATTCTCAGTTACTGGAGAAAAGATTTTGATAAAAATTTTAATAATCATCTTAATTATTTAATAGAAAGTCTTGAAAACCAAGAAAATTATAATTCAAAATTTTCACAGTTACTTGAAAAAATGAATATTTTTGAAAATGATCAAAATCAGGAAAGTAATCAAAACCAAGATAATCAAAATCAATCAAATAACGATACTCCTAAAGATGAGGAAAATAACGATAAACAAGAAAGTCAAGATAAAGCAAGTGAAGATCAATTAAGTGTTGAAACTGAATATGATGTAAACCAATTTAGAATGGAAGAAGATTCTGAACAATCTGATGAGATAGGTGAAAGTCTAGAGAGAGTTACTCAAAAACTAAATATTAATAAAAGGAACATCGAATATAGGGTTTTTACCTCAAAGTTTGATGAAACTGCAAAAGCGGAAACTTTAGAGAAAGATGAGGAGATTTTACGATTAAGAAAAAACCTCGATCAACAGCTGATTAATTTTCAAGATTTAATTACCAAATTAGCTAATAAATTACAGAGACAATTGTTGGCAATACAAAATCGATCATGGGAGTACGATCTTGAAGAGGGCTTATTGGATAGTTCTAAACTAACAAGAATTATAATAGATCCCCAAAATTCTCTTTCTTTTAAAAAAGAAAAGGATTTTGAATTTAAAGATACAATAGTGACCTTATTAATTGACAATTCTGGTTCAATGCGGGGAAGACCAATAACTATTGCAGCATTATGTGCGGACATTTTATCTAGAACACTAGAAAGATGTAATGTCAAAGTGGAAATTTTGGGTTTTACTACAAAAAATTGGAAAGGTGGTGAATCTAGAGAAGAGTGGAATAAAAATGGAAAACCTCAGTATCCAGGACGATTAAACGATTTAAGACACATAATTTATAAAAGCGCAGATTCTAATTGGAGGCAATCTAAAAAGAATTTAGGCCTTATGCTGAAGGAAGGATTACTTAAAGAAAACATAGATGGTGAAGCGATACTTTGGGCGTTTAATAGGCTTAAAAAAAGAAAAGAAGAGAGAAAAATTTTAATGGTAATTTCTGATGGAGCACCTGTTGATGACTCCACATTATCAGTAAACTCCGGTGATTTTTTAGAAAAACATTTGAAAAAAGTTGTTAAAAATATTCAAGACAATAAAGATTTTGAAATTTTAGCTATAGGTATAGGTCATGACGTGTCCCGTTATTATAAAAAAGCTATAAAAATTACAGATGTTCAAGAGCTTGGTGATGTAATGATAAAGCAATTAAGTCAATTATTTGAGAATAAAACCAAAAAAAAAACTTATCACTAAATATCTTTCAAAAAAGGATTTTTCCAACTAATTATTACCTCTGCACCAAGTCTTGTTTTTGAGTTTCTGCAAATAACTTTGGCTTTATTTCTTTCTAATAAGGTTTTACCAATAAAGATGCCTAAACCTAAACCTGATTTACTATTGTCTTTATGGGATGAGGATTTAATATAGGGTTCACCAATTTTCCCTAGAATATCTTTTGGATATCCATCTCCATCATCTTCAATTGAAATTTCAGTGTTTTCATTATTACTTTTAACAGACACATATATTTTTTTTTTAGCAAATTTATTTGCATTACCAATAAAATTTCTAATTCCATATATAATTTCGATTATTTTTGAAATTTTAAAAGAATTAGCATCTTGACTTAAATTGATTATAAATTGTTTATCTGATATTTCTCTGAAGGATTTAATGATCTCTGTGACATATTCTGAAATGGATAATTCCTGATTTATAAAATCATCTTCTTGAGATGGATTTAAAGATAATTTTTTCAAAATTTGACCACATCTTTCTACTTGGCTAACTAATAATTCAATGTCTTTTTTTATATCTTTTTGATCCTTAAATTGTTTATACATATCTTGCGATATAACTTTTATCGTGGAGAGAGGTGTGTTTAACGAGTGAGCTGCTGCTGCGGCTTGACCTCCAAGTGATACTAATTCATGTTCCTTTGCAATAACTTGCTCTAATTTATCTAAGGCCTCTTTTCTTAATATCGATTCTCTGCCAAATGTAATAGCAAAATAATTTAAGAATATTAAGGCTATTATGAGTGAGGTTGGAATTGCATAATAATAAAAGTTATTAACCAAAATTTTATTTGAGCTAGGATAAGTCAATTCAAAATGATAAAATGTCAACAAAAGTATAGATAAAATAGTTAAACAAATAAGTGTTAAGCTTGCTTTTAAATCAAGATTAGATGAAGAAAAAACACTTGGAATAATTAAAAATATTGAAAATGGATTAAGAATTCCTCCAGTAAGATAAATTAAAGAACCTAATTGTAAGATATCTACCAATAAAAATGTAAATGAAGCCTTATTTGATAGGATATTTTTTTGATAAAAATAAACTAAGATTAGATTTGAAATAACTCCTAAAAATACTATTAAATTTGTTAAATAAATATTGAATTGAAACTTAAAAATGAAATAAACAATATTGATAGTCAAGAACTGTCCAATTATACCAATCCATCTCAAATTAATATAAGTAGACTTGTTTAAAGAGTAAATGTTAGAAACAGAAGTTGTTTCCATAAGATTTATACATCTAGGTTATTGATATCAATTGCATTTGATATTATGAATTCTTTTCTAATGCTGACGTCATTGCCCATTAAAGTATGTATGATATCTTGGTCTTTTTTTTGATCTTTAGAGTATCTAACCTGTAGAAGATTTCTGTTTTCTGGGTCTAGTGTTGTGTTCCATAATTCCTCAGGATTCATTTCGCCTAGTCCCTTAAATCTTTGTAAATTTAGTTTAGATTTCTCTTCAGACAGGATTTCCTCATATACTTTTGAATTTTTTTTTACTTTTTTTAAATTTTTTGAATTACTTTTTAGGAAATTATCTAATTCTTTTTCGTCTTTGATATAAAAGCTTTTTCCAGACTTATTTAATTTAAATAATGGTGGCTGTGCCAAGTAAATGTGACCATTCTCAATTAGTTTATTAAAAGGTTTATTATTAAAAAATGTAAGTAATAGTGCTCTAATATGAGAACCGTCTACATCAGCATCTGTCATTATTATTATCTTTCCATATCTTAGATCCTCTAAATCAATTTCTTCACATTTAGGATCTAAACCCAGTGCATTAATAAGGGTTACGATTTCATTCGATGAAATCATTTTAGTTAGGGTTTTTGTTCTTACATCAGAATGATTTCCATTTTTTTTTGATCCATTTGTTTCAACATAAGTATTTAAAATTTTTCCTCTTAAGGGTAATACAGCTTGAAATTCCCTGTTTCTTCCTTGTTTTGCAGATCCGCCAGCAGAGTCTCCCTCCACTATAAATAACTCCGTTCCATCTCTTTTAGGATTTTGACAGTCAGCTAATTTTCCAGGAAGTCCGGTTAACTCCAGAGCTCCTTTTCTTCTAACACTTTCTCGCGCTTTTCTAGCTACATCTCTCGCTTGAGCAGCTTGTATTACCTTGAGCAATACAATTTTAATAACAGCAGGGTTTTGATCAAACCACATGGAAAGTTTTTCATTAATAAAAGTTTCTACGATATTTCTAATCTCTGACGAAACTAGCTTATCTTTTGTTTGAGATGAAAATTTTGGATCTGGCATCTTAATTGACAAAAGAGCCGTTAATCCTTCTTTAATATCATCGCCTGATATAGATAATTTATTTTTTTTTAAAACGTTATTATCACTCACATATTTATTGACAACTCTTGTTAGTGCGCTTCTAAAACCTAATAAATGCGTGCCACCATCTTTTTGATAAATATTATTTGTATAAGCATAGACATCCTCTGAATAAGTTGAATTCCATTCTAAAGAACATTCTATATCTATACCATTTTTATTTCCCTCTAAACTTATAGGTTTTTTAAAAAGATCATTACCATTTTTATTTTTTAATTTTTCTTTTTTTTGGTTTAAATAATTGATAAATTCATTTAATCCACCATCAAACTTATACTCGAAAACTTTGTCCTTTTTTTGAGTTTTATCTACAACAGTTAATTTTATTCCCTTGTTTAAAAAAGCTAATTCTCTTATTCTTTTTTGAATTATTTGAGTAGAAAATTTAGTAGAGGAAAATATTTCACTTGATGGTAAAAAAGTAATCTTAGTTCCAGTTGTAGAAGATTTTCCAATTTGTTTTAATGGCGCTTTTGCATCACCATCTTTAAATTCTATAAAATACTTTTTGTTATTTCTGTTTATTTCTAATTCTAATTTTTTTGATAGGGCATTTACTACTGAAACCCCAACTCCGTGTAAACCTCCTGAAACTTTATATGAGTTATGGTCAAATTTTCCACCAGCATGTAATTGTGTCATTATTACCTCTGCCGCAGATTTTTTTTCTCCTTTGTGTAAATCTACCGGTATACCTCTTCCATCATCAGAGACAGTAATTGTGCCATCTGGATTAATTTCTACTTTTATGTTTTTGCAATACCCAGCAAGTGCTTCATCAATAGAATTATCAACAACCTCATAAACCATATGATGAAGACCTGTGCCGTCATCAGTGTCTCCAATGTACATACCTGGTCTTTTTCTAACTGCCTCGAGACCTTTTAAAACTTTTATTGAGTCTGCTTCGTAATTCCTATTATTTTGAAATTTTGCCATATATATTTTTTTTTGGAAAAACTTATCTTATCATTTTTTACTTATTTTATAAAACCACCTAAACTTTAATGATCAAATTAACCTTTAAATTTGCGGATTATTTAAACAATAATTAATTTTTTTTGTTACTAATTTGAATTGTTCAAAAAGAATAAAAAAAATGGCGGAGAGAGTGGGATTCGAAACCACGAAAGAGTTGCCCCTTAACAAGCTTTCCAAGCGTGCGCCTTAAACCGCACGGTTTACTTGTATTGATTATACTTGTTTATTTTTTTTAAATTTTCAGGATTTAATTCTAGTGACGACAAGACGACGACAAGATTATTTAGCTTTTTTTGACTTTTTGAGAATATCTAAAAATTGTTTTAAATACGTTTCTTCAAATTTAAATTTGTTTTTTGATTTATATTTCTCAAGGGTTTTTTTAAGATATTTTTCAATGATTGTCATTTTACAATAATAACATATACTCTTAATGTGTTTATTTGGCAATTTTTATCTGGAACTATTTTATTTATAATTTTGTGTTTTGGGTTGTTTTATATTGTTAAATTGCTTCTAGGTTTTTAAATTCTATTGTCTCGTCTAACCTCTAAAAACTTTTCCATAATTTCTAAATCTGAATATCTTAAATACCCTTCTCGCCATACTATATTATTATTATTTAAAATTTGTTTAATTTGAGAGCCCCACTCTATAGTTAAAACTTTGTTTATTTTTTCAAGAGGTTCTAAAAGCCAAATTGCCATTCCAAGGTGTTTAAGATTATCGCGATTTGGCTGAAAATAAAAACTTGTTTCATTTATATACCTTCTTAAGTTTGTTTTTCTTATTTTGTTTTGTAAATCCTGTAAAAAATTACAATAATCTGGAAATTCTTTTAAATTATTTTCATAAAGGCTATTTCTAAGTCTTAAGTATTTAAATAAATTTCTATTATTAATCTCTAATTCTTTGTTTGCTAAAATATAAAACGCTCTTTCCCAATTATGGTATGGCGTTAAACCTGATCCAATATGACAAGGCCAATTATGTTGATTTGCAAATAATGAGATTTTCACTAAGTCTAGATTTGGATCATTTATTAAAAATTGAAATATTTCATTATTTAAATGCTCCTTATCAATTTTTAAATTATTGCTAGGGTTTATAACTTTTTTTATTATTTCAATTATTATTTCAGATGGACAGTGAAACCATTCTTTCCCTTTTTCACGAGGGTATTTTCTGGAGATTTCATGATGAATTTTTTTTTCAAGAATTTCTAAACTGTTATCAAGAGGAAATGTTTCTAAGTATTTAATATTGCCTACTACTCCAGATGTATTCAGACTTTCAAGTCTATTCTTAAAATTTTTAGTTTTTCCAACTTTAAATAAATCTTTACCCTTATCTCTAGTATTGTAAGCTATGTAAATTCCTCCAAGCATAAAATTTATTATTCTTAATAGTTTTCCTCTAGTGACGACAAGATGACGACAAAATAGATCTTAACGTTATTTTGAAAATTATAAAACACCAAATAAATGGCGGAGAGAGTGGGATTCGAACCCACGAAAGAGTTACCCCTTAACACGCTTTCCAAGCGTGCGCCTTAAACCACTCGGCCATCTCTCCTTTAAAAATTATCTAATTGAACCCAATTAATTTCTTTAAAACGATAATTTTTTTTAAACCAATAGGATAGATATCTTTCTGACAAGTATGCAAATAATCTTCCTGTATCGTAACCTATCAAATTTTTAAATTCGAACTTTTGTTCACAAGCTTTTAACCAAGGAAATAAATTATCAAACCATTTTTTAATAATTTCTGGTTTAGAGATAAACATTATATGAGGATTGAAAGAATTATTATTTTTCATAAAATTTAAAAAATCATCTCTATTTTTTTCATCTAGTAAACCAATCGCTTTTTTTAAGTTGCCATAACCATGGTGCATATCGAAATGTAAATAAAGGTTTTGTTTTTTTTTATTAAACAAAATAGATGGATCTTTCATGAGATTTTTAAAACCTCTTTTAAAAATTTTCATTTTCTTTACACCTGATACATTTAAAGGTTTGCAAATTAGAACATCATAGTTTTCCCACTCTAAAGGGGCCTCATCAAATAAGAAATTGCCAAGATTTGATTGATTTACTAAATACGTTTTGTCTGTATTTATAAAATATCTTCTTTTTTGACAAAAACCTATCCAACTATTTTTATCAGCTTTGTTTAATAAATTTTTCCAATACCAATAGTGAAAAGTTAATTCTGAATAATATTTTTCTTTATAATATATATTATCGCCTGTATCACACTTCAAATAATTTTCTGGTGGATCCTCTTTGCCCACCCAACATAAATTGTGATTATTTTTAGTAAGAAAATTTACTTTTTTATCGGTTACACAAAAAAAATTGATAGGTCTCATCTCTTTTTAATTATCGCAATTTCATTAAAATTACCTTTTTTAATTTCAATTGATAAAAAATTTTCTAAAAAATATTTTTTTTCTTCCTCATTTATATAGATTGAATTGAAATCTAAATTATTCAAAATATTTTTTAGAATTTGTTTTAAGTCTGGTTTGGTTTGATTTATTTTCATGTCGTCTCTAGTTTCAGGAAAATCCAATTCTTCCACTATAAATACACCCCCTGATTTTAGTAAAGGAAATAGCATAAATAATGACAGTATTTGATCTTTTAGCATGTGGCTTGCATCTTCTATAATAATATCGAAATTATTTTTTTTGCTTAGCAAATTTTTGCTCAATGAATTTCTTGATGAAGAATCAACATAAAAGTTTTTTATTCGATTAGATTTATATTTAAATAAATCTGGATAGATATCTCCACTATATATATATGCTTTATCAAAATAGAAATAAAAAGCTGCAGCAGCATTACCATAAAACGATCCCAATTCTAGAATATTTATGCGAGTATTTTTTAAATTAACAAATACATTTTCATAAATTTTAGCATATCCATGAGCTTTAATCTTAATCTTATTTTTTTTGGCTGGTTGTAAGTATTGGTTTATAAAAGACTCTCCTTTGTCACTGTTAAAATACTCAAATAAACTATTTAAATTTTTTTTACCTAAATTTGGAAATTTAATTTTATGTTCATCAAGATTGACTTTTTTTTCAAAAAAGAAAATATTATGCAAGTACTTAAAAGGTACCACTATAAAATTATAGATTCTTAAAAAAAAAGAAGCTTTAGCAATTCTATGCTTATAAAATATTTTATAAAAAGTTCTTAAGTTCACTCAATTAGCTTTATAGTTAATTATAAATATATCGTGTTCAATAAACCAACTTGAATTATTTTTTCTTGCCCAGTCTACAATTTCATTTATGTTAGGATAATTTTTAGTTTTGCCATCAAACAACCTGATATCATCAATTAGTATATTAACATTATTAAATTTTTTTATATAACTTTCTATAATATTCAATTCTATCATAATAGGAGTTTCCAAAGTTTCATTTTTTGATATTAATTTATTTGTTATATGATCTAAGCATGTATGGGCATCTAAAAATAAGCACAAATTTTTGTAACTCTCATTTTTTAATATATCTTGAAGTAAATTTTGGCTCTCACCATTAATAACATTAATTTTTTTCGAATTTTCAAATTTTTTAATGGCTAAATCATATAATCTTTTATCTAATTCAATCGAAATTACTTTTTCTGCTATATCTGACAGTATCTTTGTTGTATCGCCATAGTATGTTCCAGTCTCAATCCATAATGACTTTTGAAGATTGTATTTTTTTATAACCTGGTGCTTAACAAATTCTGGAGATGGAGAAGAAAAATTTCTTTTATGCCAATTATTTAAAGACCGACGATTAATATGTTTCCAAAATTTTTTTCTAAAATAATCTGACATAGTTTAAAATCAATTAATAATATAAAAATATATCTTAAATTTACTCCTTATATATAATAAGTTAAGTTAAACATAATATCAAAATGCAATTTAAATTATTGAAGAAATTAGTTGGTCTTTTTGGATATAAAATAATTAGTAAAGACTTTATTAAGAATAATAGATTATTAGATAATAATGAGTTTATTTCGCTCAATGAAATATTGAATTTTTTATTCGAAAACAAAAATATTAATAGTTTAATTCAGATTGGTGCGAACGATGGATTAAGATTTGATTATATAAACAAGTATATCAAAAAATATTTACCTAAAACAGTTTTGGTCGAACCGGTAAAAGATTACTTTGAAGACTTAAAAAAAAATTATAAAGATTTTAATAATATAATTTTTGAAAATTTAGCTATTAGCGTAGGAAATCAAATTAAGTATCTATACAAGGTTGATAAATCAAAAATTGATAAGTACGATGAACATATTTTTGGTATTAATTCATTTGATATTAAACATTTAAAAAGTCATGGAGTTAAATCTTCTCACATAGTAAAAGAAAAAGTTCAAACTGAGAATATTTCTAATTTAATTAACAAATACTTTACTTCTTTGGATTTACTATTAATTGATGCTGAAGGATATGATGGATTTATTTTGAACGATTTATTTATGAATTCAAATTTTAGACCTATCATAATTTCAGAATACGTTCATATAAATCATGATGTGTTTAAAAAACTAATAGTTCTACTTGACAATAACGATTATTTCTATTTTCAACTTAAAGAAAATATTATTTGTTTTCCAAAAGAGAAAAAGCCGATTATAAAATTATTTAATCAATAACCAATCTAAATATTTATTTTTATTTGAAATCAAATATTCAGGGAATTTATTATCTAAGTTAATAGCCTTGTATTTTTCATTTCTGCCAATTATATCTTCGCCAGTCTCTATTCTTTTTTTTATCTCATTAATATCTAAATACTTATTATCTATTTTCTCTTTAAAAACGTAAGGGTCATTTGTTTCACAAAGATTTTTATATTTATAAAGAAGCTTTTCTGGTTCCTTTAAATTACAGAAATGCCATCCACCATCTTCTACAATATTATTTAATCTTAGCTTATCAATTCTCCAAAAGGGTCTTTTTTTAAATTTCAACTCTCTTAACCATTGAGGGCTTCTCAAATATTTTTTTACACAAATTCTACTACCATACCAATATGGGTTTATCTGGCTAAGAAGATTAAATTTGTAATAAAAATGTAATTGTTTAAATACAGCAAATCGCATTTGTTTTTTAAATGCATTTATTTTTTTTGGATTAGGTATTTCATCCAAATCTGATATTAAAATAAGATCATTTTCATTTGCTGTATTTAAACCTCTACTAATACAATTTCTCTGAAAATTTTCCCTTAAATAAGGGTTATCACCATCAGGCATGTCTTCAACCGGAATATAAATAATTTTTTTCTCAAATTTTTTAAATTTTTTTAAATCAAATTTAAGTTTTTTTGAATTATTTTGCCAAGTTTTGTTTCCCTCGACTATGACAAAATAATCAACATAATTATTTAAAATGTTTAAACGTAAATCTAAAAGAAGATCCTCATCCCAATAAGAAAAACAATCATAAATCATTTATCTCTCTTTGTTTATTTTTAACACTCCAATAAAAGCCTCTTGGGGTATTTCAACTCTTCCAAATTGTTTCGCTTTTGCTTTACCTTTTTTTTGTTTTTCTAGAAGCTTTCTTTTTCTATCTAATGCACCCCCGCCATGGATTTTTGTAAGTACATCCTTTTTAAAACCTTTAATAGTTTCTCTTGCTATAATTTTTCCTCCAATAGCTGCTTGAATGGGTATCATAAAGTTGTGCCTTGGTATTAAATCTTTTAATTTTTCACAAACTTCCCTTCCAATGTTTTGTGCAAAATCTTTATGAACCATCATGGCAAGCGCATCTACTGGCTCAGAGTTTACTAATATTCCTAACTTAACTAAATCTCCCTCTCTGTGACCAATTATTTCATAATCAAAACTTGCGTAACCACTTGTCATTGATTTTAATCTATCATTAAAATCAAAAACAACCTCATTTAAAGGTATCTCGTAATTTATAACAGCTCTATTTCCTGAGTAATTCAAATTTTTTTGAATTCCTCTTTTGCCTTGGCACAATTTCATAATTGAACCTAAGTATTTATCAGGACTAATAATAGTAGCTTTAATCCAGGGCTCTTCGATCATCTTAATTAATGTTGGGTCTGGCAGGCTTGAAGGGTTTTGAAGATCAATTATTTTACCATTATTTAAATATACCTTGTAGACAACCCCTGGAGTTGTTGTTAATAGATTTATATCAAATTCTCTTTCTAATCGCTCTGTTATTATCTCTAAATGTAAAAGGCCAAGGAAACCGCATCTAAATCCCAATCCTAATGCAGATGATGATTCTGGGTCATAAGAGAAGCTTGCGTCATTTAATTTTAATTTAGCAAGCCCATCTTTTAATTTTTGATATTCAGAGCTATCAACTGGAAATAAGCCACAAAATACAACTGGTTTACTGGGTTTAAAACCAGGCAGAGCTTCCTTAACAGGATTCAACGAGTCACAAATAGTGTCACCAACTTTCGTCTCTGATAGATTTTTTATTCCTGTTATAATAAATCCAATTTCTCCTGAATTTAATTCATCGATATCTATTGGTTTGGGTGTAAATACTCCAACTTTTTCAACTGTATACTCTCTATTTGA
Source organism: uncultured Pelagibacteraceae bacterium (assembly GCA_902583455.1). Classification (GTDB taxonomy): domain Bacteria; phylum Pseudomonadota; class Alphaproteobacteria; order Pelagibacterales; family Pelagibacteraceae; genus Pelagibacter. Next base: position 291,967 of record CACHVY010000001.1, on the reverse strand, counting down.
TGACATCATTTTTATTTTCATATTTTTTTTGATTTTGCCATCGATAACTCTTACTAAAATAATTACTCCTAAATATGAGTCATACCAACTATCAACTAATAAGCATTTTAAATTTTGGTTTTTATCTCCCTTAGGAGATGGTAAGACAGATATGATCTGTTCCAATATTTCTCCAACACCCTCTCCTGTTTTACCAGAGCAAGGTACTGAATTTGAGGTTTCAATACCAATAACATCTTCGATTTGTTTTCTTGTTCTCTCAAGGTCTGATGCGGGTAAATCAATTTTGTTTAAAATCGGGATAATTTCATGATTTATATCTAAAGCTTGATATACATTTGCCAAAGTTTGTGCTTCAACACCTTGGGTACTATCTACAATTAATATAGATCCTTCACAGGCATAAAGGGATCTGCTCACTTCATAACTAAAGTCCACATGACCAGGTGTATCAATTATATTTAGTATGTAATCCTTGCCATCTTTAGATTTATATTTAAGCTTTACAGTTTGGGCTTTAATAGTTATTCCTCTTTCTCTCTCAATATCCATTGAGTCTAAAACTTGTTCTTTCATCTCTCGCTCAGTTAATCCGCCACATAACTGAATTATTCTATCTGCTATTGTTGATTTTCCGTGATCTATATGTGCAATGATTGCAAAGTTTCTAATATTATCAAGAGTGGACATTTATGATCTTAATTTTGCACCAATTTTTTCTTCAACAGAATTGACAATTTTATTTGAAATATCTGTTAAATTTTTTTCATTTAAAGTTTTATGGTCAGATTGTATTGTTACTTTTAAGGCTATTGATTTTTTTCCAGGAGGAATATTTTCACCTTCATAAACATCGAAAATTTTAATATCTTTTATCAAAGATTTATCAATATCTGATATTACATCTGTTAAATTTTGTGCATTAATATGTTTATCCACCACAAATGCAAAATCTCTGTCTGATTTTTGATAATCTGAAAAACTGAGACTTTCTTTGACTTTATTTGTTCTGCTTTTATATTCTACTAAATTCTCGAGAAGCACTTCAAAACCGAATATTTTTTTTGTAATTTTTGGATGCAGTTCACCAAAATGTCCTAAAAGAAGATTATATCTTTTTGAGTAAATAGATCCGGATATTCCAGGGTGGTAATACCCTGGGGTTTTGGCTTCAATTTTAAACTCATCTTTATTAATTCCTAGTTCCATTAGTGTTTGTACTAAATCCTTTTTTATTTCAAATACATCCATTTGTTTATGTTGTTTATCAATACCATTTTGTCTTTTTAATCCGCACACAACTGTTATTTGTTCACCTGGATTTTTTCCTATAAAAACTGGTCCAATTTCAAAAAGTGACTGATTGTCAAAACCTCTTTTAGAATTTTTTTCCATATAAAATATTAAATTTGGATATAATGAATTTCTTAGAACATTTAGATCAGAACTTATTGGATTAACAATTTTTATAGTGTCTATTTCCTCTTTAAAATTATCATTTAATTTTTCATCAGTGAATGACCAAGTGACTGTTTCAAAATAACCTTTGGATGCAACCGATCGTTGGGCTAAATGGAAATGTTTTTGATAAAAATTAAGTGTTGGTTTGACTCTTTTTTTTTCAGGTTCAATTGATTTGATATTATCTAATCCCATAATTCTAATAACTTCTTCAACTAAATCAATTTCACCAAATATATCTGGTCTCCAAGTTGGGACTTTTACCGAAAAAAACTTTCCTTTTTTTTTCAAATTAAAACCAAGTTTTGTTAAAATTTTCAAAATTTGATCTGATTTAACTTTTATTCCAATTGTTTTAGTTACAATGCTTGGATCAAAATTGATTTCTAATGATTTGAATCTTTTGTTTTGCTGAATATCAAATTTAGAAACTTCGCCACCACAAATACTTGTTATTAGATCGGCTGCTGCCTCTAAACCTGACTCAATTGAATTAGGATCTATGCCTCTTTCAAATCTAAACTTAGCATCACTATTTAAATCTAAATTTTTAGCAGTTTTTCTAGTTATTTCAGGATCAAAATAAGCGGACTCGATTAAAATGTTTTTAGTATCTATCTCTGTACCAGACCTAGTCCCACCAATTATTCCACCTAATCCTAGTGGTCCCTCGTCATCAGCTATAACGCACATATTTTCCTCTAAAGTATAATTGTTATTATCGAGTGCTTTTAAAATTTCGCCTTTCTTGGAATTTCTTACAATGATTCTGTTTTTAATTTTGTCTAAATCATAAACGTGGAGGGGTCTATTTAAGTCAAACATTACATAGTTTGTAATATCAACAACTGCAGATATTGGCCTTAAACCTAATGCTAAAATTCTGTTCTTTAACCATCCTGGACTCTCTGTGTTATTGATATTTCTAATTATGCAACTGCCAAAAGCATAACAAGCTTGATTTTTATCTTTTTCAATTTTTACTTTAAAATCATGTTTAATTTTTTTATTTAATTTTGTTTTTTTTAATTCCTTTAAATCGCCAAAATCACATGCTGCTAAATCTCTAGCTATTCCTCTCACCCCCAAACAATCTGGTCTATTTGGAGTAATTGATAATTCAATTACATTATCTTTATTAGAACTGCCAAAATAAGGTTTACCAATTCTATTATCATTCTTACTATTTAACTCAATTATTCCCTCGCTTTCATCTGATAATCTTAGTTCAGATTCAGAACAAAGCATTCCGTAAGATGTTTCGCCTCTAATTTTTGAAACCTCTAACTTCATTCCATTTTTTGGGATTACAGATCCAGGTGGAGCATATATAGTTAAAAGACCGTCTTTTGCATTTGGTGCTCCACATACAACTTTAACAATTTTATTTTCACCTATATCCACTTCACATAGTTTTAATCTGTCAGCATTGGGATGCTTGTTAGCTTTAATAATTTTTGCAATTATAAAATCACTTAATTCGTTTTTTATTGTCTCTATCTTTTCTACTTCTAAACCAATATTATTTAGTTTATCTATAATCTGAGATTCTTTTTTTTTTGACTTTAAGTGTATATCAAGCCAATCTTTTGTGAATTTCATCTACTTAATCCTCTATAGTTTGTAGGAACATCCAGGGGATCAAAACCGTAATAATTTAACCATCTGTAATCACATTCAAAAAAAGATCGAAGATCATTAATTCCATACTTTAACATTGCCAATCTATCAATTCCTATTCCAAAAGCGAAACCTTGATATATTTTTGAGTCAACTTTGCAATTTTTTAAAACATTTGGGTGAACCATTCCACAACCTAAAATTTCAAGCCATTTATCTCCCTCACCTATTATTATTTTATTGTTTTCAATTCTATAACCAATATCAACTTCTGCAGAGGGTTCAGTAAATGGGAAATGGCTTGGTCTAAACCTCATTTTAATTTTTTTGACCTCAAAAAATTCCTTTATAAAATAATTTAGGCAACCTTTTAAATGACCCATATTTATATTTTTATCAATGTGTAAACCCTCTAGTTGATGAAACATTGGAGTATGAGTTTGGTCGCTATCACTTCTATAAGTTCTTCCTGGAGCAATAATTTTAAAAGGAGGTTTGCCCTTTAACATAGTTCTGACTTGAACTGGAGAAGTGTGAGTTCTTAATAATGTTTTCATATTTTTATCAAGGTAAAATGTGTCATGCATATCTTTTGCAGGATGATTTTCAGGTGTATTTAATGCTGTAAAATTATTGTAATCATTTTCAACATCGGGACCTTCTTCAACGGAAAAACCAATTTCTGAGAATATACATGAGATTTCATCTATTACTTGTGAAACAGGGTGAATTTTGCCAATTTTAAAATCTTTCTCAGGTAAAGTTACATCTATTTTTTCTTTTTCTAGCTTTTCATTAAGTTCTTTATTTAAAACTTCGTTTTCTTTAGATCGAATAATATTTTGAAGCTCTTGTTTAACTTTATTTATAGATGAAGCAAAATTCTTTTTTTCATCAGCTGACAAGCTTCCAATCTTTTTAAACTCTTGATTAATAAACCCATTTTTCCCAAAAATTTCTGATCGGATGGTTTCAACTAATTTTACGTCTTGGGTTTGATCTAATTTATTTTTAAATTCTAAAACTTTTTTTTCAAAATCTGACATAATTACAGATTATTTCTTAAACAAATAAAAACAATACCTAAGATTACTTTAGTGAAGCTTGTGCTTTTTTAACAATAGATTTGAATGCTTCAGGATTATCGTAAGCTATTTCAGCAAGAATTTTTCTATCTATTTTTATGCCTGATTTATTTAACGCATATATAAATTTTGAGTAAGTTAAGCCTTCTAATCTTACACCAGCATTAATTCTTTGAATCCATAATGATTTAAATTCTCTTTTTTTATTTCTTCTATCTCTGTAAGCATACTGCATGGATTTTTCCATAGCTTGTCTTGCAACTCGAATAGTATTTTTTCTTCTTCCCCACTGACCTTTTACGGCTTTTAAAACTTTTTTATGTTTTGCTCTACTTGTTACACCTCGTTTAACTCTTGGCATCTTATTATCCTCTTAAATTATAGGGCATATATGATTTCACTATTTTACTATCTTGCTTAGACATCACAGTCGTGCCTCTTTGTTTTCTAATTTGTGAATTCGTTCTTTTTATCATTCCATGCCTTTTACCAGCTTGAGGCATAATAACTTTTCCTCTTGCAGAAATTTTAAATCTTTTTTTTGCTGAACTTTTAGTCTTTAGTTTTGGCATAAGTGCGAGGGTTATACAAATTTAATAATAAATTTACAAGATATTTATTAAATAGGTTGTATTATCATAATCATTTGTTTGCCATCAAATTTTGGTTGGAGTTCGACTTTTCCAAGTTTTTCCATGTCTGTTTTAATCTTTTGCATTAGTTCATCGCCTAAATTTGAGTGCTGTAATTCTCTTCCTTTAAATTTTATAGTAAATTTTACTTTGTCTCCTTTTGAAAGAAACTTTTGAGCATTTTTAATCTTAAAAGTATAGTCATGAATTTCAGTAACTGGTCTTAATTTTATTTCTTTTATCTCAATTTTCTTTTGTTTCTTTTTAGCTTTATTTGCTTTTTTTTGAGCGTCATATTTATATTTGCCCATATCCATTATTTTACAAACTGGAGGCTTAGCATTTTGAGCTATTTCAATTAAATCTAATCCTTCATTTTTGGCAATTGTAATTGCTTCTTGCGTATTTAGTATTCCTAGATTTTGTCCATCGCTTGAAATAACTTGAACCTCTGCTGAGACGATCCGATTATTTGATCTTGGTCCTTTATGTTTAGTTCTTCTTTGAAAATAATTTTGTTTAAAATCTGGCACTTATAAAGAAGGGGCTTTGTTTAAAGCTTGGTGGGTAGTTATAAATTTTTTCAATTCTATGTTTTCCTGTTTATTAGAATCCAATCTTCTAATAGTTACGCTGTTAGAGTCAACTTCTTTTTTTCCACATATTAATAAAATTGGTACTTTTGATAACGAATGATCTCTAATTTTATAATTTAAGTTATGATTTTTAAGATCTACCTCTGATGAAAAACCTGCATCGATTAATTGTTTATTTACTTTTTTTGAATACTCATCAAATTCATCAGAAACAGGTATTACAACAGTTTGTAAAGGACTAATCCAAAATGGAAGTTTACCAGAATAATTTTCAATTAATATTCCTATAAATCTTTCAAGTGATCCAAATAAGGCACGATGTAACATGACCGGAACCTTTTTAGAGCCATCTTTTTCTATATAAGATGCTCCTAGTCTTTCAGGTAAATTAAGATCCACTTGCAATGTTCCACATTGCCAATCTCTACCAATCGCATCTCTTAGAACGAATTCAATTTTCGGACCATAAAAAGCACCCTCACCTTTATTTATACTGTAATCTAGTTTTGTTTCTTTCACTGCTTTCAGTAAAGCTTTTTCAGATTTGTCCCAAACCGCATCACTACCGACCCTTAAATCAGGTCTATCAGAATACTTAAGAATAACATTTTCAAAACCTAGATCTTTATAAATTTCTAAAATTAAGTTTGTGATAGAAAGAGATTGCTCTGTTATTTGATCCTCTGTGCAGAAAATATGTGCATCATCTTGTGTAAAAGCTCTCACCCTTAATAATCCATGCAATGCTCCAGATGGTTCATATCTATGAACTTTTCCAAACTCTGACATTTTAAGTGGAAGATCTCTGTAACTCTTTAATCCTTGATTAAATACTTGAACACATCCAGGGCAATTCATAGGTTTAACTGCGAAAATTTTTTCATCTGGAGTTTGAGAAGTATACATATGAGCACCAAATTTTTCCCAATGTCCAGATTTCTCCCATAAAGATCTATCTAATATTTCAGGGGTGTTAATTTCTTTATAACCAGCATCTTGCTGTTTTTTCCTCATATAATTAACTAGCTTTTGAAATAAGTTCCATCCTTTTTCATGCCAAAAAACTGCTCCAGGACTTTCCTCTCTAAAATGAAAAAGATTCATTTCTTTACCCAATTTTCTGTGATCTCTTTTTTCGGCCTCTTCTAATCTTTTTAAATAATTCTCTAAATCCTTTTTTGATGCCCAAGATGTTCCATAGATTCTTTGTAACATTTCATTTTTTGAGTCACCTCTCCAATACGCGCCCGCAACTTTTGTTAATTTAAAATGTTTGCCGATTCTACCAGTCGAAGGTAAATGTGGACCTCTACAAAGATCATGCCATTTGCCATGAAAATAAATTGATATCTCTTCACCTTTTGGGATGTCTTGAATAATTTCAGCTTTATAATTTTCTCCCATTTTTTTAAAATGAGTAATTGCTTTGTCTCTTTCCCAAACTTCTCTATAAGTAGTTTCATTCCTGTCAACTATTTCTGACATTTTAGTCTCTATCTTTTCTAAGTCTGATTCAGTGAAAGGTTCCTTTCTTGCGAAATCATAATAAAATCCATTTTCTATTGTCGGGCCAATTGTGACCTGGGTTCCAGGAAATAGCTCTTGTACAGCCATTGCCAAAATATGAGCAGTATCGTGTCTAATAGTATCTAAGCCATCATTATCTTTTGATGTTAAAATTTTTACTTTAGAATCTTTTTCTATTTCGTAACTTAAGTCTTTTAAATTTCCATCAACACTCATTATAAGTGCTTCTTTGGCTAATGACTTGCTGATTTTTTCTACAATCTGTTTTCCTGTTATCTTTTCATCAAAAGATAACTTTTTTCCATCTGGTAAAGTTATATTAGGCATTTATTAGTTTTTTATATTCTGAATAAGTTGAAAAACACATTTTTTCAACATTAAATTTTTGTTCAACATTTTTTCTTCCACTATTTCCCATGGCATTTAGCGTTGTATCATCAGATCTAAAAATATTATCAATTTTTTCACTTAAAGATTTTGGATCTTCAGACTTAAATAATAATCCAGTTCTATTATCTATAATAGTCTCTTTAGAGCCACCAATATCACTTGCTATAATAGGTCTTTTCATTGACTGAGCCTCTACAGAAACCCTTCCAAAGGCCTCGGGCTCAATTGAAGCAGATACAACAACATTCGCTATACTATATGCAACAGGCATTGAATTTGCGTGTTCTAAAAAAATAACATCGTTATTAAGTCTATGTTGTTCAACTAATCTTTCTAGTTTTTTTTTGTAGGTATCTCGTCCTTGATCTGACCCCAAAATAATAGCTACAAAATTTTTATATCCAAAATTGGTTTTTAAAATATTTAAAGATTCAATTAACAACTCTTGACCTTTCCACTCTGTTAGACGTCCAGGCATAAGAATGATCTTTTTACCTGGTTCAATATTTAATTTTGCAAAAAATTTTGTTCTTTCTTTTTTGTTAATATTATTTGGATCATAATATTCTGTATTAATGCCTCTAAATATTACTAAAAATTTTTTCATTTTTGGAACATGCTCGGGGTAATTTTCTGAAATATGTTTAAATATAAAATTTGAGCCTGCTATTACACAATCTGACTTAAGCATAATAGAATTATAATATTTTTTTAATGATGAATTAAAGTTATATGTCCCATGGAATGTAGTCACCAACTTACACCGAGTAATTTTTGCAGCGAAATAACATGACCAAGCAGGTGCTCTGCTTCTAACATGGATGACATTAATTCTATAAAAGAGAACAATTAATGATAAAATAAAGACATTTAAAATCATGAATATTGGATTTTTACTGTGAACTGGAATTTTGAATAATTTAACTTTTTTTTTGTTGATATATTTAGTTAATTTACCTCCACTAGTTGCAATATAAGATTTGCTTTTTTGCTCACTTAAATAATGTGCCAGATCATAACATCCTATTTCAGCTCCTCCATAGTCTAATCTAGGTATTACTTGTAAAACTTTTAATTTAGATGACATATAATATTCTTATATTATCATATTTTGTAAATCTTTATGACTAAATTTAAATTTATAAAATATAAAACAAACAAGAAAATTAGGGTTATATATAAAAATCCCAAATCTGATATTTTTGTAATTTTTTTACATGGCTTAAAGTCAGATTTGACTGGGAAGAAACCTAATTATTTAATGAAACAATGTAAAAAAAAGAAAGTTGGTTTTATGGCTCTCGAATACTCTGGTCATGGTAAATCATATGGTAAATTTGAAACAGGAACCATTACTAGTTGGTCAAATAACGTAAAATTCATAATTAAACAAAAACTAATTAACAAAAAAATAATAATTATTGGATCTAGTTTAGGGGCATGGTTAGGTTTAATTCAGCTAAAATATTTTAAAAATATAATAGGTTTTATTGGAATTGGAGCAGCGCCAGAATTTCTAGATAGGTTGATATGGAAAAAATTAAGTAGAAAAAATAAAAATTTGGTATTTAAAAAAAAATATTACAATTTAGAAAACGATGGCTATTCATATAAAATTACTTTAAGAATTATTAAAGATGGTCGAAAAAATAAAGTTCTTAATAAAAAAAATAATTCAAAATTTCCGATATATCTTTTACATGGTGAAAAAGATAAAGTAGTACCCCAGAGTTTATCTAGAAAAATATTAAAAGTATTCCCAAATTCTAAGAAAAAATTTATAAAAATAAAAAACGGAGACCATAGTCTATCAAGAGTAAAAGACTTGAAAATTTTAAGTAATTATATGAATAAAATAATTGATTATTGCGCTAAACCCTCTTTATAAGAAGGGTAAATAAACTCATAGTTTAACTCTTTTTTTACTTTTTCGTTCGAAACTTTTTTTGAGTCTCTATAGAAATCCTTTAAAACCCCTTCCTCTAGGTCCTCAAAATTTATTTTTGTAGGTAATTCGCATCCTAACAATTTAGATGCATAACTTGTAACTTCAACACTCGATGCTGGTTTATTATCGGCAAGATTGAATATTTGATTTTCTTTAATATTTATTAGAGACAGATATAATATTTCAGATATATCCTTCACGTGTATTCTTGAAAAAAAATGATTTTCTTTAACCACTAAAAAGCTTTGTTTGTTTTGGAGCCTGCTTACTGCATTATTTTTTTCTGAATAAATACCGGCTAATCTAAATATCTGAATTGGTAATTTTTTCTTTTTTGAAAATTCTATCCACTTATTCTCTACATGTAGTCTGTCAATCCCCATTTTAGTTTTTGGTTTAGTTTCACTTTCTTCATTTACCCATGCGCCGTTATGATCTCCGTATACGCTAGTTGATGACAAGTACAAAATAGATTTAATTTTACTACTTTCACTTACATGATTAGCAAGATTTTTTAAAAATAAATCGTTTGAATTAATTGGTGGAACAGAAATTAAAATATAATCATACTCATTTAATTTTTCCAAAATTTTTTTGTCGTAGGAATTTTCTTTGAATTCTAGATTTTCAAATTCAAAGTCACCCAATTTTTTAATTGACGAGTTTTCTCTAGTTGAAATTGTCAAATTTAAATTTACTTTTTTTTTTAAAAGATTTGATACTAAGTTTTTGGCAACTTGACCATAACCAAAACATAAAAGATTCATTTATATCCTAACTTGCGAAACTAACAACTTTATTTGAAATTGGATTTTCTAATTTATCAATCATTTCTTTTGGACAAACTTGAATAAAATTTTCTATTTCTTGATCAAAATTATCAATTATTTTTTTTGATAGTAAAGATTCTGTTTCATGCTGATGTTCTGTAATCAGATTTTTTAGAAAAGATTTCCAATAATTTGTCTCAATCTTTTGCCAAATTACTGACTCTGGGTTAACTCTTTTATCAAATTCTTTTTTTGTATCGTAAATAAAGGCCATTCCACCTGTCATTCCAGCTCCAAAATTGTCACCTGTTTCACCTAAAATTACTATATTACCTCCTGTCATGTACTCGCAACCATTTGAGTCACAACCCTCAACTACTGCTGTCGCACCTGAATTTCTAACAGCAAATCTTTCTCCAGCTTGTCCTGCTGCAAATAACTTACCTGAAGTTGCTCCATATAAAACTGTATTACCAATAATAGTATTTTCAAAAGAAATTAGATTACTTTCTTTTTGAAGTTTCACTACAAGAGTTGCGCCTGAAAGCCCTTTTCCAACATAATCATTTGCATCTCCATTTAATATTAGTTTTAAACCTTTAATTCCAAATGCTCCAAATGATTGACCTGCAGAACCTTTAAAATTAATTTTTAAAAAACCATCATCCAGAGTTTTGTTTTGGAATTTTTTATATAATTCATAAGATATTCTTGTTCCAACAGCTCTGTCAGTATTTTCAATTAAATACTCATCTTTTAGAGGTGTTTTGTTATCTAAGTTATTTAAAATCTCTGGCCAGATTTTTTGATCAACTGTATCCGGAACGTAATTAATTTTAGGATCTTCACAATACCTTTTGTTTTTACCCGGGTCAGCTTTAACAAACAAAGGGTTAAGATCTAGGTCATCTAGATTAGGTGAGCCTTTGCTTATCTGCCTTAGTAAATCAGTTCTTCCAATTATTTCATTAAGTGTTTTAAATCCTAATTCTGCAAGTATTTCTCTAACCTCTTCGGAGATAAATTTGAACAAATTTACAACTTTATCTGGTGTGCCCGTAAATTTCTTTCTTAAGTCATCGTCTTGTGTGCAAACTCCAACTGGACATGTGTTTGAATGACATTGTCTTACCATTATGCAACCCATTGCAACTAATGCAGTTGTAGCTACTCCAAATTCCTCTGCTCCCATCATTGCTGCAATGACTACATCTCTACCGGTTTTAATTCCTCCATCAGTTCTTAATGTCACTTGATGTCTTAAATTATTCAAAGTTAAAACTTGGTTCGCTTCTGTTAATCCCATCTCCCATGGTATACCAACATATTTAACACTTGTTTGTGGTGTTGCTCCTGTACCTCCGTTATGACCGGATATAAGTATAATATCAGCTTTTGCTTTAGCTACACCTGCTGCAATTGTTCCAATTCCCGAAGATGCAACGAGTTTTACTCCAACTCTAGCTTTTGGATTAATTTGCTTTAGATCATAAATAAGCTGGGCTAAATCTTCTATTGAGTAAATGTCGTGGTGCGGAGGTGGAGAAATTAAAGTAACTCCTGGGGTTGAGTGTCTTAGTCTTGCAATTTCTTTTGTGACTTTAAATCCAGGTAGTTGTCCTCCTTCACCAGGTTTTGCGCCTTGAGCAATTTTTATCTCAATTTCGTTGCAATTATTTAAGTAATCAATTGTTACCCCAAATCTAGCTGAAGCAACTTGTTTTACACGTGAATTAGCACTATCTCCATTTTCCATTTTTTTAAATCGGGAAGCATCCTCTCCACCCTCACCACTGCATGATGCTCCTTTAATTCTATTCATCCCAATAGCAAGTGTTTCATGAGCTTCTTTTGATAGGGCACCATGAGACATGCTTCCGCTACCAAATCTTTTTTGTATGTCTTCAACTGGCTCTACTAAGTCTATAGATATCGGGTTTCTTTTTTTAAAATCAATTAAGTCTCTTAAATTTATAGGTGGTAAATCTTGTATGCCTTTTGAATATTTTTTATATAAATCGTAAGAGCCTGCAGTCACAGCCGATTGAAGCAAATGTATCAATTTACCCTGATACTGATGTGTTTCTCCATTTTTTCTGTATCTATAAATTCCACCAATAGGTAATACATTATTTTCATTGTTAAACGCCTCTTCGTGTATCTTTCTAACTTTTTTTTCAATACCTGTTAATCCAATTCCTGAAATTTTAGACAAAACACCAGGGAAAAAGTCTCTTACAATTGTTCTACTTAGGCCAACAGTTTCAAAATTACATCCACCTCTGTACGAGCTTATCACCGAAATACCCATCTTCGACATGATTTTTAAAAGACCTAAATTTACTGATTTTACATATCTTTCAACACACTCTTCATACAGGAATTTGCCAAATAATTTTTTTTCAAATCTCTGATATAAACTATCTAGGGCCAAATAAGGATTTACTGTAGTTGCGCCCACTCCTATTAGGGTAGCAAATGAATGTGTATCAAGTGCTTCTCCGGTCTGTACGTTTATTGAAACATAGCCTCTTAATTTCATTTTTGTTAAATGAGTATGAACAGCACCGATGCATAAAAGCATCGGAACAGGATAGTTTTCTTTAGAAACATTTTTATCGCTTAATATTATCTGAGTTACACCTTGTCTTACGTAAATTTCAGCCTCTTGCTTGATAGAGTTCAGTTTAGACTCAATGTTTTCATCTGAATTAAAAGTACAGTCTATAGTTTTATTATTCTTATCAAAAAAACTCACAAATTTTTCAAATTGATTATTTGTAAGTATAGGACTATTTAAAACGTAAATATTTTCCTCTGTTAAATTATTAAAATCTAAAATATTACCTAAATTTCCAAATCTAGTTTTTAAACTCATAACTTTATTTTCTCTTAATGAGTCAATTGGAGGATTGGTTACTTGACTAAAATTTTGTCTAAAGAAATGGTAAAGTGGTCTGTATTTATTTGATAAGACTGCAAGCGGGGTATCATCTCCCATAGAACCTGTTGCCTCTTTGGCATCTTCTGCCATCGGGTGAAGTATTAATTCCAAATCCTCTAAGCTATATCCAAAACAATGTTGGAGTTTTCTTAAACTGTCTCCTGAAAATATATTTTTTTCATTTTTGATAGGTAGTTTTTTATCTAAATCGATGATTTGGTTATTGAAATGTTTATATTCTTTAGCAAGATAATTTTTAATATCTTTATTATTAAAGACTTTTCCTTTCTCTATTCTAACTCCTAAAATTTCTCCCGGCCCTAATCTTCCTTTAGATATAATTTTCTTTTCATTAAGCTCTATCATTCCAGTCTCTGAGCCAGCAAAAAGAAGATTATCTTTTGTCAATGTGTATCTCATAGGTCTTAAACCGTTTCGGTCAGTTGCTACAATTACCCATTCATTGTCAGTGGCTGCAATAGCTGCAGGTCCATCCCAAGGTTCCATTGTACTGTTTAAAAAATTAAATAATTTTTGGTGATCGGCAGGTAGTATTTTACTTTTTTTTGACCAGGCATCTGGTATCAACATTAATTTCGCTAAAGGAGCTGGTTGTCCAGAGATATTGAGTATTTCGAAAACATTATCTAATGAAGCAGAGTCAGAGTTTCCACTTGGTATAACTGGTTTTAAATTTTCCATATCCTCAAATATTGGGCTAAACATTTCTTCCTCATGGACTCTCATCCAATTAATATTGCCTTTTAATGTATTTATCTCTCCATTATGAGCTAAAGCTCTAAATGGCTGAGCTAGGTCCCAACTAGGTGCTGTGTTTGTAGAAAAACGTTGGTGAAAAATTGCATATCTAGATGTAAATCTCTCGTCTCTTAAATCCAAATAAAAGTCCGATAAAGCTTCAGCGAGAAACATTCCTTTGTAGATAATTGATTTGGAGCTAAATGAACAAATATAAAAGTCATTTAAATTCGCCTCTAAAATTTTCTTTTCGATTTTTCTTCTAGCTTCATAAAGTTTTATTTCTAATTTCTTACCTTTCTCTTCTTTAGTATTATGTTTGAAAAGTACTTGCGTAATTTCAGGTCTATTCGACTCTGCTGTTTCACCCAACACCGATGGATCAACTGGAACTTGTCTCCATCCATAGATATTGAAGTTACTTTTTGTTAATTCGCTTTCTACAATTGATCTACATTCCTCCTGTGCTGAATAATTATTTCTTGGTAAAAAAAGCATTCCTACACAAACTTCGGAGTCATCGTGTTTATGTCCAGTAGCCTCTATTTTTTCAATAAAGAAATCAGAAGGAATTTCTATATGAATACCAGCTCCATCACCTGTTTTTCCATCTGCATCAATCGCTCCTCTATGCCAAACAGCTTTTAAAGCTTGAATACCATACTCAACAACTTTTCTAGATTTTTTTCCATCAGTTGATGCAACTAAACCAACTCCACAAGAGTCATGCTCCATAGATTCATGGTAAACACCTGATTTTTTTAATAAATCTAAATTTTTTTTTCTTAATTTGTTCATGCTACTTTTAAATCCTGTTTTCTTTTTGACTTTAGTAATTTATCGATACTCTCTGCTACATCTCTACCATCTTTAATAGCCCAAACTACAAGCGAAGCACCTCTTACAATGTCACCCGCAGCAAAAACTCCTTTTAAATTAGTTTCCATAGTATCAAAGTCAATTTTGATTGTTCCCCACTTGGAAACTTGAAGATCTTTTTCATTAAATAATTTAGGTAGATCTTCGGGATCAAATCCTAAAGATTTAATAACAATATCAGTCTCAATTTCATATTCTGATCCTTCATCAATAATTGGCTTTCTCCTTCCACCATCATCTGGATCACCTAGTTTCATTTTATTTACTAAAACTTTTTCAACTTTATTTTTTCCAATAAATTCTTTTGGACCACTTAACCACACAAATTCAACACCCTCTTCTTCTGCATTAGCAACCTCTCTTGCAGACCCAGGCATATTTTCTTTGTCTCTTCTATAAAGGCATTTTACAGATTTAGCTTTTTGTCTAACAGCAGTTCTGACACAATCCATTGCTGTATCACCACCACCAATAACTACTACATTCTTATCTTTTGCATTTAAAGTTCCGTTCTCAAAGTTCTCAACTTTATCACCTAAACCTTTTTTATTTGAAGTTGTTAAAAATTCCATTGCTGGAAATATATTTCCAAGATCACTACCTTTAATATCTATTTCTCTAGGTTTATAAACTCCTGTAGCAATAAGTATTGCATCATGTTCTTTTTTTAATTCATCTAAAGTTGCATCTTTTCCAACTTCAAAATTTAATTTAAAATTTATTCCACCATCTTTTAAAAGTTTAATTCTTCTTTCAACAACTTCTTTCTCAAGTTTAAAATTAGGTATTCCATAAATTAACAAACCTCCTGCACGGTCATAACGATCGTAAACAGTTATTTTGTAACCCTTCTTTCTTAGTTGTTCGGCGCAAGCTAAGCCCGCTGGTCCTGATCCTATTATTCCAATACTTTGATTTAATTCTTTTTCTACTTTGATTGGTTTTACCCAACCATTTGCCCAAGCATTATCTGTGATAAATTTTTCTACAGATCCTATTGTAACTGTGCCGTGACCAGATTGTTCTATTACGCAATTTCCTTCACATAATCTGTCTTGAGGACAAATTCTACCACAGACCTCGGGCATGTTATTTGTGCTATGAGCTAAATTATAAGCCTCTTCAAGTCTACCCTCAGCTGTTAACTTAAGCCAATCGGGTATGTTGTTACTTAAAGGACAATGTACTTGGCAAAATGGGACTCCGCATTGAGAACATCGGCTAGACTGTTCTTGAGCTTTTCCATGAATAAATTCTTTATAGATCTCATTAAAATCCTCCTTCCTATTATCGGTATCTCTTTTAGGTGGATTTTGCTGACCTATATTTACGAATTTGAGCATTTTTTCTGACATAATCGATCGCCCTTATACAATAAGCGATAGAGTATATAAATCAAAATTAGGACATAACAATTGACCTAAATTTTCAAAAAAGTAAGAAAATTAGGCATTAATTCATATTTTGCATAGCAAGTATGCATACTTCTTATTGCTATAATTTTGAAATATCTTAAGAAAATAAGATGTTGTTTGATTACTACGAAATTTTAATTCTTTCATTAATTCAAGGAGTTTCAGAATTTATACCAGTAAGTTCTTCTGCACATCTTTATATAATTTCAGAATTATTTGACTTTAAAAATCAATCACTAATGATTGATGTGGGGATGCATTTAGGGTCTCTTTTAGCAGTTCTATTCTATTTCAGACAAGACTTCTTAAATATTCTTAAAAATAAAAAAATTTTAAATTTAATGGTCATTGGATCTATTCCTCTAATTATAGCTGGCTTCATAATTTATACGACAGGTTTAATAGATTTTGTAAGAAACCTAAAACTACTTGCTTGGTTATCGTTAATTTTTGCAATAGTGCTTTATTTTGCTGATAAAATTAAAGTAACAAAAAAAATAGCTACTGATTTGAATTTAAAAACAATATTAATTATTGGACTGTTCCAAATTGCTTCTCTTTTTCCTGGAGTAAGTAGATCTGGAATAGTGATAACAGCAGGAAGATTTTTAAATTTTGATAGATATGATGCTACTAAAATATCTTTTTACTTATCTGTACCAGCAATAGCTGGTGCAAGTTTTTTAAGTTTGAAAGATGTATTCATAAACGATGCAACTTTTAATTCACTAATAATATTATCTATAATCTTATCTTTTATTTTTTCTTATATCACAATTAAATATTTTTTGATCTTCATAAAAAATTTCAATTTTAATATATTTATAATTTATAGAATTGTTTTATCTTTATTTATTTTTTATATTATTTATAACTAACTTTTTTAAGTTCAGGAAGTAACTGCGATAATAGAACTCCAATTAGAATAAATACACATCCAAGAATGTTATTTATATTTAAAACTTGACTTAAAATAAGCCAAGCAGCAATAGCAGCGAAAACTCCCTCTAAAGAATATATTATAGCAGCAGGAGCAGGATTAATATTCTTTTGAGCATATATTTGCAAAACAAACGCAAACCCACCTGATAAAACTCCTGCATAAAGGATTTCGTATTTTTCAGATAATATTTTTTGAATGTTTATTTCCTCAACATAGAGACTAATTAACAACGAGAGTACAGATACAATAAAAGTTTGTACTAAACCAACAGTAATTGGGAGCTCAAAACTTTTTACGAGTTCACCTATAAAAATAATATGTAGAGCCCAAAAAAATGCGCAAAAAATAACTAACATGTCTCCTTTTCTAACAGTAGCATCATAAAAATTAGTTAATAAATACCCGCCGATTACACATAAAACTACAGAGGGATAAACACTCCAATGAACTTTTTTTTTAAATAAAAAAAGAACTATAAAAGGAACCATTGGAACATAAAAAATTGTAAAAAATGCTGCATTAGCAATATCTGTGTATAATAGAGCAACTTGTTGCAAAGCAGTTCCTAAAAAGAGAAAAATACCAATTGAAAAAGATAAATATACAAATTTTTTTTTGTCTTTATTAAATTCAGATGCGAAATTTTTTTTTTCTATTAACAAAAAAATAGGTAATAAGGCAAAGAAGCCAACCATAAATCTTACACCATTGAAAGTGTAAGGCCCTATGTTGTCCATACCTGTATCTTGTGCAATAAAAGTTGTTCCCCAAATAAAACAACAAAGTAATGCACTTGCTAAAGAAGCTTTTTTTGTCATTATATTATAGTGATAATTTATAAGCGAAATTTTGCCCGAGGTTGTCTTTTAATTCGTTGCAAAACCTTGCTGCATCGGCACCATTAACTACTCTGTGATCATAAGACAAAGATAATGGAAGCATTAAATTTTTACTTCGTTCTACTATTTTGCCGATACCTAATATTGCAACTTCAGGAGGGTTGATAATTGGTGTAAAAAAAGTCCCACCAATACCTCCTAAACTTGTAATTGTCATAGAGCCTCCAAAAAATTCTTTTTTATCTATTTTTAAATTTCTACATTTTTCACTTATATCCTTAAGTTCAATTGATAAGTCTTCTATCTTTTTACTATCTGCATTTCTTATTTTTGGTACCATTAGACCATGCTCTGTATCAACTGCTATTCCTATATGAAAATATTTTTTTAATATAAGTTCGTAGTTTTCTTCATCCTTAATAGAGCAATTAAAATGTGGAAATTTTTTTAAACTATTTACTAAAGCTTTAATAATAAAAGCTAAAGGGGTTATTTTTTTCTTTTCACCAGTAAAATTATCCTTCAAATTTTTTCTAAAACTTTCAAGTTCAGTAACATCAGCCTCGTCATGGTGAGTTACATGTGGAATCGTTCGCCAAGAATCAGATAAATTTGGTGCTGCCAACCTTTTTATACGTGGCATTTGTGTTATCTCTATTTCGCCAAACTCACTATGATCAAATTCTAATTTCTTTTTTTCATCTTTTATTGATTTCTTTGGAGTGTTTTCTTGTTGTTTAATTTGATTTTTTATAAAATTTCGGACATCTTCCTCTGTAATCCTGCCATTTCTTTCTGACCCTTTTAATTGAGAAATATCTGCACCAAGTTGCCTTGCAAACTTTCTTACCTTTGGACTCGCATGTATAATTTGGTTCATTTTTATAACTTGGTTGGCATTGGTTTATTTTTATCAATATTATATTTTTTAATCGCCTCCTCAGCATATTTTGATGCAATTAATTGTTCTTTTGAAAGAACACTCAAAGCATAAGTAACAATATATTTTTTATCAACTTCGAAAAAGTTTCTAAGATTTTTTCTTGTATCACTTCTTCCATACCCATCTGTACCAAGGGAATAAAAGCTCTTGTTTGTATATGGTCTTATTTGATCAGATGAAATTCTCATATAGTCTGATGCTGCCAATATAGGTCCTTCAGAATTTTTTAAACATTTTTCTACATACGTTTCTTTAGGTTTCTCATTAGGATTAAGTAAATTATATCTCTCTATCTCTAAACCATCTTTTCGTAATTCGTTGTAACTTGTCACGCTCCACACATCAGAATCAATTTTATAATCTTTATTTAAAATTTCTGATGCCTCTAACATTTCTCTTAATATTGAACCTGATCCTAAAAGTGAGATTTTTGTTTTTTTATTATTATTTATAGATTTTATCTTATACATTCCTTTTAAAATTGAATCCTCAATACCTTTTTCATTTGGTATTTCTGGATGTGGGTAATTTTCATTTAATGTTGTTATGTAGTAAAAAATATTTTCTTTGTTTTCATGCATTCTCTTTAAACCATCTCTAAAAATTACAGCTAACTCATATGCAAAAGTTGGGTCATATGAAACACAGTTTGGGATTGTAGATGCAATAATATGACTATGGCCATCTTGGTGTTGTAAACCTTCTCCTGCGAGCGTAGTTCTTCCTGATGTTGCTCCGATTAAAAATCCTCTTGCTTGACTGTCACCAGCGGCCCAAGCAAAATCACCAACTCTTTGAAATCCAAACATTGAGTAAAATAGATAAATAGGGATCATTTCAATATCATGGTTTGAATATGCTGTGCCTGCTGCTATCCAAGATGACATTGATCCAGCTTCAGTTATACCTTCCTCTAAAACTTGACCTTTTTTATCCTCCCTATAAGAAAATAATTGTTCTGAGTCTACTGGCTCATACTTTTGTCCTTCGTGAGCGTATATGCCAATTTTTTGAAAAAAACCCTCCATTCCAAAAGTTCTTGCTTCATCTGGAATGATAGGAACCAATCTTGGCGAAACATTTTTATCTCTTAAAAGATTGGTAAGCATTCTTACAAGTGCCATTGTAGTGGACATTTCTTTTGATCCAGTTGACTTTTTAAGAGCATCAAAAATATCTTTTGGAGGAGTTTTAATTGATTTAGCAAAAGTAGACCTCTCAGGAATATTTCCACCTAGTTTAATTCTTCTATCTTTTAAATATTTAATCTCTTCTGAATTTTCGTCAGGTTTATAATATTGAATATTTTTTACTTGCTCGTCTGTTAATGGAACATCAAACCTATCCCTATAATACATAAGATCTTTCTCATCTAATTTTTTTTGTTGGTGAGTGGTATTTATACTTTCTCCTGATTTGCCCATTCCGTAACCTTTTATTGTTTTTGCTATAATAACAGTGGGTTTTCCAATATTGTTAATTGCTTGATGATAAGCTGCATAAACTTTATGTGGGTCATGTCCACCTCTGTTAAGTTTCCAAATATCTTGGTCTGTCATAGAAGACACCATATCTTTTAATTCTTTATATTTTCCGAAGAACTTCTCTCTCACATATGATCCACCTTTAGCTTTAAAAGCTTGGTATTCACCATCAACAGCTTCGTTCATTCTTTTTACTAAGAGACCTTTTTTATCATTTGCTAATAATTGATCCCAATAAGAACCCCAAATTACCTTAAGCACATTCCAGCCAGCTCCTCTAAAAATACCCTCAAGCTCTTGGATAATCTTTCCGTTACCTCTTACTGGTCCATCCAACCTCTGAAGATTGCAATTAACAACAAATATTAAATTATCTAATTTTTCTCTGGCGGCTAAGCCTATTGCTCCTAAAGACTCTGGTTCATCCATTTCTCCATCTCCTAAGAAAGCCCAAACCTTTCTACCTTCATCTTTAATGAGACCTCTATTAATCAGGTATTTCATAAATCTTGCCTGATAAATTGCAAGCATAGGACCTAACCCCATTGATACGGTTGGAAACTGCCAATACTCTGGCATTAACCACGGGTGTGGATAAGATGATAATCCACCCGGTTTAACTTCTTGCCTGAAATTATCTAATTGTTTTTCGGTTAATCTTCCTTCAAGATAAGACCTTGCATAAATTCCTGGAGCACTATGACCTTGAAAATATATTAAATCTCCACCAAACTTATTATTTTTTGCTCTCCAAAAATGGTTCATTCCAACATCGTACAAAGTTGCAGCTGAAGCGAAAGTTCCTATGTGTCCACCTAATTCTGGGTTTTTTTTATTAGCTCTTACAACCATGGCAGCTGCGTTCCATCTAATTAGAGATCTTATTTTTCGCTCTATATTTTGATCGCCAGGTAATTTTTTTTCTTCCTCAGCAGGTATTGTATTAATGTACGGAGTATTTCTAGACATTACTAATCCAGAACCCTCTCTGTATGAATGCTCTATTAATTGTCTAATTATATATTGTGCTCGTTCTTTACCATCACTGTTAAGTATTGCAGATAATGACTCAAGCCACTCTTTGGTTTCACTAGGGTCTATATCATTTGTGTCTGAAACAATCTCAATTTTTGAATTTTCTAACTTGGAAGTTTTTTTAGACTCCAAAACTTCTTGCCTGATAATTTTTGGTTCGTCAAGTTTTTGTATCTTTTCCGCATCACTTATAATTTTTTCTGTATCTTTTGGTATTTCTGTCTCTTTTTTAACTTCCTTAACTTGAACGTTTTTTTCACTTTCTCCTTCTACAGAAATTGAAACTAGTTTATCACCTTTTGAAACTTTATCTCCTATCTTAACTGATATGCTTTCTATAATCCCTTCCGCTGTTGATGGTACTTCAACACTAGATTTATCACTTTCTAACGTTACTATTGGATCGTTAATAGAAATTTTTTGGCCTTGTTTTACTAACAGCTCTATAATTTCAACGTTTTCAAAATCACCAATATCAGGTACTAAAAGATCTTTTTTCATTATTTGAAGCTATATTTATAACATATTTATATCTTTTTTTTGACATCCTTAAATATGAAAGTATTTAAATGATTAATTTATTAAAAAAACTATTACTAAAAAGAGATAATAGCAAAAAATTTGATGCGAAAGTATGGATACAATTGGCGCTATTAAATAAGAATTTAAAATCTTTAAAATATTAATCGCGAGCTATACACATAGAGATACCCATACCACCACCTATACAAAGAGTAACTAAACCTTTTTTATTATCTCTTTTGATCATTTCATGGATTAATGTGACTATCAATCTTGCACCAGATGCTCCGATTGGATGACCTATAGCAATTGCACCTCCATTAACATTTAGTTTTTCTTTAGGGACTTTAAGTTCTTTGACAACTGCAAGTGTTTGTGCAGCAAAAGCTTCATTGCACTCTATTAAATCTAAATCATTTATACTCCACCCAGCAATTTCAAGAGCTTTTGTAGAGGACGGAATAGGTCCCAAACCCATTAAAGTTGGATCAACTCCAGATGTAGCCCAAGAAACAATTTTTGCTTGGATATCTAAATTTTTTTTCTCAGCTAAATCTCTTGTGGTTATTAAAACGCCAGCTGCACCATCGTTTATGCCAGATGAATTACCAGCAGTAACAGTGCCATCTTTTTTAAAAGCAGGTTTTAACTTTTTAAGATTTTCAATATTTAAATTAAACCTTGGGTGTTCATCTTGATTGTTATCAATTATTTCATTTAAAAATTTTTTACTTTTGATTGAACTTTCAGTTTTAGATTGTGAGTCTAGAGCAAAATGATCTTGTTCATCTCTTGAAATATTAAATTTCTCTGCAACATTTTCTGCGGTAACGCCCATATGGTAATTATTAAAAGCATCTATTAAACCATTTGTTAACATTTCTTTTTCATCTGAATTTGACATGCTTTCTTGCCCACCAGCAATAACAAATTTTGATGAGCCCATACCAATTGATTGGTATCCTAAAACAATAGCTCTTAGTCCTGATCCACAAACTTGATTAATATTAAAAGCAGTTTTCTCTTTAGGAATTCCAGATTTTATCAAGGCTTGTCTTGCAGGATTTTGTCCTCCTAAACTTGGTAAAACTTGACCAAGTACGACTTCATCTATCTCTAACGGATCTATATTGGTTTTTTTTAAAATACCTTTTATAACGATTGAGCCTAATTCATGGGCTTGAAGTTTCTTGTGAATGCCACCAAATTTACCTACCGATGTTCTTAAGGCAGATGTTAAAACTATATCTTTAGAATTTTTTGACATTACGATAGAATAAACTTAAATTTAAAAATTACATTAAAATATAGATGATTTATGTTAATTTATTAGCGCCTGTAGCTCAATTGGATAGAGCGCTTGGCTACGGACCAGGAGGTTCTGGGTTCGACTCCTAGCAGGCGCACCAATTATATGAAAATTTCCTTACAGAAAAGTGTAATAGTTTTTTTTGCAATTGTATTTTTATTTTTGTTGTTACTAACTGTAATTCTTTAATTATATATGAAACAAGATTTTGAACAAATTAGTAGAGTATCCGGATTTATGCACCACAATGGTGGTCTTTATTTTAGAGAAATTTCTGAAAATGAATATGAATTTAAAGCTACGATTAGGGAATTCCATTTAAATAAACGAGAGATTACCCATGGTGGTTTTATTTGTTCATTGATAGATGCTGGAGCAGGAACCGCTGTGCATAGAACAACTAATCAAAAATCTTGTGTTACCGTATCGCTTGATATCAAATTTATAACACCATCAAGAAAAGAGGATGAGTTGATAGGAAATGTGCAAATACTTAAAAAAACCAAAAGTATGGTATTTGTTAATTGCACCTTAAAAAAAAAAGACCAATTAATTGCATCTGCAACAGGGGTTTGGAAAGTGATTAGGAAAATATGATTGGTATTTTAGGTGGTATGGGAACCCAAGCAGGATTAGATTTTTGTAATAAAATTGCAGTTTTAAATAGAGGCAAGAAAGATCAACAATATCCTAAATTTATATTATATAACAAGTCTGATACTCCAAAAAGACCTGAGAATTTAAAAAAATATTTTAATGTTCTTGACGAGCTTGTCAAAGGTTGTCGATTACTTCAGAAAAATAAGTGTAAGTTTATTGTAATGCCATGTAACACAGCACATTACTGGTATAATGATTTACAAAGAAAAATAAAGATTCCAATAATTAGTATGCCTAAAGAAGTTTTTCTTCATACTAAAAAAACATGTAAAAAAAATAGTAAAATTGGATTACTAGCAACTGAAGCCACTATAAATACAAAGATTTATCATAACTATTTATCCAGAAATTTTGAATTAGTTACACCATCTAAAAACTTACAAAAAAAATGTGTCAATAAAGCTATTCAGTTAGTTAAATCTGGCAAAGTTAAAGAAGCTGAAAAAATCATTGGGCCTGCTGTAAGATATTTAATTAAAATAAGATGTAAAAAAATTATTCTCGGATGTACAGAAATACCAATAGCTATTTTTGCTTTTAAATCTTTTAAAAAAGCTAAGAAATCAAAAATATTTATAGACCCTAATTTATTATTAGCAAATGTATGTATGAGAAAATATAAAGGTATTAAAATTTAAATTAATTATAAAATATATGAAAATGAGAACTTTTTTTTCTTCGATTCGGTCATGTTTTAGACCATTTTTGTTCTTACTGGGTAACAACATATAGTAGGTAAAAATTTTGACACACAAATAATAGAAATGAAAAAAAATAAGATTACAGCAGTTCTAGGTCCAACAAATACTGGAAAAACTTTTTTAGCAATTGAGACAATGCTTTCGTTTGATACTGGAATGATGGGTTTTCCGTTAAGATTATTGGCAAGGGAAGTTTATGACAAAGTAATTAAAAAAGTTGACCCAAATAATGTCGCTCTGATTACAGGAGAGGAAAAAATAATACCAGCTAATGCTAAATATTATTTTTGTACGGTAGAGTCTATGCCAGTTGATAAGATTTTAGAGTTTGTTGGAATAGATGAAATACAAATGTGTAGTGACCATGAGAGAGGTCATATATTTACTGATAGATTACTAAATTTAAGAGGAGAAAAGCTAACGATGTTTATGGGCTCAAACTCTATGAGAAATATAATTGAAAAATTAGAGGAGGATATTGAATATATCGATAGAAAAAGACTTTCTAAATTAACTTATTCAGGACATAAAAAAATATCTAGGATTGAGAGAAAAAGTGCAATAATCGCTTTTTCAGCTGAGGAAGTTTACGCAATCGCAGAACTAATAAGGAGACAAAAGGGTGGTGCTGCAATAGTAATGGGATCATTAAGCCCTAAAACTCGAAACTCACAAGTAAGTTTATACCAGTCGGGTGACGTTGATTATTTAGTTGCTACTGATGCAATCGGAATGGGTATTAACATGGATTTAAACAATGTTTATTTTTCTAATTTAAAAAAATTTGATGGTAAAAAACTAAGAAGATTGAAACTTTCAGAAATATCCCAAATAGCTGGTAGAGCTGGCAGATATTTAAATGATGGATCATTTGGAATAACTGGAGATTGTGGGGAAATAAGTGCAGAAGAAATAGAATTATTGGAGAATCATAAAATAGATGAAATACACACAATTTTTTGGAGGAATCCAAATTTAAATTTTAAAAATGGTGACAAATTAATTAAATCTTTAGAGGAAAGACCTAGCAAAAGTTGGTTGAGAAAAGTTTCTGAATGTGAGGATGAAAAAGTATTAAAATATATTCTTAAAGATACTGAGAAACTTCAAATATTTAACAATGAAAATGAGCTTAAATTACTTTGGGAATGTTGTCAAATACCAGACTTTGTAAAAAAAACTTATGGAAATCATTTAGAGGTGGTTGGTAAAGTTTTCAACTTTTTAAGAGAGTCCCCAGGAAAAATAACTAGTAAATATATGAAGCAACAGTTGTCTATATTAGATAAACTAGATGGTAATGTGGACTCTGTTTCAAACAGGATTGCAAATGTAAGAACGTGGTCATATGTAGCTAATAAAAATGGATGGGTTGAAAATCAAGATTATTGGGTAGAAAGAACTAAATTTCTTGAAGATAGATTATCCGATAGATTACACGAGGAACTTACAAAAAGCTTTATTGATAAAAGAGCAAGCGTATTAGCTAAAGGTTTAAAACAAGACATTATTTTTGAAACTAAAATAGTTGATAATGAAAAGGTTATGATTAATAACCAATTTATCGGAAATTTAAAAGGGCTAAAACTTGAACTAGATTTTAAAATTGGGGATTTAGACTCTGACATAAAATCGTTAAAAAAAGCATCAAGACAAAATGTTGGTCCAGAGATAGTGGAACGAATTAATCAAATAATTAAAACAAAAAATATCGAATTAAAGAAAGATCTCAAAATTTATTGGAATAATTTTCCAATAGCATATTTAGTAAAAGGAAATGATTACTTAAAACCTGAAATAAATGTGATTGTTGATGATGTTGTAGAAACTGAACATAAAAATGTCCTACAAAATTTTTTAAAGACTTGGTTAAACAACAAGATAAATATTGAACTAGGTAGTCTTATTAAATTAAAAGATATAAAATCATCTAATTCTTCAACAAGGGCATTATCTTACATGTTGTACGAGAATAATGGGGTTTTAAAAAGAGATAATATTGAAAAATTATTAAGAAATATTGATCAGAAAGAAAGGAAAATTTTAAGAGATGAAGGAGTTAAGTTTGGAAGATACCACATATTTTTGTACAAGCTATTTAAACCAACAGTAGTTTCACTAAGATTAATTCTTTGGAAAAACTATAATGAAAAATATTATGATTTAGAACCACCGACTTTCGGATTAAATTTTTTAAATGATAAAAAATTTAATGATAAGAATTTTATGCTACTTTGTGGTTTTGAAAAGTTTGATGATTATTTTGTCCGAATAGATATTCTAGAGAGATTATTTTTAGAAATAATAAGCTCAGATACCATCAAAGATAGTAAAATTGAGCTAGTTCCAAAAATGTTAAATCTTTTAGGCTGTAATAAAGAAAATTTTATAAAATTGATAAAGAAAATGAACTACAATGTCTCACTTGAAAATGATAAATACTTTTTTAAATATAGTCCTATTAGAAAGATTAATAAGAAAAATAAGAATAGATTTGAAGGTGATAACCCCTTTGCAGCTTTAAAAGAGTTAAATTTAAAATGATACTTAAATTTTTTAATAAAGAAGAACGATCAAGTAAAGAAAGTGATTTAATTAACGTAGCTTGTCTAATGATACATGCGGCTAAAATTGATGAAAATTATACTGATAAAGAAAAAACAATTATTAAAAATACTCTAATAAAACTTAATAATAATAATGAAGATATAGATAAAGTTATATTAGAAGCAGAAAAAAAAGAGTCAGATTCAAATCATATTCAAGATTTTACAAAAAATATAAAAGCTATGGATAAAGAAAATAAGATAGAAATTATAAAAAATATTTGGAGTATTATTTTGTCAGATGGAAATTCGGACATATATGAAGAAAATCTTATGAGACGTTTAGCAGGATTGCTTTACGTAGATACTAAAATTATGGGTGATATAAAATTAGATATCAAGAATAAACAAAAACAATGACATACATAGTTAACGATAAATGTATAAAGTGTAAATTGATGGACTGCGTTGAGGTTTGTCCAGTTGACTGTTTCTATGAGGGAAAAAATATGCTTGTAATTAAACCTGATGAGTGTATAGATTGTGGCGTTTGCGAGCCAGAATGTCCAGTAGATGCTATAAAACCAGATACGGAAAAAGGATCAGAAAAATGGTTAGAGATAAATCAGAAATATTCGGAAATTTGGCCAAATATTTCACAAAAAAAAGAGCCACCAATAGATAACGAAAAATATAAAAATGAAGAAAATAAATTTGAAAAGTATTTTAAAGAAAACCTTTAAAAAAAAAACTAAACCTAAAAACCCAAAAAAAAAAGTTAAAGTCAAAATAAAAAAAGATGTTCCAAAGAAAAAAGTTGGAAGGCCGAAAATTATAAAAAAAGAAGTTTTTTCCAAAAATAATAAAAAAAAAGAACTTAAAAAAAGTAATATCAAAAATGAAAATTTAAAACTTACTAAAACCTTGGATCAAAAACCTGAAATTGTTAAAATAAAAAAACAAGGAACTGAAAAAAGACAATATAAAGTAAAGGATTATGTTGTTTACCCAAAGCATGGGGTTGGCCAAATTCTTTCTGTAAGCGCAAAAAAAATTGGAGGGATAGATGTTCAATGTTATGATATTAAATTTGAAAAAGATAAAGCGATAGGATTATTGCCTATAAACAAACAATCTAATCTCAGGCCCTTGTCTACAATAAATCAAGTTAACAAGTCAATATCTATACTAAAGGGCAAACCTAAAATAAAAAGATCTATGTGGAGTAGGAGAGCTCAAGAATATGAACAGAAAATTACATCTGGAAAAATATATGATTTAGCTGAAGTTGTGAGAGATTTAAATAAAGGTGATGATATAATGATAGATCAGTCTTATAGTGAAAGACAATTATTTGAAAAAGCTTATGAAAGGATTATTTCTGAGTTTCAAATAGTATTAAATCTCTCTATAGAAAATACTCAAAAAAAACTAGATAAGGCCCTAAAAAGAAACGTGGATAAAAGTGAACCAATAGCTGATAAAGTCCAGAAAACTGAAGTTCAAAAACAATCTAATGAAGAAATTAGTGAAGTTGAAAATACAAGTTTAGTTACAGAAAATGAGGAAGATTAAAAAAAAACGCTTCTCACACAATCGTTATGAGAAGCGTTTTTAAAAAAGAAATATTATCTTCTTCTTCTTCTTTTTTTAGCTTTTTTCTTAGCTTTTTTCTTAGCTTTTTTTCTTCTTTTAGCCATCTTTAGCTCCCTGTTTGTACGAATCATTTTGATTCGTTGTTTATTTAATTTTTAAATTTTTTCTTATGTTATGTCAATTATTTAATTTTTTATAAATTAAGTTGTAAAATTTAAATTTTAAACTTCAAAAAATTTATTTTTAGTAAACGTAAAAACATTAATGTTTATGCGCTTAATATAACGTTGTTTATTAATTATTTTTTATAAAGATCTTCAAAATTATTTTTATAAATATTAATAATTTTATATCTTTTTAACTTTAAAGTTGGCGTCATCATGCCATTTTCTATAGAAAATTTTTCTTTAATTATAAAATATTTTTTTATTTTTTCTATTTTGGTTAAATTTTTATTAATTTTTTCAATTTCATCACTTAAATCTTTATCATTTATATTAATTTCTGAATTTAAAACTATTAAAGCTACAAGATAAGGTTTGTTATCACCATATACTAAGCTCTGATCAATAAAATTTGAGTTCGTTAGTGCTGTTTCTACTTTGACTGGTGAAATATTGTCACCACCTGGCGTAATTAGTATATCTTTTTTTCTATCTGTAATTTTTAAATATCCATTTATAAATTTTCCGATATCTCCTGTATGGAGCCATCCATCAACTAATACTTTATCTGTCTCAGCCTTTTTATTCCAATAGCCTAACATTACATTTTCTCCCTTTACCAATATTTCCCCATCCTCGGCTATTTTCACATTATTGCACCTAAAAGGAATTCCCACAGTATCTATCCTTATATCTTCAATCGGGTTACAGCTAACAACAGGTGATGTCTCTGTTAATCCATACCCCTGTAATGTTGGTAATCCTATTGAATTAAGAAAAATTCCAATTTCAGGGTCAAGAGCGCCACCACCAGATACGAATGTCTTGAGACTACCTCCAAATTGTTTTTTGATCTTGGATCTGACTGTAATTTCACAAATCTTGTTTACTATTTTATCTTTAATACTCATTTTTTCTTTATTAAACTTTTTTGAACCCAACTTAACAGTGTTTTCTACAAGGAATTTTTTTAAACCTTTTGCTTTACTAAAAGTAGAGTTTATCTTTTGGTAGAGGTTTTGATAAAATCTTGGAACTGCAGTCATTATATCTGGTGAACAATCGCTAATATTTTTAAGTAATTTATCTATGCTCTCTGCGTAAAATACTTTTGCACCAACAGCAATTTGTATGAATTGTACCGAATGTTCGTAGGAATGTGATAATGGTAACCAAGTCAAAAATTTCATATCTTTTGATATGATTGATTTTAATAACTCATAACCACCTTCACAATTACTCAAAATTCCTCCGTGGCTCAAAATTACACCTTTTGGATTTCCTTGTGTCCCAGATGTATAGATAATACAAGCTGGGTCTGAACGCTTTATACTTATTTCGCTATCAAAATTTTCAAAACCATCTTTATTATTTATACTATCTTCAATGCAAAGATAATTTTGAAATTTCAAATTTTCTAATCTATCAAATGAAATAATTTTTTTTATTTTTTTGTAATCTAATATGTCTTTAATTTTATTAAACTGAGTATTATTTGAAACTATTAATACTGATGGTTCACAATCTTTAATGATATATTCATAATCTTTAGTAGTATAAGTAGTGTAAGAGGGCACACTAATTCCTCCAGCTAACATAATTGCCAAATCAGATATCATCCACTCAGGTCTATTTTCTGAAATTAAAACACATCTATCACCCAATTTAATATCTTTAGATATTTGATTGGATAAGTGGTTGACTAATAAGTACGTTTTCTCCCAACTTAATTTATGTTTTGGATTACCTAAGTTAGTTAGGAAAATTTTATTTTTGTCTTGTTTTTTGTATTGATCAAAAAAAAGTTCTAGAAGGTTATTGTAACTATTTAATTTCATTTTACCTTGGTGGGCGAAGAGAGACTCGAACTCTCACAACATTGCTGCTATTGGATTTTGAGTCCAACGCGTCTACCAGTTCCGCCATTCGCCCTTTTTAATTAATTTAATATAAAATTTATAGTATAAACAGTGTTTTTAGAATACAAAATTATGATTAAAAATATTTATAATAAATCTATTAAAATTGCCGGTCACAAAAACTCTAAAAAATTTTTAGGCTTTGTATCATTTATTGAAAGCTTTATTTTTCCTATACCACCTGATGTATTTATAATACCAATGACAATTGCAAAGAAAAATGAATGGAAAAAAATAGCATTTATAGCAACAACTGGTTCAGTTTTAGGTGCATGTTTAGGATATCTTATAGGATACATTTTTTTTAACGAGATCGGCATAAAGATATTCGAGTTATATGGAGTTGATAATACAAATTTTTTAAAAGATAAGGTCTCTTCTGATGGTGGAACTATTGCGTGGGTTACATTGCTTGCGATTGCAGGTTTTACACCTGTGCCATTTAAATTGCTGACAATCACAAGTGGTTTTGTACATTTTAACTTTCTTTATTTTGTTATAGTCTCTCTTCTAACGAGAGGATCTAGATTTTTTATAATTGCCTTTCTATTGGGTAATTTTGGAAAGGCAATGAAAAAGATTATTGAAAAAAAACTGGTTCCTGTCTCTATATTAATATCGATAATTATTATAGTTTTTGCGTTTTTTGTATATAAATTTCTTATAAATTTTTAAAATAAATGTCAGATCAAAACATAAAAAAATTTTATATTATAATTTTTACTCTTAGTTTCTTTTCTTTAATTGCAGCTTTGTACGTAGAATACATGCTTGGTTTTAAACCATGTATACTATGTATCTACCAAAGAATACCGTATGCTATAGCTATATTAATAAGTTTAACTGCTTTTTTAATTGGTAATAAAAATATATTGTTAATAATTTTAGGATTGACCTTTTTGGCAGGTACTTTGTTGTCAGGTTATCATGTAGGTATTGAAAAAGGAATTATTGAACCACTATTTTCATGCACAGGTGAAAATATTAAAGCCCTCGAGAAAGAGGAAATACTTAAATCTCTAAATAATATTCAGCCTGATTGTAGAGATGTAGATTTTTCGATATTTGGGGTTTCACTTGCGACCTTAAATTTTATAATTTCATTTGTTTTAACCATAGTCATTGTCTATATATTCAAATATGCAAAAAAGTAATAAAAAAAAAATTGAAGAATTTATTAGGGTAGATCATGCAGGTGAAAGAGGCGCCATCAAAATATATGAAGGTCAGCTTTTAGCGTTAAATACTATAGTTAAAAATGAAGAACTAAAGAAGACTATTGAGCACATGAAAGAGCATGAAGTAGAGCATTGTGAGTTTTTTGAAAAAGAAATAAAAAAAAGAGGAATTGAACCAACAAAATTTTTACCTTTATGGGATCTTTTGGGTTTAGGTTTAGGTTTTGGCAGTACATTGCTAGGAAAGAAAGCAGCAATGCTTTGTACCGCATCTGTAGAGGAAGTAATAGATGAACATTACTTAAACCAGATAAAAGAAATTAAAAATGATGAGAAATTACTTAGAAAAAAAATAGAAAAGTTTAGGCAAGATGAAATAGATCATAAAGATATTGCTTACGATGAAGGAGCAACTAAAGAAGGATTGTATTCAATTTTTGATAAAGTAATAAAAACTGGTTCTAAAATTGCAATTAATATTTCTGAAAAAATCTAGTTAAGGTTCTAATTCAACATCCCAATACAAATAATCCATCCAACTTTTATGTAAAAAGTTTGGTGGAAAATTTCTGCCATTTTTATGAAGATCTTCAGTAGTGGGTTGAAAAGGCCTTTGATTTAATTTCATTCCTGATTTTTCTAATAGTCGGCCTCCTTTTTTAACGTTACAAGCTGAACAAGCTGTAACAACGTTATCCCAATCAGTTTTTCCTCCTTTTGATCTAGGCAACAAATGATCAAAAGTTAATTCGTGTTTACTTCCACAATACTGACAAGAAAATTTATCTCTTAAAAAAACATTAAATCTTGTAAAATTTGGATTAGAAAGTGGTTTGATGTAGCTTTTAAGCGCAATAACGCTTGGTAGTTTCATGCTAAATGACGGACTTCTGATTACTCTATCATAATAAGAAACTATTGATACTCTATCTAGGAAGACTGATTTAATCGAATCTTGCCAACTCCATAAAGATAGCGGATAATAACTTAAAGGTCTGTAGTCTGCATTTAAAACTAGTGCAGGGCATTTTTCTAATGAAACATTATGATCCTGAAAATTCATAAATCAAACTAACCTAAAAAAAAAATTAATTCAATGCCTCAAATTGTTTAATTTAATTTAAAACAAATATTTTTTTAATAAATTTTAATCCTATACTTGATGCCTCAATGGGTATATGATGACCGCAGTTTTTAATTATTTTTAATTCGACTGAAACTTTGTTTCTTTCCAAGAAATCTTTAGCTTCTAAAGATTTTACACAAGGAACAATGTCATCATTTTCGCCGTGTATTAACAATGTTGCAGGTTTATGAGTTATTCTTTTTGATAAATCTTTTTTACTGATTATTTTTCCAGAAAAACCCAAAATTCCAGAATACTTTTCATCTGATGAAAGTCCTACATTAATTGACATCATACATCCTTGACTAAATCCAGATAAACATATCTTAGAATTTGGTAATGAAAATTTCTCTTTAACTTCATATAAGAATTTTTTTAATATTATTTCATTTTTTTTACTCTCATTCAAAATGAATTCATCATCGTCTTTGCTTAGATCAAACCATTGGTAACCTGATGGACTGATCAAACATTTTTCTGGGGCATTAGGGCATACAAATAGTGTATTAGGTAAGAACCTCTTCCAGTTTAATGTGACTTGTGCAATATCATTTCCGTCACCACCATAACCATGCAATAATACAACTATATTTTTTATTTCTTTATCAGACTCTGGTTTTATAAGTTTTGTATCTAGGCAAAATGTCATAAATAAATTATTTTATTTTTTTTTCACTATTTATGTAATAGATACTTTTAATGGTTTCTGAAATATTAATAAAGGTAATAGCAATAATTCTTATATTAGCTGTTGCTATTGTTTTAGTTCTTGGTATTGGCACTCTTTTTAAAGGTGGCTCTACAAGTAAAAAATATTCAAATAAACTTATGCAGCTAAGAGTCCTTTTACAGTTTATTGCCATCATAGTTTTAGTTTGTCTTGCTTATTTTTTCAAAGACTAATCAAAATTCTGAAGCCAAGTTTTAAAGTTTTTGTCTTGGAAATCTATAGATCCTACAACCCTAGCAATTTCCACACCATCTTTGCTAATTATTAATGTTGTTGGTAGACCTCTAAGTAAAAATTTTTTTGCTAATCTAACGTCTGTATCGTAAAAAATATCTAAATTTTCAACATTAGTTTTAATATAAAATTCTTTTATTTTATTAATTTTTTCTTGACCAATGTTTATTGGTAGAATTTCTAAATTTTTGAAATTTTTATCAAGAGAAAGTTTATCAAGTGATGGCATTTCCTCTTTACACGGTTCGCACCAAGTTGCCCAGAAATTCATTAGCACTAACTTACCGTCATAATCAATTAAATTTATATCCTTTTCTAATCTATTTTTAAAAGCTACATCCATATATTCTTTTGGTTTTTCATAAATAATCAAATTTTTTGGTAATTTTAAATCTTTCGAATTGCTACTAAATGTAGAAAAAATAATTATAACTGTTATAAAAAATTTTATTAAATTAGGCATACTAAATAATATAAACAATTATCATGGGAAAAAATAAAAACAACTATACAGTTTGGAGCACGCGTATTAAGAAACAAACTTCAAATAATTTTATAAAAGTTGGATCTTCAATAAACATTGATAAACGATTATACAAAGAGGATATCAAAGGCTCAATAGTTCATACGGATATGCTCTATAAACAAAAAATTATTTCTCTTAAAGTAAAAGAAAAAATTTTATGGGGTTTAAACAGAATTAAAAGTGAGATTGACAAAAAAAAATTTAAATATGATATTTCTA
The DNA here is from genome assembly GCA_902583455.1 of uncultured Pelagibacteraceae bacterium. Taxonomy (GTDB): domain Bacteria; phylum Pseudomonadota; class Alphaproteobacteria; order Pelagibacterales; family Pelagibacteraceae; genus Pelagibacter. Next base: position 257,267 of record CACHVY010000001.1, on the reverse strand, counting down.
AAGAGGATATTCACATGAACATTGAAAGTAGATTATTTGAACTGATAGGGGATGATGCTGGTTTTTTACACACAGCTAGATCTAGAAATGATCAAGTTTTAACAGATCTTAAGATTTGGATGAAAGGCTCTGTTAATGAAATTGATAAGTTGTTAGTGAGAGTGATTAAAACCTTGCTTAATAATGCTGAGAAAAATCTAAAAACTATTTTACCAGGATTTACACATTTAAAAAATGCTCAGCCTATTTCTTTAGCTCATTACTTCATGTCATGCGTTGAGATGTTTAATAGAGACAAAAAAAGATTTAAGAATAGTTTAGAAAGTTTAAATGAAAATCCCTTAGGAGTTTGCGCAATGTCTGGTACATCTTTTAAAATTGATAGATGGTATACAACAAAAAAACTGAAATTTAGTAAACCAACTAATAATTCAATAGATACAGTATCTGATAGAGATTTTGTTTTAGACTTTTTATATAATGTCTCGATATGTTCAATGCATATATCTAGGATTTCAGAAGAATTAATTATTTGGAACTCAGACCAATTCAATTTTATTAACTTAAAAGACAACTTAGTAACTGGATCATCCATCATGCCACAAAAAAAAAATCCAGATACACTTGAATATTTGAGAGGAAAAACTGGTGTAAGTTATGGTTCCTTAATTTCTATGCTAACAATAGTTAAAGGATTGCCTTTGTCTTATTTCAAAGATCTACAGGACGACAAAGAGTTAGTATTTAATTCATTTGATACATTAAAAAATAGTTTGTTAATATTTGATGAAGTTTTAAAAGGTTTAATAATTAATAAACATATAATGCTTGGAGCAGCAAATAAAGGCTATACAACAGCAACTGATTTGGCTGATAGTATGGTAAAAAATTTAAAAATTACTTTTAGAGAGTCTTATAAGATAACTTCAAAAATAGTAAATTTAGCTGAAAGATTAAATTTATCTCTAGAGGACTTAAATTTAGATCAAGTTAAGAGTATTGATAAAAGACTAAATAACGAAATTTTAGAACAAGCAAACATAAAAAATTCAGTTAACTCAAAGAAATCATATGGAGGAACGTCTTTTGAAAACATTAAGAAAATGATAAACAAACTTAAAAAGGAAATTAAATGAAAAATTTTTTAATTGTTGTAATTGTATTTTTATCTTTAATCTCATGTGGAAAAAAAGGAGATCCTGAATATAAAGATAATAGTTTGATACAAAGTCAAAAAACTACTGTTTAATGAATTATAAAAATAATAATTTTTACATAGAAAAAATTAAAGCAGATAATTTAGTTAAAAAATATGGGTCGCCAATTTATTGTTATTCTAATAAAAGATTAGTTAATAATATTAATAATTTTAAAAATTCATTTAAATCTTTCAGTCCTTTAATTTGTTTTTCTGTAAAATCAAATTATAATTCAACGATACTTAGAATAATTAAAGATCATGGCCTAGGTGCTGATGTTGTATCTGATGGTGAATTGAAAAAAGTATTATCTTTAGGCTTTAAGCCAAATAAAATTGTATATTCTGGAGTTGGGAAAAAATTTGAAGAACTGAAATTTGCAATTAGTAAAAATATACTCCTTATAAATGTTGAGTCGGAAAGCGAATTAAAAAATATAGAAAAAATAGCTAAAAAATTTAGAAAAAAAGTAAGTGTAGGTTTAAGATTGAACCCTAACATAGATGCGAAAACTAATTCGAAGATATCGACAGGGAGAATGCAGGATAAATTCGGTTTAAATAGAGATGATATTATCAAAATTTTAAACAAATTTAAAAATTCTGGAAATATCAATATTAAATGCTTGAGCGTTCACATTGGAAGCCAGATAACACAAAACAAACCATACAATAATGTACTTGTGGCTATAAGTAAAATTTTATCAAAATCTAAATATAAATTTGAATATATTGATCTAGGTGGCGGTATGGGAATAAAATATATTAAAGATAACAAAAGACTAGATTACTCAAAACTTTCAAAAAATATCCATAAATTTTCAAAAAAAAATAATTGTAAGATCATTTTTGAGCCAGGTCGCTCTATTGTTGGAAATACAGCTGTTTTACTTACAAAAGTAATTTATATAAAAAACAGTTTAAATAAGAAATTTATTGTTATAGATGCTGGTATGAATGACTTGATACGTCCTGCCTTATACAATGCTACTCATGATATAATACCACTAATTAAAAAATCATCCAGAAATTTTAGCTCTCATGACTTTGTTGGGCCAATATGTGAAACATCTGATCGTTTTCTTAAAACAAAAAATTATCAAAAAATTAGTGAGGGCGATAATTTAGCTATAAAAGACGTTGGAGCATATGGTATTGTTTTATCTTCAAATTATAATTTGAGACCTCGTCCAGTTGAATTTATTATAAAAAATTCAAAAATCAAAAAGATTAGTAAAAAACAAAGATTAAATGACATAATTTAACAAAATGATAAGAAATACTATTTTTTTATTAGTTTTCTATTTTGGTTTAATATTACTATTAATTTTATTCATACCAAGTTTAGTGCTCCCTCAAAATATAGTTATTCTAGGTGGTAAATTTTTAGGTTATTGGACCAAGTTTTGTTTAAAGTATATTATGGCAACAAAAATAGAAGTTAAAGGTATAGAAAATATAGTAAATAATCAGAAGTATTTTGTAGTGTGTACTCATCAATCAATTTTTGAAACTTTTTTCTTACAAACAATATTCGAAAATCCAGTATTTATACTAAAAAAGGAACTTGTAAGAATACCTTTATTTGGTTGGTATTTAAAAAAAATGGGTAGTATTTCAATTGACAGAAACAAAATATCAAAAGAAAACTTAAAATTTTCCGATGAAGTTAGTAAAGTTATTAAAAATACTAACAAAACACTAGTAATTTTTCCACAAGGTACCAGAAAGAATTTTGATGATAGATCAACATTTAAAAAAGGGTTTGCAAGAATATATAACGACCTTAAAATAGCATGTTTGCCAGTTGCTGTTAATTCAGGGAGAGTTTGGCCGAAAAATAGTAGGCTCACCTCAAATCAACATATTACAGTGTCTATTTTAAATATTATACCTCCTGGGAAGGAGCAAAATAAATTTGCTTTTGAAGTGGAGCAACTTATTTACAACGAGCTTAATAAGATTGCTTAATTTTACACCTTCATTGGCATAATTACGTAAATGCTATCAAAGTCACTGGGATCCTTGATTAATGCTGGTGAAGAAATATCATTAAAAAAAATTTCAATATTTTCTCCCTCCAATTGGCTTGATACATCAACCAAATATTTTGAGTTGAAGCTTATTTCTAAATCATGGTCAAAATTTACTGACAGTGATTCTTTTCCATCACCACTGTTTGCATTATTTACAGATAAATCTAATTTATTTTTAGATAAAGTGAATCTAACTCCATCTTTTTTATCACTTGACACAGAAGCTACTCGATCTACACTATTATGAAATAACTCTAAATCAGCCTCTAACTTTTTTTTATTATTTTTGGGTACAACTTGAATATAATTAGGAAATTTGCCATCAATTACTTTGGAGCTTAATGTGCTATTATTTAAAACGAATTTGATTTTAGATTTAGAATTTATAATTTTTATATTTCCGTTAAAATTCTCTAATAGTGAACATAATTGATAAATAGTCTTCTTCGGTAAAATTATTGGTTCAAAATTAATCGGTTCATTTAATCTCGTTTTAGATATGGACATTCTATGTGAGTCTGTGGAAACTGCTGTAAGATAATTTTTTTCTTCGCTATTTGTAGAGTGTAAATAAATACCGCTTAAATAATGCCTTGTTTCATCGTTAGAGATTGAAAACTTACACTTATTTAAAAGTTTTAAAAAGTTTTGAGAATTAATAATAATATCTTCACCACCTAGGTCATCTTCAAATAAAGGAAATTCTTTAGAGTCTATGCAATTCAATTTAAAAATTGATTTTTCAGATTCAAGTTGTAACTTTGTGTCAGATATAGTCTCAACATTTATTTTCTTTCCTGCTGCAAATTTTCTAACTATATCATGCATTATTGAAGAATTGGTAGTAGTCTCTCCTTCTTCATTAATCTCTACGTTAGAAATATTATGAATAAAAATCATATCTAGATCTGTTGCAGTGATTTTTAATTTTGCATCTCTAGCTTGAATTAAAACGTTTGATAAAATTGGTAATGTACTTCTTCTCTCAATTACATTTTGACAAAATCCAAGTGACTCTTGCAGTTCTTTCTGATTAATACTAAATCTCATTTTCTTTTTTGTATAAAATCTGATTTTTTAAATAACTAATCCCATTTGATATTTCATTATTATCATTTTTTAATTTCTCGATTGTCTTAACAGAATGAATAACAGTTGTATGATCTCTGTTAGAAAATTCTCTACCTATTTCGGGTAAAGATTTTGTGGTCAGTATTTTAGATAAATAAATTGCTACTTGTCTTGGCCTTACTAGATACCTGGATCTTCTAGATGAAAGCATTTCATTCTTGCTAATTTTGAAGTATTTGCAAACTAAAGTTTGAATATTATCAATTGAAATCTTTGTTTCATTTGTGTTTAACAAATCTTTTAAAATTATCTTAATTTCGTTTAGATTTGGCACTCTGCTGTAAATTCTTGAAAATGAAGCTACCCTGTTTAAAGCACCTACCAATTCTCTTATACTATTTCTTATTTCATTACTTATAAATTGTAATATCTCGTCAGATAATTTTAACTTTTCACTATATAAAATATTTAATTCTTCAATTTTTGTTTTTAGAATTCTCAATCGTAAATCATGTTCAGGACTTTGAATATCAACTACCAATCCTCCAGAAAATCTTGATTTTATCCTTTCTTGGATTTTAATAAGTTTATTAGGTGGTCTGTCAGCAGATAAAATAACTTGGGAACCTTTATCGATCAAAGAATTAAACGTATGAAAGAACTCCTCTTGCATAGCCTCTTTGCCATTCATAAATTGTATATCATCGATTATTAATACGTCGGTATTTCTAAAGTTATCTTTAAATTTAACCATTTCATTTGACTTAATAGACTTTACAAATTGATACATAAATCTTTCTGCAGATATAAATGTAACTTTCTTATCTTGTTTTAGCTGGAGACCTATTGCATTCAATAAATGCGTTTTTCCCATTCCAACCCCTGAGTACAAATAAAAAGGATTATAGTGTGAAATATTTTCAGACACTTTCTTTGATGCCTCAAAAGCAAGTTTATTACTTTCTCCAATAACAAAATTTTTAAAAGATTTATTTTGATCTATTCTATTGTATTGCAAAAATGAGTCTTTAATAAATGCCACTTTAGCATCTGAAGAATTTTCAATATTATGTTGTTTAATATCAATTTTATTATCTATTTTGAACTCAACCCTAATTATTTCTTTATTAAATTTTTTGATTGTTCCCAAGATTTGATCAAGATATCTTGAGACAATCCAATCTCTAATAAATCTTGTTGATACAGATACTAGAATATGATTTGTAAATTTTTCCTCAAATATAATCTTCTTCAACCAGCTTTCGTAAATTTCAGATCCAAATTGATGACGTAATTCTTTCTGAATAATTTCCCAATTAAAATTTTTATCAACATTAACATTTAAATTATTTTTCATTAGGAAGTTCCATCTAAAATCTTAGATAAAAATATTCAATAAAATTTTTTAATTTTAAAAAAAAAAATAAAATCCTTAATTGAATAACTTATGAATTGAATTTCAAATTTGTATGATGGTAAAAAAATAATTACTAAAACTTTTATCAAATTCTAAAATATAGTTTGACTCAATATGTAGTTAAATAAATTTTGGCTTGTTTATATATAGTGTGAGTAAATTTAAAGTTGTTTTTTTTCGTAACCCTAGGTTGATTAAAGAGCGCTAATCTTTCTAGTTATCCTTGAAATATTTCTTGAAGCATTACCTTTTTTGATAACGCCAGTTTTAGCTATCTTCATTAGTTCTGAATTCAACTTAGGCAAGTAAGCGAGGGCTTTTTTTTTGTCTTTATTTTCAATTAGACCGTTCATTTTTTTTAAAGCTATCCTATATCTGCTTTTTCTGGCTTTATTGACAGAGGTTTGTTTTCTTATTCTTCTTATTCTTTTGATTGCTGATTTTGTATTTGCCATAAAACGCGATGGTATAACCCTAGAAAGAGACGTGGTCAATATTTTTTTTAAATTTGGCAAAAATTACAAATAAAAGTTGACCTATTTGATATATACCTTTTTTTTATTATTCCCTTACATTTGCGTTTAGTGCATTTTAGATTTTCCCTATTATAAACTGTAAATTTAGTTTGAAAACTCCCCCCACCACCAGAAACACCTTTGAAGTCCCTGATAGATGAACCACCAAATTTTATCGCATTCTTAAGGGTTATTCTAGAAAATTTAATTATTTTTTCTAATTCTACTGAGCTTAATTTTCTAACACTTCTCGTAGGTAAAATTTGTGATTTATATAATATTTCATTTGCGTAAATATTTCCTATACCTGAAACAATTTTCTGATCTAACAAAAAGTTTTTTATATTTTTTTTCCTATTTTTAATTTTATTTTTTAAATACAACAAATTAAATCCTTTATCTAATGCCTCAGGCCCAATTCTTGTAAAATAGTTATTAAAGTCATATTTATTGTTTAAAATTTTGAAATAACCAAATCTTCTAGGATCATTGTAAATTAATTTAATTTTATCAAACTCGATAATTATATGATTATGTTTTTTTGGCAAAGTTGGATTACTATAAAAACTTAGATTTGTAACATTTTTATTAGATGGAATATGTAAGGTTCCCGACATACCTAGGTGTAAAATTGTGTAAAAATTATTACCAAAATCAAATATGATATATTTAGATTTTCTCGATATATTTTTTACAATTTTATTTTTCAAAATACTTTCAAAATTTTCGGGAAGCTTAAACCTTAAATTACGATTGTTAACTGTAATTTTAATAATTTTACGGTTTTTAATCGTTTTTTTTAGTGAGCGTGTGACTACTTCTACTTCTGGTAATTCTGGCATTTAATATTATATTAATAAAAATAATATTATTACTATGCAGCAAATTCTTCAGCAAAAAAAAGGGTTAGTGAAAAGTGTTTTTGACACAGTTTATAATAAATACGATTTAATGAACGACTTTATGTCTTTAGGTGTTCACAGATATTGGAAAAAAGAATTGATAAGACAAATTAATCCATCATCGAATGATACGCTTGTTGATGTGGCTTGTGGTACGGGAGATATCGCAAAACTATTTTCGGATGTAAATCAAAATAAATCAAAAATATTGTGCGTAGATTTTAATCGCAAAATGTTGGATGAAGGAAAAAAAAGATTGAAAAATTATAAAAATATTAAATGGAAACTGTCTAATGCTGAAAACCTAAATTTGCCAAGTAATAGTTTTGATTTTTATACAATTAGTTTTGGACTAAGAAACACTAAAAGTTTAAATAAATCTATTAAAGAAGCTTACAGAGTATTAAAAAAAGGTGGAAGATTTTTTTGTTTAGAATTTTCAAAAATTCAAAATCAAAATTTAGAGTTTTTATACAAAAATTACTCTAAGTTTATTCCAACAATTGGCAAAATAATTGTAGGAGAAAGTAAACCATATGAATATTTAATAGAAAGCATTGAAAATTTTGTAAATCAAGAGGAATTAATTGAAATTTTAAAGAGTAACAAATTTTATAAACCAAATTATAAAAATCTTTCAGGTGGTATAGTTTCTATCCATTCAGGATGGAAAATATGATCAATAAAATTATTATATTATTTAAAATTGCTAGAAAAATAGGCTCTTCAGATATTATAGAAATTGTAGATAGATCTCACAAAGTTCCATTTTTTATCAAAATATTTTTTAATTTAGTCTCATTATCTTTCAGTAAAAATCAAAAAAAAACAGATCGCACGAATGATTTAAGCGCTTCAATTCAAGACTTGGGTACTACTTTTATAAAACTTGGACAATTCTTAGCAACAAGACCAGATATAATTGGAGAAGAACTTACAAAAAATTTAGAAAAATTGCAGGATAAATTACCTCCATTTTCAAAATCATTAGCAGAAAATATTATACGAGATGAGCTTGGAGAGTTAACAGTAAAAAACATAATTGAATTCTCTGATCCTATTGCAGCTGCATCAATTGCACAAGTTCATAAGGCTAAGATAAACGAGGGTAATACCATCAAGGATGTAGCTATAAAAGTTTTAAGACCAAATATTAAAGAAATATTTAATTCTGAAATTGATGCAATAATGATGTTGGCTTATTTGGTAGAAACTTTAATGCCAAAGACTAAAAGATTAAAATTAATTGAGGTTGTCTTTTTATTCAAAGAAATAACTAATCATGAAATGGACCTCAGATTTGAAGCGGCAGCAGCTAACGAATATTTAGAGAATACTAAAAATGATTTAGGTTTTAATGTGCCTAAAATATATTGGAATTTTACTAGTGAAAGTGTGCTGACTTTAGATTGGGTTGATGGAATATCTATAAGAGAAAAAGATAAATTAATTGACAGTGGAAAAGATACTTCAAAAATTGCAACTGACTTAATACAACATTTTTTAAGACAAGCTGTTAGGGATGGTTTTTTTCATGCTGATATGCATCAAGGAAATATTTTTATTAATTCATCAGGACAAATTGTACCAATAGATTTTGGAATTATGGGTAGAATTGATAAGCTAAATAGGAGATATCTTGCTGAGATATTGTTTGGTTTTGTAAGTCGAGATTATAAGAAAGTAGCTGAGGTTCATTTAGTTGCAGGATTAGTGCCTAAAAATGTTTCAGTTGATGAACTTGCTCAAGCATTAAGATCAATTGGGGAACCAATATTTGGTCAAAGTATTAAAGATATATCTGGTGGAAAATTATTAAAACAATTGTTTGATATTACTGAAAAATTTAACATGCAAACACAGCCACAACTTTTGTTACTTCAAAAGACAATGGTAGTTGTAGAAGGGGTTTCAAGAAAATTAGATCCAAATACTAATATATGGGAAACCTCAAGACCTGTGCTAGAAAACTGGTTAAAAGAAACAAAAGATCCTATTAAAAATGTTGTAGACTCTTTAAAAGATTCTGCTGAGATTTTAAAAAAAATTCCAGAATTTCCGAAAGTTATGGAAAACGCAAATCAAGCTTTAGCATTTTTAGCTAGTGGTAAAATTCCACAAAATACTAATTCTTATTCTTCATTAACTGAGAAGAAAAACGAGATGAAATCTATTAGAAATCAAAGTATTATTGGTTTATTAATACTTGTTTTTTTAGGTTTCATAGTATTTTAATTCAATATGAATTTTTTAGAAAAAAAAAAGATATTACTTATAATTTCAGGTGGCATAGCCGCATATAAATCATTAGATTTAATTAGATCTCTTATAAAGATTCAGTGTGAAGTTAAAACTATACTTACAAAAGGTGGTGCTGAATTTGTTACAGCTTTGTCTATTGCCTCACTTTCGAAAAATAAAGTTTATTCAGACATGTACTCTGTTGAAAATGAGTCTGGGATGGACCATATTTCACTATCAAGGTGGGCAGATTTAATACTTATAGCTCCAGCTACCTCAAATATTATTGCTAAGATGAGTCAAGGTATAAGTGATGATTTAGCAACGACTGTAGTTCAAGCATCTAATAAAATCATATTTGTTTGTCCTGCAATGAATGTGAGAATGTGGGAACATGCATCAAATAAACAAAATTTAGAAAAAATTAAAAGCTATAATTACAGGATCATAGGGCCATTTAATGGGGAAATGGCATGTGGAGAATATGGTGACGGACGCATGGCTGATATAAAGTATATATTAAATGAACTTGATAATTTTTTTAAATCCAAAACTAATAACAAAAAATTTAGAGCAGTTGTTACGGCAGGTCCTACACGAGAATTTATAGACCCAGTTAGATATATTTCAAACAGATCAAGTGGAAAACAAGGCTACGAGATAGCAAAATCATTATTTAATTATGGTTTTGATACAACTTTAATTTCTGGTCCATCAAAGCTTACCCCTGATCCAAACATTAATTTATTAAAAGTAAATACTGCTGAAGAAATGTATCAGAAGACAATAGAAAATTTACCTTGCGATGTTGCAATTTTTTGTGCGGCTGTATGTGATTTTAAAGCAAAAAATCTAAGGGAAGATAAAATTAAAAAAAATAAAGATATAAATTTAGATTTTGAAAAAAATATAGATATTCTAAAGTTAATATCAAAAAATAATAATAAGCCAAAATTAGTAATAGGTTTCTCTGCGGAAACTAATAACTTACACTCGAATAGTAAACAAAAACTGCAAAATAAAGGTTGTGATTGGATAATAGCTAATGATGTTAGTAAAAATGATATTGGATTTGACTCTGATTTTAACGAGGTATCAATATTTTATAAAGACAAAAATGTTGAAGATGAAATTATTTCTAAAACCTATAAATCAGTAGTAGCTGATGAGATTGTAAAAAGAGTTATCAATCAGCTAAATTTGATTTAATGGTCAAAATATTAATTAAAAAGACTGATAAAGAAGTAATTACTCCAAAATATAAAACTGACGGTTCATCAGGCGTTGACTTGTCTGCTTTTTTAGAAAAAAAAGTTGTAATTAAACCAAACAGCTCAGAGCTAATTCCAACAGGGTTGCAAGTTGCAATACCTGAAGAATTTGAAATTCAAATACGGCCTAGATCGGGTTTAGCTGCAAAAGAAAGTATAGGTGTATTAAATTCTCCTGGCACCATAGATAGTGACTATAGAGGTGAACTAAAAATTATTTTATTCAATCATAGTAACAAAGATTTCATAATTAATAATGGTGATAGAATTGCTCAAATGGTTTTAGTTCCAATTCTTAAAATGGAATTTGAGGAAGTTGATAGTTTACCTGATACTGTTAGAGGTCAAGGTGGTTTCGGATCCACGGGAAAAAAATGAGCCTAACAAATAATGAAATAGAGAGATATTCGAGGCAAATTATTCTTAAAGATATAGGTGTCAGTGGGCAAAAAAAACTTAAGAAATCAAAAGTTTTAATCGTTGGTCTTGGAGGACTAGGTTGTCCTGCAGCAGAATACTTAAGTAGAGCCGGGGTTGGAACAATAGGCTTAATTGACCATGATAAAGTTAATTTATCTAATATCCATAGGCAATCTATATTTACTACTAGTGATATTAAAAAATATAAAGTTGATATTGTAAAACAAAGAATTAAAAAAGTTAATCCTCACATTAAAATAAAAAGCTTTAAGAAAAAAATTGATGATTTTAACACAAAAAAAATAATACAATCTTTTGATATAATAATAGATGGGACCGATAATTTTAATAGTAAATTTTTAATAAACAAATTTTCCAAAATTTTAAAAAAAGTTTTAATTTCAGGGGCAATAGGAAAATTTGATGGACATATTTTTGGGTTCAATTTTTCAAAAAAAACAAAACCTTGCTTGGAGTCTTTTTACCAGGGTACACCTGATGATGACTTAGCTACTTGTGAGGAAGATGGGGTAATTGGTACAGTTGCAGGTATAGTTGGCAATATTCAAGCTAATGAAGCTATTAAATATATTTTAGATGTTGGAAAGTGTTTAAATGGAAAAGTTTTAATTATTAATTTGTTAAATTTAGAATTCAGAATATGCGATTTAATATAATAAAAACGTTTAGTATAATATTTATATTTTTTTTTTTAATTTTTTTTAATAACACAAAAGCAGAAGAAAATTACTTTCTTTCTTTGAAATATAATAAGGTAAATGTAAGATATGGTCCTGGGTTAGACTACCCAATCAAATTTATATACTTAAAAAAAAATTTTCCAGTTGAAATAATTGATGAAAAAGAAAATTTTAGAAAAATTCTAGATTATAAAAATAATGGTGGATGGGTTCACAGGTCTCAGCTTAAAAAAAACAAATCATTAATTACACTTCAGGAAAAAATACTCTTTAAAAATTCTACAAAATATTCAACACCGATTGCAGTAATTAAAAGCGGTAGATTATTGATTGTTAAAAAAGAAGAAAAAAAATGGTTTAAAGTGGAAACTGGAAACTATGTGGGATGGATTAGTAACGAATTTTTGTGGGGTAACTAGGACTTTTTACTTTTACTTGCCCACCACTTATCTAAAACAAAGTACCAAACTGAATTTGCTATTGGTTCAACAATTGCATCTGTCAGGGCAATCATAAAAGATACATCTGCCACAAGCATCAATACTGTAATAGCAATTGCAAAGTGACCAATTGTATAAACAATTGTTCTTAATATTGAGCCTTTGTTATTTTTGTAAACGTCTTTACTTACCTCAAATATGCCTTTGGTAAATTCAGTCATTACTTAAATGGACTGTCTAAAACACACGCTACTAGGTGTATTCTCGCTTGCTCCCCTCCGTTAAAAAAATTATGGTATTTAGTATTATTTGTAATCCAAACCCTGCCATCAGCTGGTAAATGTTTTGCAACATTTTCGATTACCATCGAACAACCCGGGTTTGTAATTATTGGTACATGCAATCTACACTCTGGATCTTTATGCCAACTCAAAGTAGATCTGGGTTCTTTTAACAGTAATCTTACTCTTCCTAATTTAAACTTTTTACTTAAAGTTTCATATACCTCTTTGAAATATGTTTTTTCAAATTCTGGTAAAAGTTTAGTATATTTAGACTCATCAATTTCTACATCTCTTGAAACTTCTTTTCCTGTCTCGTCTGCTATAGTCCAATATTTACCTCTAATATTATTACCTTTAATAGAATTTTCATCATTAGGGATCTGGTTAAGCGGGATTGCACCAAAGTGTGTAACTCCTGGTGAATTAAACTTTTTTTCTTCAAGAATTTTGTCTAAATCAGCTCTAAGTTTTTCAATATCGAATTTTAAGTTAGGTACTTCGTAGAAATCTTCAAAGCTTACTTTAGGTGTATTAAGTGCAGTTTCCATTTTATTAATTCAATTTTAAATCAAATCTGTCAGAATTCATGACTTTTGTCCATGCTGAAACAAAGTCGTTAACAAATTTTTTAGATGAATCGTTGCATGCATAAACCTCAGCTAGTGCTCTTAATTGTGAGTTTGAACCAAATATTAAGTCCACTCTAGTACCATGCCACTTAACTTTACTTGTTTTTCTATCTTTTCCCACAAACAATTGTTCAGATTTATCTGTTTCTTTCCAAGTAGTATTCATATCTAAAAGATTAACAAAATAGTCGTTTGTTAAAGTTCCTGGCTTTTTAGTAAATACACCATTTTTTGAATGATCAAAATTAGTATCTAGCACTCTCATGCCACCAACAAGAACCGTCATTTCTGGAGCTGTTAAACCCATCAATTGTGCTTTGTCTATTAACTTTTCCTCAGCTGAAACTGTGGATGTCTCATCTTTGTTGTAGTTTCTAAATCCATCAGCTTGTGGCTCTAAAAGACCAAATGAATGGATATCAGTTTGTTCTTGTGTAGCATCTCCTCTTCCTGGGTAGAAAGGCACATCGACATTTACTCCTGCTTTTTTAGCTGCCATTTCAATACCTACGTTTCCACCAAGCACTATCAAATCAGCTAACGAAACAGATTTTTTCTTATTGTCAAATTTGTTTTTAATTTTTTCTAAAGTCTTGATAACTTTTTTAATCTGTTTTGGATCATTAACATCCCAACTAATTTGTGGCTCTAATGTAACTCTAGCTCCATTAGCTCCACCTCTTTTATCTGATCCTCTGTAAGTTGATGCTGATGCCCAAGCTGTACTTACTAATTCTGATACAGACAATTTAGATTTAGATATTTTAGATTTAAGAGTTTTAATATCGCTTTTCTTTAATTTATATTTTGGTTTTTTTACTGGATCTTGCCATATTAACTCTTCTTTTGGTACCTCGTTACCTAAGTAACATGCTCTTGGACCCATATCTCTGTGGGTTAATTTAAACCATGCTCTTGCAAAAGCATCTGCAAATTCAGCAGGGTTATTATAAAAATGTTTCGATATTGGCCCATACGAAGGATCCATTCTTAAAGAAAGATCTGTTGTTTGCATCATTGGTGGATGCATTTTATTTTTATCGTGAGCATCAGGAACCATTTTAATTTTTTGGCCATTTTGTTTTGGTGTCCACTGATGAGCTCCCGCAGGGCTTTTTGTTAATTCCCATTCATGATTAAACAAACAATCAAAGTAACCCATATCCCATTTTATAGGTGACTGTGTCCATGCTCCTTCGATACCGCTGCTTATAGTATCAACACCTTTTCCTGATTTATAATCACTATTCCATCCAGTCGATTGATCTTGAATTCTTGATGCCTCTGGATCTGGACCTTTATGAGACTCAGATGCTGCTCCGTGTGATTTTCCAAATGTATGACCTCCAGCAACTAAAGCAACAGTTTCATAATCGTTCATTGCCATTCTTCCAAATGTTTCTCTAATGTCATGAGCGGCTAAAAGAGGATCTGGATTTGCATCAGGACCTTGAGGATTTACATAAATTAATCCCATGTGTGAAGCTCCAAGTGGTTGTTCTAAATCTCTTTTTCCACTGTATCTTTCAACACCTAGCATTTCTTTTTCAGATCCCCAATAAATATCATCTTCTGGTTCCCAAATATCAACTCTTCCTCCACCAAAACCAAAAGTTTTAAAACCCATTGACTCTAAAGCTACATTTCCTACTAAAATAAATAAATCAGCCCATGAAATTTGTTTTCCATACTTTTGTTTAATCGGCCAAAGTAATAATCTTGCTTTATCTAAATTGACATTGTCCGGCCAAGCATTCAATGGAGCAAATCTTTGATTGCCTGTTCCAGCTCCACCTCTACCATCACCAGTTCTATAAGTACCAGCTGCATGCCAAGCCAGTCTAATAAAAAAAGGTCCGTAATGACCATAGTCTGCTGGCCACCATTCTTGTGAGTCTGTCATTAATTTTGTTAAATCTTTCTTTAACGCTTTGTAATTTAATTTCTTAAATTCTTTTGCATAATTAAACTTTTTATCCATTGGATTAGTTAGATTAGAATGCTGACTTAATATCTTTAAATTCAAACTATTTGGCCAAAAATCTCTATTTGATTGTCCTCTACCTGCTGAAAACTTAGCTGTTGTTCCTACTCCTGTTACTGGGCATTTGCTTAATTCTTTATTTTTAAAATCTTTATTTCTGAACTCAGTGCTCATGTATTTCCTTTTTTATATTTTATAATAATTCTAAATAAATTTGTCAACAGTTTAGAACTATTATAATGTAGAAATTGAATTAAGATTTGTCGTCTTCGACTTTAACAAGTACTTCTACTGACTTGATTTTTTTTCCAGGAATTCTTGTATTTATTTTAACTGGCTCAACATCTGCATCATCTATATCGATTAAATCTTTTTGGGTCTCATCATAGAAATGGTGGTGATGCGACGTATTGGTATCAAAATAACTTTGATCAGAGTTAATTGGTATCTCTTTTAAGTAACCTTTATTTTTGAAAGCATGAACTGTGTTATAAACAGTTGCAAGTGAGATTTTGTCATTTGTTAACTTACTTATTCTTTTAACAAGTTCGTTAATAGTAAAATGAAAAGTCTTATGTGTATTAAACAGAACTTCGCAAATTTTTATTCTTTGTTTCGTTGGTCTTAAGCCAGAACTTCTTAATTTATCTATATATTGGCTATTATTTAACATAGTAATTTATAACTATTCTAAACTAAATCTATATTATATTTTTGCTAAATCAAGTATTAAGGATATCGAAAAATGAAAAAAAGCTCATACACTTATGACGATTTAATCAGTTGTGCTAATGGTGATCTTTTTGGTCCAGGTAACGCAAAATTACCTGCACCTCCAATGTTAATGTTTGATAGAATCACAGAAATTACTGAAAAAAAAGGTGAATTTGGCAAAGGATTAATTGTTGCTGAATTAGATATAAAAGATAGTCTATGGTTTTTTGACTGTCATTTCAAAAAAGATCCTGTAATGCCAGGATGCCTTGGATTAGATGCCATGTGGCAGCTTGTAGGATTTTATTTGGGATGGCTAGGAAATCCTGGAAGAGGAAGAGCTCTAGGAGTTAACACGGTAAAGTTTACTGGCGAAGTTCTTAAAAATGTCAAAAAAGCAGTTTATGAGATTAATATGAAAAGAGTTCTTATAAAAGAAGGTACTACTGTAGGTTTAGCAAATGGAATTTTGCTGGCAGACGGCAAAAAAATTTACTCAACAGAAAATTTAAAAGTAGGTTTATTTAAATAATGAAAAGAGTTGTTGTGACAGGGATAGGTGTTGTTTCTTGTTTAGGGAACAACCAAGAGGAAGTTTATCAATCACTATTAAATTCAAAGTCAGGAATTTCTTTTTCAGAAGAATACAAAGAATATAATTTAAAGAGCCACGTGCATGGTAAGCCAAATATTAATCTTGAAGATCATGTTGATAGAAAATTTATTAGATTTATGGGACCAGGATCTGCTTATAATTATATCTCTATGGCAGAAGCAGTTAAAGACTCTGGTCTGGAAGAAAAAGATGTAAGTAACACCTCAACTGGTATGATAATGGGTTCAGGCGGCCCGTCTATAGAAAATGTTATTTTAGCAGCAGATAAAACAAGAGCAAAAAGTCCAAAACGGATGGGACCTTTTATTGTTCCTAGAACAATGTCCAGTACGGCATCAGCAACCTTGGCTGTACCATTTAAGATTAAAGGGATTAATTATACAATCAGTTCAGCATGTGCAACAAGTGGCCATTGTATTGGTAATGCAATGGAAATAATTCAATTAGGAAAACAAAAAATAATTTTTGCTGGTGGAAGTGATGAAGTGCATTTTGCAATGACAGCTATGTTTGATGCAATGACTGCTCTTTCTTCTAAATACAACGATACTCCTGAAAAAGCATCAAGACCTTATGATAAAACAAGAGATGGTTTTGTTATATCTGGTGGAGGTGGAGTTTTGGTACTAGAAGAATACGAACATGCAAAAGCTAGAGGTGCAAAAATTTATGCTGAATTAACTGGTTATGGTGCTACCTCCGATGGTTACGATATGGTTGCTCCGTCAGGTGAGGGAGCCGTAAGATGTATGCAAATGGCATTAAGCACGACAAAAAATAAAATCGATTATATAAATACTCATGGAACATCTACTCCAGTTGGAGATATAACGGAATTAAAAGCAGTTGGAGAGGCCTTTAAAGATTACAAACCAAAAATAAGTTCAACAAAATCATTAGCTGGTCATTCTTTAGGTGCAACCTCGGTTCATGAAGCAGTTTACAGTTTAATAATGATGAAAAATAAGTTTATTGCTGCATCCGCAAATATTCAGGATATGGACGATGAAGCAAAAAATTACCCAATAGTAACTAAAGTTGAAAAAGATGTTAATTTAAATTCTGTAATGTCTAACAGTTTCGGTTTTGGTGGCACTAATGCCACTTTAGTATTTGAAAAGGTTTAATAATGAGTTTGATGAAAGGTAAAAAAGGATTGATCATGGGTGTTGCTAACGAGCGATCAATTGCTTGGGGTATTTCTCAAAAACTTGCAGAAGCAGGAGCAGAACTTGCATTTACCTATTTAGGTGATGCATTAAAGAAAAGAGTTGTTCCTTTAGCAGAAAAATTAAATTCAAATGTTACTTTTAGTTGTGATGTTGAGAAAAAAGAGGAAGTAACAAAATTATTTGAAGATATAAAATCTAAATGGGGTGAAATAGATTTTGTAGTTCACGCAATAGCATTTTCAGATAAATCTGAATTATCAGGTGAATATCTAAACACAACTAGAGAAAATTTTTTAAGAAGTATGTTAATCTCTTGTTTCTCATTTACAGAAGTTGCAAAAGAAGCATCTAAAATTATGAAACAAGGTGGGAGTATGATTACGTTAAGTTATGAAGCCAATAAAGCAATTCCTAATTATAATGTGATGGGAGTATGTAAAGCTGCTCTTGAAGCAAGCGTTAAATATTTGGCAAGAGACTTAGGTTCAAAGGGTATAAGAGTGAATGCAATAAGCGCTGGACCCATTAAAACTTTAGCAGCATCAGCAATTGGAGATGCAAAATTTTTATATAAATGGAATGCTGATCATTCTTTTTTAAAAAGAAACGTTGATAATCTTGATGTAGGAAATTCTGCTTTATATCTATTAAGTGATATGGCTGGTGGTGTTACAGGTGAAATACACTATGTTGATGCTGGTTATAATAAGGTAGGAATGCCAGATCCAAAAAATATTAGTTAAATGTAAGGGGCGTTCTGTTGCCAGGTGCCCCATACCCCAATCTTAATTAAATGTTTTTAGGCTCTTTTTTTAAATGCCCAACAACTTTTCCAGAGTTTTTTCCAGATTTAATAACGTATCCACTTGTGCCATTGCCATTAGCTTCAACAGATTTTAAATTTCGGAACATTAATTGATTTAGCCTAGCGATCTTTGAGCCTCGGCTAAACGAATTAAGAACTCTGTGCATTCTTTTCATACACACTCCTTGTTAGTTTTTCCAAAACTCGCTTTTAACCGATGCGATATCGGTCTCTTTATCACCATGAGATATGGTCAATAAAAAGCTTACATTTTTAAAAAGTTATTGCAACTACTTAAAGGATATCAAACGCAAAATGAACAGGGATTTAAATGAAGTTAAAAGCACTAAAACCAACTGAAAATATAACTGCTAACCAAATAAGTCCTTTTACAAAGAAGAATGCAAAGCCTCCAATAGCTAAATATTTCCCATATTTATTTTTTAAAAAAATATTTTTAATTTTTGACAATGAGAACATTAATTAGACAGCTGCTTGTTTTATAGATAGTTTAACTTTACCTCTATCAAAACCTATAACTTTTACTTTTACTTCATCACCTTCTTTGACAACATCAGTAACTTTTGCAACTCTTTTGTCAGCTAGTTCTGATATGTGTACAAGTCCATCTTGTTTACCTAAGAAATTAACAAATGCACCAAACTCCATAATCTTCATAACTTTGCCGTTATAAATTTTGTTAAGTTCAGCTTTAGCTGTTAAATCTTTAATCATTTGCATTGCTTTATTTCTTGAGTCTTCATCTGGCGCTGCTACAGTTACTTCGCCCTCATCATTCACGTCGACCTTTGCGCCTGATTTTTCAACAATCTCTCTAATTGTTGCACCACCTTTTCCAATTACAGTAGCAATATCTTTCTTTTCTACGGTTATTTTTTCCATTTTAGGAGTATGTTTTCCTACATCGTCTCTTGATTTGGATAATGCTTTATTCATTTCATCTAATATATGTACTCTACCATCTTTAGCTTGTTTTAAAGCTTGCTCCATAATTTCAAATGTAATCCCTGTTATTTTTATATCCATTTGCAGAGAAGTAATTCCATCTTTTGTACCAGCAACTTTAAAATCCATATCACCTAAATGATCCTCATCACCTAAGATATCTGATAGGACACTAAAATCGTCTCCCTCTTTAATTAATCCCATTGCTATACCAGCAACTGGCTCTTTAATTGGTACACCTGCATCCATAAGTGCTAAAGATGAACCACAAACAGTAGCCATTGATGAAGAACCATTAGACTCTGTGATTTCTGAAACTATTCTAAATGTATATGGGAAACTTTCTTTTGTAGGCAAAGATGAATTTATCGCTCTCCAAGCTAACTTGCCGTGACCTATTTCTCTTCTTCCAGTTCCTATTCTACCAGTTTCACCAACTGAGAAAGGTGGAAAGTTATAATGGAGCATAAATCTTTCGCGTTGAAGACCTTCTAAACTTTCGATCCTTTGTTCATCATCAGATGTTCCTAGTGTTGTTGTGACAATTGCTTGTGTTTCTCCCCTTGTGAATAATGCTGAACCATGAACTCTTGGTAGTATTCCAACTTCACATTTAATTGGTCTTACATCAGATAAGCCTCTCCCATCGATACGATTTTTATTTTTTAGTATATCCGTTCTTACAATGTCTTTTTCAAGGTTTTTTAATTCATGCATGACATCTAGTTCTGAATAATTTTCATCTTCTTCGTATAACTTTTTAGCTTTTTCAGTTACTACAGATATTAAATTAGATCTTTCTTGTTTATCTTTAATTGAAAACGCTTTTTTTAGGTCTTTAGTAAATTCACTATTCAATTTTTTCTTTACTTCTGATAAGTCCTTCTTTTCGACAACCCAATCAGGTTTTCTACATTCTTTCGCAAGTTCCTCAATCATTTTTATAACTGGAACAAAACCTTCATGACCAAATTTTACTGCATCTAGCATTTGTTGTTCTGTCAGACCCTTTGCTTCAGACTCAACCATTAAAACAGCATCTTTGGTTCCTGCTACAACTAAATCTAGTTTTGAATTTTCTAATTCTTTTTTGGTGGGATTTAAAACATATTTACCACCTATAAAACCTACTCTTGATGCACCGACCGGCCCCATAAATGGCATACCTGATATTGCTAACGCGGCTGAAGATGCAATAATTGATAGAATATCAGCTTCGTTTTCTTTATCATAAGAAATTACAGTAGGTAATAATTGAACTTCATTTCTAAATTCATCTGGAAATAAGGGTCTAATGGGTCTATCAATCAGTCTTGAAATAAGAGTTTCGCTTTCTGTAGGTCTAGCCTCCCTTTTAAAATATCCACCAGGAATTTTTCCTGCAGCGTAGTACTTTTCTTGATAATTTACCGATAATGGAAAATAATCTATATCAGGATTTACTTTTTTTGCACCAACAACAGTTGCTAGAACAACCGTTTCACCGCATGTAGCAATTATTGCACCATCTGCCTGCCTTGCAATTTTTCCAGTTTCTAGACTAATTTTCTTTCCGCTAACTTCAACTTCCTTTTTAAAAATTTTAAACATTTATTTCCTTAAATTTAATTTCGTTAATATATTTTTGTATGACTCAATCTTATTTTTCTTTAGATAATCCAGTAGTTTTTTTCTTTTATTAACTGCTTTTAATAATCCAACAGATGAGTGTTTGTCTTTTTTGTACTGCTTAACATGTTTTGATAAAATTTGTATTTTATCTGTTAAGAGAGCGATTTGAACCTCTGAGGAACCTGTATCTTTTTCATGTAAACTTACTTCATTAATATTTTTTTTCATAATTTTTCCTATTTATTAGCTTGTTTTATTAAATTTTCAATTTTTTCCGCATAATCAAAAGACTCATCTTTAACAAAAAAAAGTTTTGGTAAAAATTTCATTATAATTTTTTTGGACAGTACTTTTCTTACAATAAAAGAAAATTCTTTTAATTTTCCTATAATTTCCTCTGAATTTTTACCTCCCAGTGGTAGCACAAAAACCTTAGCAGTTTTTAGATCAGGGCCCATTCTTACCTCCGTAACTGTAATTTCTTTTGTATTAATACCTGGTATTTTTGCTTCATCTTTTAAAAATATCATGCTTAATGATTGTTTTATCATTTCCCCAACTCTTAATTGTCTTTGAGTAACTGGTTTGCCTCCATTCGCCATAAGATTAAATTACCCTTTCAGTCGTTGTGGAACTGTAAGCCTCTATAATGTCTTTTTTTTGAAAGTCATTAAAATCTTTAAAAGATATACCACATTCCAGTCCAGCTGACACTTGCTTGGCTTGGTTTTTTTCCCTAAAAATAGTGCTTATTTTACCATTATAAATTATTGCTCCATCTCTAATAATTCTAGCTAAAGCGTCCTGAGAAATTTCGCCATCTATCACCTTTGAGCCAGCAACTTTTCCAACTTTTGATACTTTAAAAATTTCTAAAATTTCAGCCGAACCAATTACTTTTTCCTCTACATCTGGGGATAATAGTCCAGACATCTGATTTTTTACATAATCAATTAATTCATAGATTATATTAAATGAAGAAATTTTAACGTTATTTTGTTCTGCTATTTTTTTAGCTTCCTTACTAGGTTTAACGTTAAAAGCAATTAGACTTGCATTAGAAGCCTTAGCTAAATTGACGTCTGTCTCGGTTACCATTCCAACATCGGCTAAAATTATTTTTACCTTTACTTCATCGTGTTTAATTTGATTAATTGCACTTTTAATTGCTTCTGAAGACCCGTGCACATCTGATTTTACTATGATATTTAAATCTTCAGACTTGTTATCTTTAAAAGCAGATTCTTGGGTAAACATAGTTAAAGGATTTTTTGAAGTTTTGGTCTCTTCAATTCTTGCTTCTGATAAAGACTTGGCCTCTTTTTCTGAATCAAGAACTAAAAAATCATCTCCGGATTTTGCCGCACCATTTATGCCTAAAACTTCGACGGGTGTTGATGGTAATGCTTCGTTAATTTGTTTTCCAGTATCATCTATAATTGCTCTGACTTTTCCCCATTTTGTACCACAAACAAAGTAATCTCCTTTTTTAAGATTACCAGAAGTGATGATAATGTTTGCAATAGGTCCTCTTCCTATATCTATTTTTGACTCTAAAACTACACCGTTTGAGTTGCTATTAAAATCACATTTTAAATCTAAAAGTTCAGCCTGTAATAAAATTAATTCTAGTAATTTATCTATATTTTTTTTTGTTTTAGTTGAAATTTCAACCATGATTGTATCACCAGATAAATCCTCAGAAATTAGTTCGTGCTCTAAAAGTTGGTTTTTAATTTTTTGAGGATCAGCATCAGGAAGATCACATTTGTTAATTGCAACAACAATTGGTACCTTTGCAGCTTTTGCATGTTTTATTGACTCAACTGTTTGTGGCATGACGCCATCGTTAGCTGCAACTACTAAAACAACTATATCAGTCAATTTTGAACCTCTAGCTCTCATCTCTGTAAAAGCAGCATGACCTGGTGTATCTATAAAAGTAATTTTTTCCTCATTTTTCGTTATTTGATAAGCACCAATATGTTGTGTAATACCTCCAAACTCTCCAGACACAATATTTGTACTTCTAATAACATCTAAAACCGAAGTTTTGCCATGGTCAACATGCCCCATAACAGTAATAATAGGTGGACGGTTTTTTAGGTTTTCAGCTTTTGTATCCTTAATACTTTTTAGGATTTCGTCAGCTTTTTTTTCTCTAATAGGATTATGGCCAAATTCTTTGACTAAGTATTCTGCTGTATCAGAGTCAATTGTATGATTAATTGTTACTGCTACACCCATACCCATTAAATGTTTTATTATATTTGAAGACTGTTCAGCCATTCTATTCGCAAGATCTCTGATTGTAATAAATTCAGGTATATTTATGTCTCTTTTAATATTAGCATTTTCTTCATTACTAATATTGTTTTTTGATACTCTTAGTTCTTTTTCCCTAGCTCTTTTAATTGACGCAAGACTTCTAGATTTAAATTCTAAATCTTCACTCAAAGCTCTTGAGACTGTTAACTTGGTCTCTCTTTTTTTAGTAGTAAATTTGGACTTATTTTCTTTATCTTTTTGGTTATTTTCCCCCCTTATACCTTTCATTGCCTTTTGTTCAGCGAGCTTTCTCCGCTCATAATCACTTAGTTTTGAAATAAGCGGCTTAGTTTTAAAATGTTTTTTAAAGTTATTTGAATTTTTATTGAAAGGTTTTATAAATTTTTTATCGTTAGATGAAAAATTTTTTTTATTTTCAAAATTGTGCTTGGGTACAAATGTTTTTTTTGGCTTTCCTGATATAGTAAGTTTTTTTTTTTGCTTTTCCATTTTCCATCAATTAATTATTATAAATTTTTTCTCTAGCATTCATTATTAATTCATCTGCCTCTGCACGTGATAGAGCAAAATCCTCTAAATAACCATTAATTTTAACTTTTTCGCCCTTAATAATATCATAACCACCTATTATTTCATCAGAGGCAAGATCAGCAAAATCATTTAGAGTTAATATCTTTTTCTCACCTAATGTCAAAAGCATACCTGGAGTTAAACCTTTATGATTAATTAAGTCTGAAGCTAAACCCAAATCTTTTATTTTCTTTTGTATTTCCTCTTGATTTTTTTTATGAAACTCTTTTGCTCTTTCTATTAATTCTTTTGCTGTTTCATCTTCAATACCCTCAATTTTTACTAATTCATTTAATTCACTGTCTTTAATTTTATCAATCGTAGAGAAACCCTCAGCTACTAAAAGTTGACCCAATGTTTCATCAACCTCTAAATTTTTCATAAGGTTTTCTGTTCTATCTTTAAATTCTTCTTGTCTTCTTTCTGACTCCTCCTTGTCAGTCATAATGTTTATCTCATAATCAATAAGTTTTGTTGCAAGTCTAACATTTTGTCCTCTTCTACCTATTGCTTTGCTTAAATTTTCCTCTGTTAATATAACGTCTAATTTTTTAGCATCCTCATAAATGTTAACTTTTAAAACTTCTGCTGGTGAAAGTGCATTTGAAACAACTACGGATATATCTTCTGACCAGTTCACTATATCAATTTTTTCACCTTGTAATTCATTTACAACAGCTTGGACTCTGCTACCTCTCATTCCTACACATGCGCCTACCGGATCTAAAGATGTGTCGATAGCTTTAACACAAATTTTTGCCCTGCTGCCTGGATCTCTTGCTGATGATTTAATTTCTATTAAGCCATCATATATTTCTGGAACTTCTTGAATAAATAGTTTTTCCATAAATTTTGAGTGCGCTCTAGATAGAAAAATTTGCTGCCCCCTTTGCTCTCTTCTAACGTCATAACAATAAGCTTTTACTCTATCACCAGCTTTAATATTCTCTCTTGGTATCATTTCATTTTTTTGAATTATTGCCTCTGCTTTCCCCAAATCAACAATTACATTTCCAAATTCTAATCTTTTAACAATTCCACTAAGTATAGTGTCTTTTTTATCTATAAAATCATTAAATTGTCTTTCTTTTTCAGCCTCTCTTACACTAAAGCTTATTACCTGTTTTGCTGTTTGGGCTGCAATCCTTCCAAAGTCGAATGTTGGTAAAGGTTGCAATATTTCCTCACCTAACTTTTTTTCATTATTTAACGCCTTAGCATTTTCTAAGCTTATTTCAGTATTAGTATTTTCTGGATTTTCAACAATTATTAATTTTCTAAAAATTTCTATATCACCATTATCTCTATTAATATTAACTTGGATTTCATTTTCATTGCCAAACTTTGATTTCGCAGCCTTGGCGATACCAGTCTCCATAGAATTAATAATTAATTCTTTATCAATTGATTTTTCCAACGCTACTGCCTCTGCAATTCTTAATAATTCGAGTTTATCTGCGCGCCTGTTTAGCATATTTTAGTCTCCAAAAAAAAATGGGCCGAAGCCCACTTTGATATATCAACAATGTTAGTAGTTTTATAATTAATATTTCTAAATTTTCAACTTATTATTACTTGCTAAAAATGTCTTTTTTATCAACTTTTTCCCATGAAAAAGAACCATCAGACCCGGGATCCCTTCCGAAATGACCGTATGCAGCTGATTTCTCGTAAATGGGTTTGTTTAATCCAAGCATTTCTCTAATTCCTCTAGGACTTAAATCAAAATTTTTTTTAATTAGGCTTTCTACGTGTTTATTCTTGTCCTCATCGTTATCAAATAGATCTACATATATTGAAAGTGGCTTTGACACACCTATAGCATATGCTAGTTGGATCAGACATTTATCAGTAATTTTTGAGGCAACAATATTTTTTGCTAGATATCTTGATGCATATGCAGCTGATCTATCAACTTTGGTTGGATCTTTACCAGAAAAGGCACCACCTCCATGTGGTGCTGCCCCCCCGTATGTATCAACTATAATTTTTCTGCCTGTTAAACCACTATCCCCATCTGGACCACCAATAACAAAGTTACCAGTTGGGTTTATATAAATTTCTTCATCTTGAAGATTATTTAATAATTCTTTAGGAATTGATTTTTCGATATAAGGTTTAACTAAATCTCTAACTTGAGACTGATTGACATCAGCAGAATGCTGTGTAGATATTACTACAGATTTTACATTCACAGGTTTTCCATCTTTATATTCAATTGTTATTTGACTTTTAGAATCTGGCTCAATATTTTTTAGCTTTCCTGATTTTCTATCTTCGGCCATTAATCTTAATATTTTATGTGAATAATGTATTGGAGCTGGCATCAAAACATCTGTTTCATCACAAGCATATCCAAACATTATTCCTTGATCTCCTGCGCCTTCATCTTTATTTCCAGATGAGTCTACTCCAATTGCTATGTCAGCTGATTGGGCATGTAAATGGCTTTCTATTTTAGTTGCCTCTTTGTAAGTAAAACCGTCCTGGTCGTATCCAATGTCTTTTATGCAATCTCTAACTTTGCTTATCAATTCATCTTTTTTTATATCTGGTCCTCTAACTTCACCAGCTAAAACAACTTTATTTGTTGTTGTTAAAGTTTCACATGCTACTCTTGACTGAGGTTCAGCTCTCAGGTAAGTGTCTACTACCATATCAGAAATCCTATCACACACTTTATCTGGGTGGCCCTCGGAAACTGATTCGCTTGTAAATAGATAGTTTTTTTTCATTTAATTTTTTTTAAAAATAAAATCAAACTAATATAAAAAAATAACAAACAAAAGAAAATCTTATTTCCATAAATACTGAAGATAGTCGGAAAAGGCTTAGAAATTGAATTAATTTCGATGCTTCCCTTTTCAGTTGTGTTAATTTTTTTATTAACTTTACCATTTAAACTTACGTGAGCAGTAATTCCATTATTAGCAACCCTTAAAATATCTTTTCCCTCCTCTATTGATCTAAATATAGAATGAGAAAAATGTTGAAAAGGTCCTATGCTGTCTCCAAACCAACCATCTTCTGAGATATTTAAAATTATGTCATAATCTTGTTCATTTTTATTTAGTTGACCAGAAAATATTATTTCATAACAAATTAAAGGAAGGAATGAAATTGAACCAACATTTATTATATTTCTTTCTTTGGATGAATTAAATGATCTATAGCCTTGCGTTATTTTTTTTAAGCCAAAATTGATTAAATATTTTTCAAAAGGTAAGAATTCTCCAAACGGTACAAGTTTATTTTTTTTATACATTTCTTCTATTATCAATTCTTTATTTATTAAGGCTAATGAATTGAATATACTATCCCCATCGTCTAAAGTAATTCCTAAAATAATTTTTGAGTTATCAGTTAATTCATTAGAAATATTATTCAAATTATTATTTAATTTATTCAATTCGCCTAAATCAGTCATTCCCTCTGGATAGATTAATATTAAGTCCTTATTTATAGGATAACTCATTTCAATTAACTCTTTTAATTTATTTTTTTTTGGCTCCTCTACAAGAAATCTTTCAATATTAAATTTCGGAGAAATTAATTTTATTGAGGGGTTAACAATTTTTTTTTCAGCTTTCTCGATCTGATCAATTCTACTTTGTCCATAATAAAAATTGACTATTAAAATTAATGAAGCTGATAAAATGATAGTAAATTTTTTAAACTTACTAATTTTACATATAATTACTATTGGTAAACAATAAAAAGTTATAACTAGCAAGTTTAATGAATAAGTTCCTATTAGGTTAAGTAATTGTATAGAGCTAGTAAAATGTGTTAAGCTAAATGTAATCAAATTCCACGGAAATCCGCCAAAAATTGTACCTCTTAAATATTCTATAATAGAAAGCGATAGTGAAAAAATCATGATTGAACTAAAATTTATTTTAATATTCAAGAATTTTATTAAAATTGAAAATAATCCATAAAATATAGACAACAAAGCTGGAATAAATATCATAGATAAAATGATGAAATTTTCAAAGTTTTCGTCGAACTTTAACGAATTAGAAATCCAATACAAACTGAATAAAAAATATCCAAATCCATAAAGCCAACCGATTAAAAAATTATTAATCAGCTTTTTATTTAAATTATAGACTAAAAGATAAAAAAAAAATGGGAACGTAAAAAAATTTATAAAAAAATAGTTATAAGGAGGTAAACTAAATGAAGAAAAAATTCCTAGTGTTAGTGAAACTAAAATAATAAATAATTTGTTACTGTAAATTTGCGCCAATTTAGTGATTAAGTTGTTTAAATATTAAATTTTCTTTTTTGTACATCTTTTTAAAGTCTATATTTTTTGCATGATCATAGCCATTTAAGTGTAAATATCCATGTATCCACATTTTGTCGAGTTCATGAGCAAAAAAAGATGCATGTGATCTTTTATTAATTATTTCAAAACTAATTGCAACATCACCGAGATATATATTTTTTTTTAATTTAATATTTAATGGAAATGACAAAACATCAGTTGACTTATTAATTTTTCTAAATTTATTATTTAATTTTTTCATTCTAGAGTTGCTGGTTAAAAAAATTGTGAATTCCTTTATACTTTTCTTTGAATTATAATGATAATTAAACTTTCTTTGTTTTAATTTGAAATACTTATCTATATTTTTAATTTTTTTTCTCCATTTGGGAGAGTCAACAACAACGTGGATTTTGATCATTTTTTAATATTTTGATCAGAGTAAGCTTTTACGATTTTAGAAACTAGAGGGTGTCTAACAACATCCGTATGATCAAAATCGATTATCGATATTTCATTTAAGTGTCCAAGTATTTCTTTTGATCTTTTAAGACCTGATAATGATTTATTGGGTAAATCAATTTGTGAGGGATCCCCATTAATTACAATTTTTGAGTTTTCGCCTATCCTTGTTAAAAACATTTTGATCTGTGTGTCTGTAGCATTTTGAGCTTCATCTAGTATAGCAAATGAATTTTTTAAAGTCCTTCCTCTCATAAACGCTAAGGGTGCAATTTCTATATCTCCTATTTCTATACGTTTTTGGATTTTTTCAAAATCTAACAGATCATATAAAGCATCGTATAAAGGACGTAAATAAGGATCAACTTTTTCTCTCATATCCCCTGGTAAGAAACCTAATCTTTCACCAGCTTCAACTGCTGGCCTAGATAGTATTATTCTCTCAATTTTTTTGTCCAAAAGCATTGTCAAAGCAACGGCAACAGCTAAATAAGTTTTTCCAGTACCAGCAGGTCCAGAAGATATGATTACTTCGCTGTCTCTCAATGATCTTACATATTTTTTTTGTTTCTCAGATCTTGGTATTACTGATTTTTTTGGAGTTTTGATTATGTATTCTATCTTATCTGTTTTTTCTTCAATCATAAATTTGTTTACCGAAGATATAATATCTTTTTTTTCAATTGTGCCATTATTTATAAATTGATCAAATAAAAAGACAATTGCATTCTTTACTAATTCATTTTTTTTTGGCGTACTTTTTACCAAGATTGAATTACCACGAGAATAGATGCTTGTATTGATTATTTTTTCAAGTTCTTTCAAGTTATTGTTAAACTCACCAACAACACCCATCAATATGCTGTTATTTTTAAATATAATGCTTAAAGTATTTTCAGAATAAACAAATTTTAAATCATCAACGGCTTTTTTAAAGGATGCATTATTCAAATTAGGCAGCTCTCATATTTTTGTTCTTATCTATTTTTCCAAATAGGGTATTTCTATTTATATTTTTTATTTTAACATAAACTAACTTTCCAATATATTTATCCTCACCGTCAAAGATCACTGAATTCAAGAAAAAATTTCTTCCAAAATATTTATTCTGGTTTTTTAATTTATTTTCTACCAAAACCTCAATAGATGAACCTATTAGCGACTCATTTTTTTTTAATTGGTGGCTCTCTAAGTTACTTTGTATTTCTATTAAACGTTTTTTAGCGATTTCTTGATCGATGGGTTTTAATTTTGATGCAGGCGTTCCAGGCCTAGCGCTAAATATAAAAGAGTAAGAATTAATAAATTTAATTTTTTTAACTAAATTTAAAGTATCATTAAAATCACAATCGGTTTCTCCCGGATAACCAACTATAAAATCACTGGAAAATTCAACATTATTATTATTTTTTTTAATAAGATTATAAATTTCTAAATATTTTTCAACTTTATGATTTCTATTCATTAATTTTAATATTTTATTTGATCCGCTTTGAATTGGTAAATGTATAAAAGGCATTAATTTTTTTGACCTTGAATAACACTCAATTAAATCCTCAGTCATGTCCTTTGGATGTGATGTGGTATATCTAATTCTGTCCAACTCTTTTATTTTATCCAATTCTAATATCAAATCTGATAATTTAAAATTTTTTTCTTTATCCCTATAAAAATATGCATTTACGTTTTGTCCTAATAAAATTATTTCCCTTGTGCCATTTTTTACTAAATTCTCAGCCTCCTCAATAATTCTTTTATAGGGCCTAGAATACTCCGGTCCTCTTGTATAAGGGACGACACAAAAACTACAAAATTTATCGCATCCCTCTTGAACAGTTAAAAATGAGGATATTTTGCTATCACTGTTTTTAATTTTATCTAAATAATTAAATTTATCCTCAGTTTCAAACTCTGTTAATTCATATTTTTTTTTGTAATTAAAATTGTTAATGATTTTATTTATTTTATGATATGACTGTGGACCTATGATAATATCTATATAAGGTTCTCTCTTGATCATTTCGCCACTTTCAGCTTGAGCAACACAGCCTGCAACTATAATTATCGGTTTTCTTTTGTATTTATAATTTTTTCTAACTCTGCCTATTTCATCAAACACTTTTTCCTTCGACTTATCTCTAATGTGACAAGTATTTAATAAATAACAATCAGCATTTAAGTGATCATTCGTTTTAAAGTAACCAATATTCTTGACAGTGTCATAAATACGATTTGTATCATATTCATTCATTTGACAACCAAAAGTTTTAATGAATATTTTTTTCACAATTAAACAGACTTATCTTTTACACAGTAAAGTTCTAATTTTGAGTCAACCAATTTGTATCCATGCTTTTCTGCTATTTTTTTTTGAATATTTTCAATTTCCTCACTAGTGAATTCAATTATATTTCCAGTCTTTATATCAATTAAATGATTATGATCATCGTTTAATTCATATCTCGCTTTTCCATCTTTAAAATCATGCTTCATCAATATGCCTGACTCTTCAAATAACTTTACTGTTCTATAAACTGTTGCAATACTTATCTTGCTGTCAATGTCCGAAACTCTTTTATAAAGCTCATCAACATCTGGATGATCTGACTCACCATAATTTTTTTTAGACTCAGATATAACTCTGGCAATAGTCCTTCTCTGGTCAGTTAATTTTACACCTTTAGCTAGACATTTTTGCTCTATAGTATCTGTCATAATATTATCTTAACTCATATAAAGTGGTTTAATCAATTTTTTTATTAGTTTGCCTTTCTTAAACAATTCAAAAACTCTTGTATAGTCATGTTTTTCAACATCTTTTGAGGAAAAACCGTAAATATTAAATTTATATATTAAGTTAAGAGCTTTTAAAGTCGATACAGAGGTTCTTATACTTGAGTATTTACCGGGCCCTAAATTTACCAGAACTTTTTCTATAATATCAAAACTCATCATCTTTTTATCCAGAAATTTGAATAAAAGAAGAGCAAACTTATCAAAGTTTTTTCTACTGTTTTCATATTCATTAGTATAAGTTTTATTTCCATCTATGATTTTGAAAATTATTTTTTCATTTGCTGCATCTATTATTAAACTTTTTTTAACTTTATTTTTCATAAATAGCTCAACTCTAGCGGAAGAAAATATTAAATATTATCCTAATGATCATGGTGTCGTATCAATTATGTACCATAGATTTAATGAAAATAAATATCCATCTACAAATATTAAAATAGATGTTTTTAAAAAGCAACTCGAACTTATCGAGAAAAATAATATAGAATATTATGATCCATCTATTTTCGATACTGAATTTAATAGTCCGAAAAAAAATAAAAAAATCTTATTAACTATAGATGATGCTTTTTCATCTTTTTACGAAAATGCATGGCCAATACTTAAAAAAAGAAAAATACCATTTATATTATTTGTTTCAACAGAGCCAGTAGGCAAATCTGGATACATGAGCTGGGACCAGATTAAAGAGGTATCAAATCATGATTTTGCATTTATAGGCAATCATTCACATACGCACGAATATTTATTAAATTTCTCTCAGGGTGAATTTGAAGATGATATTAGAAATTCTATAAAAATTTTCAAAGAAAAGTTAGGATATAATCCAATTTTTTTTTCTTATCCATTTGGAGAATTTAATTTAAAACAAACAAAATTTATTACTCGTAATTTTAAGTATGGTTTTGGTCAACATTCTGGTGTAATTGATTTAACCAAAAATCGTTTTGAGCTGCCAAGATTTCCAATTAACGAAAAATATGGTGATTTAGAAAGATTTGAGTTTATTATAAAATTATATCCTATTGCTTATAAGGATCTAACACCAAGTGAAAAATTTATTAGCAAGGACCAAAATCCTCCAACTATTGAAATTGAATTTTTTAAAGAACAAGAAATGATACAAAATATCAATTGTTTTTCAAATGAAGGAAATGAGTGGAGAGACTCAATCCTAAAATTTGAAGAAAATTTTCTTAAAATTAATTTTAGAGAAAAATTCACTTTTAGGAGGGGCAGGGTTAATTGTTCACTCAAAGATGGAGATATTTGGAGATGGTTAGGTGTCCAAATGTCAATTGAAGTTGATTAGATCAAATTTTTGTATTTAACACTTAAGGGCATTAATTTTACATCGTCGAAATCTTTCAGAGAGTTCTGATTAATAATCTGCTTTAGTATTTTAGTATACTCTTTACCAGTCTCGGCGTAATTATCCAATTGTTCAGCAAGTAATAAACTATCAAGTGAGTCGCTATCATCCCTTAATTGAGCTCTTAACTGTCTGAAACTTTTATAACTTGAATGAGTGTTTAAGTTTCTCTGATAAGCTCTCACTGATGCTTTCAATACTTTGAATTTCATTACTTTATGCTTTGTATCATTTTCAGCACCAGCAGGTTTGATGCCATCTCCAGACCACGTCCACTGACCAAATAATGCATTTCCCTCTAGCGCAAACCTAGACGTTCCCCATCCCGTTTCCTTTGCTGCTTGAGCTATTGCTAATGAGACCGGGACAATATCCATACGAACCTTTAAAGTGGGTATATCCTTATTTAAAACTCCATATTGTTTAAATTTTCTATTCAGCCAGTTTATTTCTTTTTTTGAGTTCTTATTTTTATTCAGAATACTAAATAATTTTTTTCTATCTAACAAAATTAAATTATTCTCCTCTAGTATTAGAGGCAATATTATTTGAATAAATAAGCTCTTTCTTTTTTTTGAACTTTCGATTTGTTTAATTTCATTAGGTAAAAGCGATAGCCTAATAGGTTTAACCTTTTTATTCTTTCTAACTTCACTTAATGAATAGTTAGTATCCTTAAAAAGTTGTTCGATTGTAGATGCGCTAAGTCTAACAGTATCTTCTGGAAGATCCTCAAATTTAAAAACGTCCTCTAAAATATTCGATAAATCTAACCCTTCATCTATTTTTGATTTATTTTCTAACTCACCACCTTCGAGAACTTCCTTAAATTTTTTGTTTGAGTTGTTAATTTCTAAATTTTTTGCAACTTTTGGGTTTATATCTGAAAACAGTGGTATTATATAAGCAGCTAAAATTATTAAAAAACTCGAAAGACTGGTTAAATATAAAGTTTTAAATTTTTCGTATCCAAGTTTAAAAGTTGGTTTTTTTTTAATGACTATACCTTGAGATAATAAAAATTTTTTAAGCTTAAAAAATTGGTTAACATTAAAATTTTTTTTTATTAATTTATTTGGAAAAATTTTGTTCAAATAGCTTCAACCTCCCTTACTTCCGGTATATAATGGCATAACAAATTTTGAACCCCTTGTTTCAAGGTTAATGCAGCACTTGGACACCCAGAGCATGCCCCCTGAAGCTCTACTCGCACTATTCCATCCTTAAAATCCTTAAATTTTATATCACCTCCGTCTCTAGCTACAGCTGGTCTAATCTTGGTCTCTAATATTTTAATAATTTGACCTTCTACAGTTGATGTATCTAGTTCTATTGTTTCTTCCCTTTTTGAAATAACACTTTTGTTTCCATTAGCAAAATAATCGTTGATAAAAGATATAATAATATGTTTTAGATCTTCCCACTCAAAATTATTGAATTTATTTACGGAGATAAAGTCGTCAGAAAGGAAAACGCTTTTTATTCCATCTATCGATAAAATATTTCTTATCAGTTCATTGGTAGTTTTGCTAATATCTGTGATTTCTAGTGGTCCAATCAAAGATACGCTTCTTCCGGGAAGAAATTTTAATGAATTTGGATTAGGGGTTATTTCCGTTTGTACAAACATATTTTAAATATAGGTATTAGATTAGATATTTAAAGTAAATAATGCTCAAAAACCAAATTTTTTCTTAATATCTTTTATTTTTCTTGATGATAATTCATAAGCTTTTTGGCTACCATCTTCTAAAACTTGATCAATGTAAGACGGATCTTGGTTTAATCTTTTGATCTCTTTTGATATTGGTGAAATTTTTTTTACTATGATATCTGATAGTTTTTCCTTAAAAAAAGAAAAGTTTTTGTCTTTAAATTCACTGAACAGATGATCAATTTTATTTCCAGACAAGCTTAAATAAATTCCAATTAAATTCTCGATTTCAGGTCGAGACTTTAGATTATTTACACTCGTTGGAAAAGAACCAGTATCAGTTTTCGCTTTTTTAATTTTATTAATTATTTCTAAATCTGAGTCAGTTAAGTTTATTCTGCTTAATTCAGATGGATCTGATTTACTCATTTTTTTATTTCCATCTTTTAAACTCATGATCCTCGCAAAGTTTTTTTGAATTAATGGTTCTGGAATTTTAAAAAAATCAGGTGCATTAAAATCAGTGTTAAATTTTTTTGAAATGTCTCTTGCCAATTCTAAATGTTGTTTTTGATCTTCTCCTACTGGCACATGAGTTGCATCATACAAAAGAATATCTGCAGCCATCAAGACAGGATAAATATAGAGACCTACGCTTGCCTTTTCTTTATCTTTTCCAGCCTTTTCTTTAAATTGTGTCATTCTGTTTAACCAACCCATCCTAGCAACACAACTTAACAACCAAGAAACTTCTGAGTGGGCAGATACAGAAGATTGATTAAAAATTATGCTTTTTTTTGGATCAATGCCACATGCTAAAAATGTTGCAGCAGTTTCTCTAACATTTTGTTTAAGAATTTTTGGATCTTGTTTGACTGTAACTGCATGTAAATCAACTACACAAAATATGCATTCATTATTTTGATTTTGTAAATCAACAAAGTTTTTTATTGCTCCTATATAATTACCTAGATGTAGATTACCAGTAGGCTGAACACCTGAAAAAATTTTTTTGACTCCCATATCAATACTTTAATTTAATATCACTCAATTTAAAAGCTTTAGTCATCAATGAAACTACTAAATAAATTAATATGCTAAATATTACTAAAAAAACGAGATAGATAAATTTATAATTATTTTCGAAAGACAGCTGACTATCGAAATGAGATAGCAGAATGTGGAGACATATTCCCATTATAATAGTTGAAACAGTAATTCTGAAAATTTGTAAAATTATTTTTTTATTTATTTTGTAGTAATTTTCTTTGTGTAAAAAAATGTACAATAAAATGGAATTAACCCAAGATGATATTGAGGTTGCTATCGGGATTATAATAAAGCCTAAATCTTTAAAAAAATATACACTAATTAAAATGTTTAATAAAACCGCTGTTATAGAAAAATAAAAAGGAATTTTTGTATTATCTCTGGCGAAAATAAAACTTGAAAATATCTTTATTAAGGAAAATGCTGGAAGGCCTAGGGAAAAATAAAATAAAGCATCGGCTGAATTTTTTATACTAATTTTATCAAACGAACCATATCCAAAAAGAGATGATACAATTTCCTCATTTGCAATTATAAGTGCCAACATTGCTGGAAAGCTTAATAGTAGCGATAGTTCTAAAGATTTGTTCTGAATTTTGTCTATATGTAATTTTTTATTTTGTTGAATGTAGGAAGACAATTTTGGAAGTATAACAGTTCCTATTGCAATACCTGCAATTGCAAGATTTATTTGATAAATTCTATCTGCGTAATATAAGTATGAAACCGCACTTGCTTGAAATGAAGCAATAATTGTCCCAACTAAAATATTTATTTGGGTAACGCCCGAGGAAAACACACTTGGTAAAAGTTTTTTAAAAAATAATTTTATCACTTTTGAAACTTTAAAATTAAATTGAAGTTTAGGTTTAAAAAATTTTTTAACAAATATAACTAAAAAAATAGCCTGAATAAGTCCAGCAATGGATACCCCGTATGATAAATATACAACTAATTTCTCATCTAAAATTTTTCCAAATGCTAATACTCCTATCATTACAATATTTAAAATAATTGGGGCAGCGGAAGCCGCCGCAAACCTGTCATGTGAATTTAAAATTGCAGAAAAAAAAGATGCTAAACTGATAAATAGTATAAATGGAAATGTAATTTTTGTTAATTGAACAGCCAAAATAAACTTCTCAGGTTCGGATTTAAACCCTGGTGCAATTAATGATACAAAGAAAGGCATAAATAGCTCTATTAAAAGCACTAATGCAAAAAGGAAAATTATTAATAAATTAAATATATTATTAGCAAAATCGTCTGATTTTGCCTTTCCTTTGACTAACTCTTTAGAATAACTTGGTACAAAAGCCGCATTAAAAGAACCTTCACCAAATAATCTTCTAAATGTATTTGGAATTCTAAATGCTACAAAAAAAACATCAGCCAAAGGTCCTGATCCAAGAAATATCGCGATAAGAATATCTCTTAAATAACCTAAAATCCGACTTATTAAAGTATAAAAACTAAAAGTCCCAGTTGACTTAATTAAATTCATAAATCATATTAGTCCTAATATTGTCTCAATTGTATACTTAAATAGCATAATGAAAAAAAACAAAGTCGAGCATTACTCAGATAAAGAAGCATTAGAATTTCATAATAGCAATAAATCAGGCAAGATTGAGATTATTTCATCAAAACCAATGACTTCAAAAAGAGATCTTGCATTAGCTTATTCTCCAGGTGTTGCAGCGCCTGTAAAAGCTATAGCTGAAAATCCAGACAAAGCTTACGATTACACTACTAAAGGCAATTTAGTTGCTGTTATTAGTAATGGCTCAGCAATATTAGGATTGGGTAATTTGGGTGCTATTGCTTCAAAACCTGTCATGGAGGGTAAGGCAGTTTTATTTAAAAGATTTGCAGACATAGACTCAATTGATATTGAAATAGATACAAACGACACGGAAGAAATAATTAAATCAATAAAGAATATATCCAAAAGTTTTGGAGGAATTAATCTCGAAGATATAAAAGCACCTGAGTGTTTTATTATAGAGAGGAAATTAAAAGAGATACTAGATATTCCTGTTTTTCACGATGACCAACATGGTACTGCAATAATAACTAGTGCGGCGTTAATAAATGCCTGCGATATTGCTAAAAAAAAGTTAAACGAAATAAATGTAGTTATTAACGGAGCTGGTGCATCCGCAATGGCATGTGCAAAGCTTTTTATAAATTCAGGAGTAGATAAAAATAAAATCAAAATGCTTGATTCAAAAGGAGTTATCTATAAAGGGAGAGATAACTTAAATGAATGGAAAAATGAATTCTCAATTAAAACAAATGACAGGAGTTTAAAGGATGCTATAAAAGATGCAGATGTTTTTTTGGGGTTATCTCAAGCAGGAGTTCTCAAAAAAGACATGGTAAAAAGTATGGCAAAAAATCCTATAATTTTTGCCTGTGCTAATCCTGATCCAGAAATTACTCCTGAAGAAATTGAAGAAGTACGAGACGATGCAATTATTGCAACTGGTAGGTCAGATTATCCTAATCAAGTAAATAATTTAATTGGCTTCCCTTATATTTTTAGGGGAGCTCTTGATGTTAGATCAAAAACGATAAACGAAGATATGAAAGTTGCTGCAGTTCATGCTATAGCCTCTTTGGCAAGAGAGAGGGTTCCAGATGAAGTGGTTGCAGCTATGGGTGGAGAGAGACCAGTATACGGCAAAGACTATATTATTCCATCAACTTTTGATCCAAGATTAATAAGTGTTATACCGCTAGCAGTAGCAAAAGCGGCAATTAAAACTAAAGTAGCAAGAATAGGAATTGAAAATTTAGAAAATTATTCTGAACAACTTAAAAATAGGCTAGATCCAACTGTAGCTGTAATGCAAGGTATAAATTCACAAATTAAAAAAAATCAAAAAAAAGTTGTATTTGCTGATGGAGAAGATGAGAATAACCTTAAGGCTGCGATAGCATTTAAAAACAGCAGATTAGGAATTCCTATTTTAATTGCTAAAGAGGAGATAGTAAGAAAGAAATTGAACGAAATTGGATATGGAGAAGACTTTGATATCGAGATTATAAATTCTACTAATGAGGAATTAAGAAAAAAATATACAGAGTTTTTATTTAGGAAACTTCAAAGATCAGAGGGTTTGTTGGAACGTGACTGTGATAAGCTTATAAGAAATGATAGAGTTACTTTCGGTGCGTGTATGGTATCGTGTGGTGATGCAGATGCAATGGTTACCGGCAATACAAGAAGATATTCTGCATCTCTAGAAAAAATTTCTAAAGTTGTTGATCCAAGACCAGGGGAAATAATGTTTGGTTTAAATATGATAGTCAATAGAGGAAAAACCATTTTTATTTGTGATACTACAGTAATAGAATACCCTGATGAAAAACAACTTGCTGAAATGGCAATTTCAGCTGCTAGAGTCGTAAGGCTTTTCGGATTTGATCCAAAAATTGCTTTTTTATCTCATTCTACTTTTGGTCAGCCAACAACAGATAGAACAAAAAGAATTAGTGATGCTGTTGAGCTTCTTAAAAAGAAAAATGTTGACTTTAAATTTGATGGCGAAATGCAACCAGATGTTGCTTTAGAGGATATGTTTCAAGAACTTTATCCGTTTTCTGAGATTGTTGGAAATGCAAATGTTTTGATTATGCCAAGTCAACATAGTGCTGCAATATCATACAAAATGATACAGTCTATGAGTAGAGCAAAATTAATCGGACCACTTTTAATAGGTTTAGGACAAGCTATTGAGATAGCGCCATTAAGAAGCTCGACATCAGATATATTGAATTTAGCATCTGTTGCTGCTTATTCGGCTGAAATAATTGATTACAAAAAAAATTAATCTTTTTGAATTCTTAAGTCTTCTACTAGAAGAATACTGGCAATGACTTTATTTACGTCCAAGATTGAATTTGCTTCATCAACAACTATTTCTAATTCATCTCTATTTCTCGCTATTCCATAAATGTAGATATTTTTTTTATAAGTATCTATTTGATAATTATTAGATTTTATATTTTTATTTACAATCAAAGCAGCCCTTAATTGGGAAGTTATTAGCGTATCCTTAGCTGTCTGTTTAAAATTAAATTTTTCTTTAATTTTTATGTCGTTTCTAACAGACCTAACTCCACTAGTTTCCCATGCAATTTTTGTAATTTTTAACTTCTCCTCAGGATTATCAACCTTACCTGTAATAAATATTCTGCCATCTAAAACTTTAGTTTTAACAGACAAGAAATATTTTTTATCTACCATTGTAAGTCTAGTTATTAAGTTTTTTTCCATTATTGAGTCATCAATTTGCGTACCTAATGATCTTGGGTCAATCGCTACAGAAACTCCAGTCCCAAACAGGCCTTTTGAACTAGTTCCAGAACAACTATTCAAGAAAATAAGTAATATAAAAAAAAAATAAAATTTTTTATTTCTCATTTTTAAGTTTTAGACAAAAATTATAGATTATTTTTTTTGGTATTTTTTTATTTGAAAATTTTTTGATTATATCTTTTATACTTTTATTTTTTAGCATCATTTTTATAATTTTCTTATCAGATTCGGTCAAAAAACCGAAAGAATTTGTACTTTCTTTTATCTCAGAGATAACAATTGTAAGTTCTCCTTTGTCGTATATTTTAATTTTTTTTAAATCCTCAACTTTACATCTGATGAATTCCTCATGTATTTTTGTCAATTCTCTACATAGAACGATCTCTCTTTTCTTGAAAAAATTTATTACCATCTCTAAATTTTTGATCAATTTTTTTGGTGGAATAAATAAAACTATTGAACAATCCATTTTGGAGAGAAATTCTAACTCTTTAATTAATTTATTTTTTTTTTCTTCTAAAAAACCAAAAAATATAAACTTGTCTGAAAAACCGCTTATTGATAACGAGGTTATAACTGATGAAGCGCCAGGTATTGGTGTAATTGGAATATCGTTAATTATACATTCTTGAACTAATAATTTACCTGGATCTGAGATTGCAGGGGTTCCCGCATCAGAGATAAGTGATATTATTTTTCCATTTATTAAATGATTCATAATTTCTTTGGTCTTTTTTCTTTCATTAAATTTATGAAATGCAATAAGTTGTGCTTTAATTTTAAAATGATTTAAGAGCTTTATAGACACCCGAGTGTCTTCACACAAAATTAGTTCAGAATTTTTAAGAATTTCTAGCGCTCTGAACGTTAAATCCCCCAAGTTTCCTATAGGCGTGGAAACTAGATAAAGTCCCTTTTTTTGTGGTTGTGATATCATTAAATTAAATGTTTATTATATAATATATAATATGAAAAAATTACTTAATTTAATATTTTTTGTATTCATATTTTTTAATTTTACAAACAAGCTTTTTGCGTCTGAAGATAAGATTAAAATTGGTTTGTTATTGCCTTTAGCTGGTCAAAACCAAGAGATTGGAAAATCAGTATTGAGATCTGTAAATTTAGCAATTAACAAAATAGATGATCCAATTTTAGAAATTTATCCAAAAAACAATTTTGATAATCCTGACGATAATATAAAAGCAGCACAAGAATTATATAATCAAGGTATAAGAATATTCATCGGGCCTATTTTTGATAAAAATATAAAAAATTTAGAAAAATTTAGTGACGCAATTTTTATTACTTTTTCAAATAAAAATAAAACTATTCAAAAAAATTTGATTTATGCAGGTGTAAATGCAACTTCGCAGATAGCTACAATAAAAAAATTTCTAGAAGATAATGGTATAAAAAAAACTATTTGTCTTATACCTGAGGCTGACTTTAAAGAGGAAATTAAAAAAGGGATATCCCAGACAAAAATTAATTTAAAAAAAGTTTTTTATTATGATGCAGAACCAACAGAGATTACTAAAAGAATTGAAAAAATTACAAGGTATGATGTTAGAAAACAAAACCTACTTGATGAAATTAAAAGAGTTGAAAATTCAGATGATCCAAATAAAGAGAAAAAGATAAAAAATCTTGAGAAAAGAGATACATTGGGAAAACTAGGATTTGACTCAGTTATAATTTCAGATTTTGATGAGTCTTTAAAAAGTGTGATAACATCTCTTATTTACACAGATGTAAACACAAAAAGAGTTCATTTTATAACTCTTAATCAATGGTTTGATGATAGTTTACTAAAAGAGGATAGTTCACAAAATATTTATTTTCCATCGATTAACAAAAAAAATTACGATAATTTCTCAAATTTATTTTTTAAAAAATTCAATAGCTATCCAAATCAAATATCTTTTTTAAGCTATGATTTAGTTGGATTAGTTTATTATTTAACAAAAAAAAATAGTTTAGATGATGTAAATAAAATTTTTAATCAAAAAAATGTTTTCAAAGGAAAAACAGGTATTTTTGAAATTAAAGATAAAAAAATTAGACATGTTCTTAATTTCTATAAAGTTGAAAAAGGAAAGTTTATAAAAATTTTTTAATTTTTTGAAAAGCTTTGTATCTGTGATCAATTTTATATTTTTTTTTGGGTGAAATTTGACCAAATGTTTTCTTTGATCGACGTGGAATAAAAATTGGATCATATCCAAAACCTTTGTTGCCAATTTTTTTACTCGATATTCTTCCCAAAATCTGTCCTATTGTTGTTTTATATTTTCCACTGGGCCAATAAATTGTTAATGCACAAATAAATTTGGCATTTATTTTTCTGTTTCTCCAGTTAGAAACTTTTTTATCTAATTTTTTAAATACTTTTTTTATCGCTAAATCAAAATTATTTTTTTTCCCTCCCCAGCGTGCTGAATAAATACCAGGTTGATTATTTAAAAGATTTATTTCCAAACCAGAGTCGTCTGACATACAAATATGATTGGTTTTTTTGGAAAAAAAACGTGCTTTAATGAGCGAATTTTCTTTAAATGTTTTTCCATTTTCCTTTGGACTTTTCAAATTATAATCAGACGTTGAATAAATCTTAATTTTTTTTGGTAATAAAGCTTTGATTTCCCTTAATTTACCTTTGTTATTAGTGCCAATTAACAATTGTGAAATTTTTTTTGCTTTCAT
Organism: uncultured Pelagibacteraceae bacterium; assembly: GCA_902583455.1. GTDB lineage: Bacteria > Pseudomonadota > Alphaproteobacteria > Pelagibacterales > Pelagibacteraceae > Pelagibacter. Next base: position 214,775 of record CACHVY010000001.1, on the reverse strand, counting down.
CTGGAAATATTTATTTTACATACCATATAAGTAACTATGGATAAAGAAAACGAAAATACTTCAGAAATAAAAAACGAAGATAAAACAGTAAATGAAGAAAGCAATTCCAAAGAGGAACAAAAAGAGGAGTTGTCTCAAGAGGATAAACTAAGAGAGACTGAAGATAAGCTAACTAGAAGTTATGCAGAATTAGAAAACCAAAGAAGAAGATATGAAAAAGAAAAAGATGAAGCCTATGAATTTGGAGGCATGGCACTCGCAAAAGAATGTTTAAATCTGACAGACAACTTAGAAAGATCTAAATCGTCTATTATTAACGACGAAAGTCTTGAAAAAAATAATAAAGATAAAATAATTGAACACCTTGATATTATCTATAAAGATATATTATCAATTTTTAAAAAAAATCAGATTGATGAAATTTCAGCACTTGGTGAAAAATTGGATCCAAATAAGCACCAAGCTATGCTTGAAATTGAAGATGCAGAAAAAGAACAAGGTACCATTGTTCAAGAAATTCAAAAAGGATTTACATTGAAAGGGAGGTTGCTTAGACCGTCACTCGTTGGGGTCTCAAAAAAACCCCAAAAAAATGAGGAAAAACAACAAAAAAAGGAGAAAAATTAATATTAGTTATAACTTGTAGATTAAAAATTAACACTTATATGACCAATATAATTTAAGACTATGAGCAAAGTAATTGGAATAGATTTAGGAACAACAAACTCTTGTGTAGCAATCATGGATGGTACGCAAGCTAAAGTTTTAGAAAACGCTGAAGGTGCAAGAACTACACCATCAGTTGTTGCATTCACTGACAATGATGAAAAGTTGATTGGACAACCAGCTAAAAGACAAGCTGTAACCAATCCAGAAAATACCGTATTTGCTGTTAAAAGATTAATCGGAAGAAATTTTGACGATCCATCAGTAAAAAAAGATATAGAAACATCTCCTTTCAAAATAGTAAATTCAGATAAAGGTGATGCATGGATCGAGGCTAAAGGTAATAAATATTCTCCATCTCAAATTTCAGCTTTTATTCTTCAAAAGATGAAAGAGACTGCAGAAAAATATTTAGGACAAGAAGTAAAAAAAGCTGTAATTACTGTGCCAGCATATTTTAATGATGCGCAAAGACAAGCGACTAAAGATGCTGGAAAAATTGCAGGTTTAGAAGTTCTAAGAATTATTAATGAACCTACGGCAGCTTCTCTTGCTTACGGTTTGGATAAAAAAACTAACAAGAAAATTGCAGTATATGATTTAGGTGGTGGAACATTTGATGTTTCAATACTTGAATTGGGTGATGGTGTTTTTGAAGTTAAATCTACGAACGGTGATACTTTTTTAGGTGGTGAAGACTTTGATAATACAATTGTTGAATATTTATTATCAGAGTTTAAAAAAGACAGTGGAATAGATTTGAAATCCGATAAGCTTGCGCTTCAAAGATTAAAAGAGGCAGCAGAAAAAGCGAAAATTGAACTTTCTTCAGCAGCACAAACAGAGATAAATCTTCCTTTTATTACAGCGGACAAAACTGGTCCAAAACACATAAATTTAAAAATGACTAGAGCAAAATTAGAGGCCCTAGTTGAAGATTTAATTAAAAGAACTATGCCACCATGTGAAACTGCTCTTAAAGATGCTGGTCTTTCAGCGAGTGAAATCGATGAGATTGTGCTTGTTGGTGGAATGACTAGAATGCCTAAAATTATAGAAGAAGTTAAAAACTTTTTTGGAAAAGAGCCTAATAAATCTGTAAACCCTGATGAGGTTGTTGCCATGGGTGCAGCTATACAAGCTGGTGTATTACAAGGCGATGTAAAAGATGTTTTATTATTAGACGTTACGCCTTTATCTCTTGGAATTGAAACCCTGGGAGGAGTATCAACAAAATTAATTGATAAGAACACAACTATACCAACTAAGAAAAGCCAAGTTTTCTCTACAGCAGAGGATAATCAGCCAGCTGTATCTATAAGAGTTCTTCAAGGTGAAAGAGAAATGGCATCAGATAACAAAGTTTTAGGTAATTTTGAATTAGTCGGAATTGCACCAGCTCCTAGAGGGGTGCCTCAAATTGAAGTTACATTTGATATTGATGCAAACGGTATAGTTAATGTATCAGCTAAAGATAAAGGAACTGGAAAAGAACAAAAAATCCAAATTCAAGCATCAGGTGGCTTAAGTGAAGAAGAAATTAACAAAATGGTAAAAGAGGCTGAAGCTAATAAAGATGCTGACAAAAAGAAAAGGGAAGCCGTTGATGCAAGAAATCAAGCAGATACTTTATTACATTCTACTGAGAAGAACCTAAAAGAACATGGAAGTAAAGTGTCTGAGGCAGATAAAAAAGCTATCGAAACCGCATGTGCAGATTTAAGAAACTCTTTAAAAGGAACTGATGTTGAGGACCTTAAAAAGAAAACGCAAGATCTAGTTCAAGCATCTATGAAATTAGGTGAAGCTATCTATAAGTCACAACAAAGCGCTAAACCAGAAGATGGTGCAAAAGATAAAAAAGAAGAAGGAAAAAAAGACGATAACGTTGTTGACGCAGACTTTGAGGAAGTGAAAGACGAGAATAAAGAAAAAAGTGCCTAAGAGCTAACAACTGTTTGTCTAATTAGTTATGGCAAAAAGAGATTATTACGAAGTCTTAGGTGTAAATAAATCAGCATCAGCAGATCAGATAAAAGCGGCATATAGAAAACTTGCTGTAAAACATCATCCAGATAAAAATAAAGGTGATAAAGCTTCTGAGGAAAAGTTTAAAGAAGCATCAGAGGCGTACCACGTCTTATCAAATACAGAGCGAAAACAAAATTATGATAATTTTGGACATGCTGCATTTGAGAATGGAGGTGGAGGAAGAGGGGGTTTTAGCAATTTTGACTTTTCCAGCCACTTCTCAGATATATTTGAAGATTTTTTTGGTGATTTTGGTGGAGGCGGAAGAAGAAGTAGAAAATCAAATTTTAGAGGTTCTGATTTAAGATACGATTTATCTATTTCATTAGAGGAAGCTTACACAGGAAAAAAACAGGATATAAAGTTTTCAACTTCAGAAAAATGTCAAACCTGCAATGGAAACGGTTCTAAACCAGGCACAAATGTTGGTTCATGTTCTATGTGTGGAGGTAACGGTCAAGTAAGATCAAGCCAAGGATTTTTTACTGTTCAACAAACTTGCCCTCAATGTTCAGGTACGGGTGAACAAATAACTAATCCTTGTGGCAGCTGTAGCGGGCAAGGAAAAAAACAAGCTTCAAAAAGATTATCAGTAACAATTCCAAAAGGTGTAGATGATGGTACTAGAATTAGATTATCCGGTAAAGGGGAGGCTGGTTCTAGGGGTGCATCTAGTGGAGACTTGTATCTTTTCATAAATATTTATTCACATGATTTATTTAAAAGAAGTGAGGAAAATTTATTTTTTGAATGTCCTGTGTCAATTGCCGATGCTGCTCTTGGAGCATCAATTGAAATACCAACTATTGATGGGGGAAAAGCAAAAATTAAGATTCCATCTGGTACACAAAGTGGCAAACAATTTAGATTAAAAGGAAAAGGCATGCCATTAATGAGGGGGGGTGGTGTTGGTGATTTATATGTCCAAGTAAATACCGAGGTTCCTATAAATCTTAATAAAGAACAAAAAGAACTACTTGAAAAATTCAGAGAGATTGAAAATGAAAAATCTAATCCTAGTATAAAAAAATTTTTTCAAAAAGCGAAAAATTTCTGGAAAAAATAAGACTAATAAAATAAATATTAAGTTTTAATGATTTCTCTTTCTACAAAATTGAAAATCAAATGTGCATCCTTAATAAGTAATTTTTTAATTATTTTTCTTGGAGACAAAAATAGGATAATTACAAGAAATAATATCAATTATTGTATTAATCTTAGAGAGGGCATAGACCTCGGCATTTTTCTAGGTATTAAGAATGAAGACTCTATTTCAAATATCAACAAAATTACAAATATTAACGAAAAAAAAACTATAATTGATATCGGTGCAAATATAGGTTCGGTATCACTTCCGTTAGCAAAAATGTTTAAAAATTCTACAATAATTTCTATTGAACCCACAGTTTATGCATTTTCTAAATTAAAAAAGAATATAAATTTGAATCCAAATCTAAAAAAGAGAATTAATCTCCAAAATATTTTTATATCAAATAAAAACAAAACAATTAAAGAAGTTCATTCATCATGGAACTTTTCAAATAATGATAAAAAACATAAGGTTCATTTAGGTACCTTAAAAAAAACATCTTTAAAGACGAAAAAACTTGATGATATTTGCTCAAGAATTAAAAACGTTGAATTCATCAAAATTGATGTAGATGGGTATGAATTAGATGTATTAAAAAGTGGTAAAAAAACAATCATGAAACATAAGCCTTTTATATATTTTGAATTTGCACCCTATTTGTACAAAGAGTTTGGATATACATCTAAAACTTTAATAAATTTTATTAAACGAGAACTTAATTATATATTTTATGATGAAAAATTAATTAAGATTTTGAATATTAGTGATTTTGTTAAAAAACTTCAAAATAAATCACAAAACTTTTTTTTAGTTCATAAAAGTATTAAGGTAAAATAGTCATGAGCCTCGAAGTTATCGTACCTATTATAGCATTAATAGGTGTTCTTATATTAGTATTGCCTGGTTTTATTCAAACCAATTATAACTTGAAAATCTTCATAAAGAATTTTTCAATATGGATTATAGTAATAACTCTAATATTAATATTTATATATTTTATATTATAAATATTAATTAATTATTTTCTGCGCAAATATCTTTAATAACTGGAACACTTGAGCAGTCTCCACATTTAGTTACTTGAACTAAACAACCACTATCAAGCAATTTTACATCAACAACCCTATCGCATTTAGAGCACACTGATGAAATCGTTAATCCACACTTTTTACAACTGAATTTTTGTGTTTGCATAATTTAAAGATAGAAAATTAAAAATATTATTCAAGAAATATCGTATAGTATTGATTATCATTATCACAAAAAAACCAATTAAAAACATATCTTTAAAAAAATCTTTATGAATGATAATCATTATCAAAAAATCTTTATATGAAAATAAATTTAACAATTACAGGCTGTATGGGAAGAATGGGACAACAGCTTATAAAATCCTCAAATAAAAATAAAAACTTCAAGTTAGTTTCACTCACAGAAAACTTTAAGATTATTAGAAAAATAAATAATATTTTACCTGAATTTAATAACATTAACTCTTTCAAAAAAACTAATGTCATTATAGATTTTACAGTTCCTAAATGTACTCTAGAAGTGCTTAAAATTGCCTCTAAATTAAAAAAAAGGGTTGTTATAGGCACTACTGGTTTTACTAAAAATCAGGAAAATATAATAAAAAAATATTCTAAAAAAATTCCAATATTAAAAGCAGGGAATATGAGCTTAGGTATTAATTTATTAATGTATTTGACAGAAATTACCTCCAAATCTCTTGGAAATAATTTTTTAAGCAAAGTTTTTGAAATTCACCATAAACATAAAAAAGATCATCCATCTGGTACGGCTTTAATGCTCGGAAAAGGAATAGCTATTGGGAAGAATAAAGATCTAAATAGATTGATGGGGAAAAAATATCTAAATAAAAGATCATTTCCTTATGGAAAAAAAATAAATTTTAATTCAATGAGGAAAGGCGAAGTAGTTGGTGAGCATGAGGTAAAATTTTCTAGTGGCAAAGAAATTATAACTTTAAATCATGAAGCATTCGATAGAGCTTTATACTCTGAGGGCGCTCTAACTGCTGCAAAATGGTTGATGAAAAAAAAACCAGGTCTTTACTCAATGAGAGATGTATTGAACTTTAAATGAGTTCAATAAATGCTGATAAAATTAAAAGAGCAAAGATAGTATTAAAAATACTTAATAAAACTTATCCAAACATTAATGTACCACTTGAAAGTAGGAATGTATTTACTCTCTTAATTTCTGTACTTTTATCTGCACAATGCACAGATGTAAATGTTAATAATGTAACGAAAGATATTTATCCAAAATATTACAAACCGATTCATTTTGTAAGACTTGGAAGAAAAAAAATCGAGAAGTTAATAAGAAGGATTGGAATATTTAGAATTAAGGCTAAAAGTATTTATTATTTATCTAAAACTTTAGTGGATAAATATAATAGTAAGGTTCCAAGCACCTTCGAAGAATTAGAGGAACTTCCAGGTGTTGGCCATAAGACAGCAAGTGTGGTTATGTCTCAAGGTTTCGGTTATCCTGCATTCCCAGTTGATACTCATATTCATCGGCTTGCTCAAAGATGGGGTTTAACTAACGGGAAGAATGTGGTTCAGACTGAGGAAGATTTAAAGAGTTTATTTCCAAAAAAAAACTGGAACAAACTTCATTTGCAGATTATTTTTTATGGTCGAGAATATTGTAAAGCACGTGATTGTTACGGTATTTCTTGTAAAATTTGTACGAGTTGTTATCCTAATAGAAAAAAACCAATTAAAACAAAAAAGGCTTAGCATGAAAATATTAGGTATAGGCAATGCAATTGTAGATGTAATTTGCAAAGTTGAAGATGATTTTATTCAAAAAAATGGTCTTACTAAAAGTACGATGAAACTTATTTTCGATGAAAAAGAATTTAAGCAACTATTATCTAATTTAAAAATTGAAAAAACAGTCTCAGGTGGATCTGTTGCAAATTCGATTGTTGGTCTTTCTCAACTTAAAAACAAGGTTGGTTTTATTGGTAAAGTAAGTGATGATGACTTGGGTGGAAAATATGAAGAAGGACTTAAACAAGAAAATGTTGAATATTTTTACTCAAAAAAAAAGGAGGAATTGCCAACAGGTACTTGTTTAATTTTAGTAACACCAGACTCAGAGAGAACAATGTGCACTTTTCTTGGAACAGCAGGCAAAATTAATGAAAATGACGTAGATACAAATGCTATTAAACAAAGTGAGATTATTCTTTTAGAGGGATATTTATGGGATGAAGGAGATCCTAAAAAAGCTTTTGATAAAGCAATAACTAATGCAAATAAAGTTGCAATGTCTTTATCAGATCAATTTTGTGTTGATAGACATAAGCCTCATTTTTTAAATTTAGTTAAAAATAAATTAGATATAACATTTGCTAATGAACAGGAAATTATGTCTTTAATTGACGCTAAAAACTTTGATGAGGTAATTAATTTTGGAAAAGGTCTAAAAAAATTATTGATTATCACTAGAGGTGAAAAAGGTGCAATCTCAATTAATGGTGATGAAGTAACCGAATGTGGTATTCAAAAAAATCTTAAAATAGTTGATCTAACTGGTGCTGGAGATCTATTCGCTGCAGGATTTTTACATGGTCATGTGAACGGTCTATCTCAAAAGGAAAGCTTAGAAAAAGGTACTGAAATGTCTTCTAAAGTTATTCAACAGATTGGTGCAAGAATATAAAAATTATTCTTAATGATTGATTTTGCTGTAATAGGATCAGGAATATCAGGTGCTACTATATCTAATAAATTAAAAAAGAAACATTCTATTAAAGTTTTTGAAAAAGCTAAGGGAGTTGGTGGAAGGAGCTCTTTTAAAAGGTTTAAAGACAAAATAGGCTTTGATCATGGTCTTCAATATCTTTCTCCAAGATCTAGAGAATTTAAATCTTTTACTAATAAACTTGTTAGAAAAAGAGTTATAAAACATTGGAAAGGCAATCACGAATTTTTAAATGAAAGAGTAAAAAGAGACAAAAAACACATTAAATTAATAGGAGTAAGAGGTAATAACGACATTAGTAAACATTTATTAAAAAGTATAAATTGTAAATTCCAATCAGAATTGTCAGAGATACAAAGACAAAAAAATTGTTGGTTTCTTAAATTTAAAGATAATACGAGTACTTATGCAAAAAACTTAATTATTACAGCTCCATTTCCACAAGTAAAAATGTTAGCATCTAGGTTCGTTAAAACGAAACTTTTTAGAAATAAAGTTAAAATGAATTCAAGTCTAACTGTGTTATTGATGACAAACAAAACTGGTTGCAATGTCAGTAGTTTTTTTACTAATGATAATATTTTAGGTTGGGTTTCAAATGAAAATTCAAAGAAAAGATTTAAATATAATAAAGATTTGTGGGTCCTTCAAAGCACTTATGAATATGGAAAAAAACATACGGATAATTATAGAAATAAAAAAAAGTTTTATACAAACGTGTTGATAAATAAATTTAAAAAATTAACTAAGATAAAAATAAAAAAAATATATTTTACACATATTCACGGTTGGAAATATTCATCAAATTCAATACCTCTAAAAACCTTAAGTTATTGGGACAAAAAAATAGGTTTAGGAATTTGTGGTGATTGGTTTGGTGGACCAAGACTTGAAAATGGATGGTTAAGCGCTGAGGATTTGTATAACAAAATTTACTTAAGCTAAAAATCCAACTTTGTAAACACTAATTCCCAAAAATATTATATATAAACAATAATATTTTTTTATTAAACCTTTAATATTAGTTTTCAAATTAAATTTTTCAAAAGAAAATAAAAACAAATAAACAAACATTATTAAAGGGTCAAAATATTTGTGATAAATTGAAATTTGCAAGTTATATAAAATCAAACATATAAAAATTAAAATATTATTAATATTAATCAATTTAGCTGATTTAAATAGAAATATGCTCAAAAAGAAAATCAAAAATAAAAAATAATTGCTAGAAAATAAATATGAGGATATATGATAAAAAATGCCTCCTCCAAACCCTGGTGGGTAATTAAAACTATATACACAAATTAATACGAAAAAATAAATTATATAATTTTTTTTTATATCTAATAATTCGTAAATGAGTTTTCGAAAATTGTCTTTTTTTAAAAAAGGTAAAAAATAAAAAAATAACAAAGATGTTATTATCACAATTTTGTTAAAAACATTAAATTTTATTAAGTTACTAACTTCATATACTGTATGTTTAAAAAAATAAAAATCAAATATGTAATAATATATAACTGCAGGTAATGCTAAAAAGAAGTTAAGTATAATTATGTAATTTAAATTTTTTGATAACTTAAATTCTAAATAAAATTTATAAATTAAAAAAATTGCAAACACGCTAAAATTTGGTGTTATATATGCGGATAAAGCAACAAATAATGTGCTCTTTAATGCATTTGATAATTTGTGGTTATCATCTTTCAAAAATTTTAAATAAAATTTAATTGAAACCAAAAATAATATAAACGCATATAAAATCGGGTAAGGCCATATTATTAAACTTCTTACGGTTGGTGATAAAAAAATAATAAAAGAAAAAAACTTTAAATAAGTATCATTTATGTCTCTAAATCTAATTTTGAGACACTGATAAAATGAGTAGATTATAAGTGGCGCAGCAACTAAATTAAGATATCTAATACTTTCTAATTCGATACCTAATTTAAATAAAAAAGAAAGTGCAATGTAAAAAATAGGTGAATTTCTTGTGAAAAGATCTCCATCACCATAATTATTAAAAGTGTAAAAAAAATCGTTTGCAAATGAAATGATTAGCCTTTCATGAAATAAATAATCATGTTTGGCACCACCTAAAGTATCTTCAGAAATAATATATGAAAAGATTATACTTACAAAGAATACCAAACCTAATGCATTAATCTTTGATGAGTTATTCATCAGCTTTTATAATAGATACAAAGTGGTGTTTTTTATTTAATATAATATTAAATAGCCCATCGTGTTGCTGAAAATTTTCTTTGCGGAATAATTCCTTTGATTTAGATTTCAATATAGTTTTTTTCCACATTTTTTTATCAAAATATTTATCAGGCACATTAACCCCATATCCGTAATTTGCATAAAAATCTACAAATCTTAAAAGAGATCTTGAGAGTAAACCATGTTCAAAATGATCTTTTACAATTATTTTATTTGAATGTTTATATAATTTTTTAATAATTTTGTGAGCCTCTTCTACTCCAATATGATGAAGGACATCAACTACAAATATTATGTCAAATTTTTTTTTACTTTTGAACAATTTATCATTTTCCAAATAGACCATTTTTTTTGTTCTAAATTTATGCTTAAAAATATCGGACCCCACAATTTGTTTAATATATTTTTTATTTTGTAATTTTTTTGAAATCTCCATTGAGCCACATCCAAAATCAAGTATTCTTATTTTCTTATTACTTTCTTTGGAAGTTTCTTTTAATAGTTTTTCGATTATTTCAATAATTCTTTTAAGCCTATCTCCACCACAAATTGTCCTAATAAAATTTGAAATTCCTACAAATATTTTATTATAATTATTTTCTTTGAATCTCATCATTCAATTTTATATATCATACTTAACCATGAAAGATAAAATTTTAGTTTTCATAATTACGTATAAAGCCTCATTTAGAGTTTTAGATGTTGTTAGAAAGATACCTTTTAATTATTTTAAAAAAAAAAACTTTAAAATTCTTATTAGTGATGATTATTCTAATGATGATACTGTAGAATACATTAAGAAAATTAAAAAAAAATATAAATCAAAAATATTTTTGAATTTTAATAAAATTAATCAAGGTTATGGGGGCAATATTAAAAAATGCCTCAAGTTCGCTTATAAAAATAATTTTAATTATGCAGTTATGATACACGGTGATAATCAATACGATCCAAAATATTTAGCTGTGATGGTAAAAGAACTTATAAAAAATAAAAATATAGTTGCAACAGTTGGATCAAGAATGGTAAAAAAATCTAATGCATTAAAGGGCAATATGCCTATGTACAAGTTCATAGGAAATATTTTTTTAACTAAATTATTTAATCTGCTTCATAATACTAAATTTACAGACTGTCATACAGGATATTGGGGATATAATTTAAAAAAAATTGATAAAACGACTTTTGAAACATTAGATAATTATTTTTGCTTTGATATCGACTTAAGAATTAAATTAGTAAATAGAAACTTAAAAATTAAGGAATTTGCAATAAAGACTTATTATGGAACAGAAAGATCCTCGATACATTTTATATATGCTGTTAGATTTTTTTTTAAAACAATAATTAATAGATTATTTTAATGTCTAAAAGATATAGCGGAAAATCATTTAAAGATTCGAGTGTAATGAAGAAAGCCAAGTTATCTTTAAAAGAAAAGAGAAAGCTTAAGAGAGAAAAAAAGAAAATAAAAATTGAAAAATAAAATTCTAATATTTTTTAAAATAATTTTAGTCAGCCTTGTTTTAATCGGTTGTAGCGAGACTAATAAATTAAAGAATGTAAATAAAATTCTATTGTTTGGAGATAGTTTAATGTCTGGGTATGGTCTAAAACAGAACCAAGCACTATCAATAATATTAGAAAATGATTTAAAAAAAGCTGGATATAATATTAAAGTAATAAATGGAAGTATTTCAGGAGACACTTCAAAAGATGGATTAGATAGAATTGAAAAATATACCTCTGATAGTGATATTGATTTGATTGTTTTAGGACTAGGTGCAAATGATATGCTAAGAAGAATTAATCCAGATAAAACAGAGAGTAATCTAAAAAATATTATAGAAATTATCAAAACCAACAATATAAATATAATTTTAGCAGGTATGAGAGCGTCTCCAACAAATGGATTAGCATATAAAAAAAAATTTGATGATATTTTTCCTAAATTAGCAAAGGAATATGATTTAACTTTAATTCCTTTTTTACTAAAAAAAGTAGCTTTAAATCCAAAATTAAACCAAAGTGATGGTATTCATCCTAATTATGAAGGAGCTAAAGTGATTTCAGAAACAATAAGAAAGAGTATAATTAATTTAGATTAGCAGGAGCGTTCTGTTGCCAGATATTCAGCAGAACATTTACAAAATTTAAAGCTTAAAAAAAATTGTCCATAACCTTAAGGGCGTTCTGTCGCTAGGTGCCCTTGACCCCTTGGACAAGTTATCCTTTAAACATTTCTAATGCTTGATTAAGGAGTTCTACTGATTTTTCATGTTTGCCACTTTCGTGAGCCTTCATACCGGCTTCCCTTAATTCTTGAGCTTTTGCTATTTTTGCATCAATTTTGCTTGCCAACATAGGACAAGATCCTGCAAATACAGAATTTGAAAATAATACAAAAGATAAAATTAATACTAATTTTTTCATTGTTATCCTTTCGTTGATTTATATATGGCTTTTTTTATTTAAATTTTAAGTAACAGAGTGTCACACTAATTAAGCTATAAAACCTCAGTTAATAAATATATACAGTCTAAATGTTTATAGCGATGAATAGATTTAAGATTGTTCTTGGTAAGGAACAAGATTTTGAGAGTGTTTGGAGAAATAGAGATACTCATTTAAAAGGTGTGCCAGGCTTTAAAGAATTTCATTTAGTTAAGGGAAACACTAATGAAGAATTTACCTTATATGCATCACATAGTATGTGGAATTCAAAGGAGGATTTTATAAATTGGACTAAATCGGAAGCCTTCAGGTTAGCTCATAAGAATGCTGGTCAACATCAAGATCTTTATTTGGGTGCGCCTAATTTTGAGGGATTTGAAGTTGTTTTATGATGATTGAACAAAGCATTACATATTTAACTGCGATACTTTTGGGAATTATGTTTTTTTTTTCATTTGTTGTTGCACCATCCACTTTTAGATTTTTAAATGAAGAATATGCTAGGAAATTTATTAGAGGTATATTTCCCTTATATTACTTGCTCAATCTTAGTATCAGTTTAATTGTTGTTTTATTGATCGCCTACTCAATTGATTTTAGTCTTAAATTTTATTTAATGCTGTCTATTTGTATTTTGTTTTTTATCTCTAATTTTTTTTTAATGCCGTTAATAAATAAATTTAAAGACAATGGTGAAGAAAAGTACTTCAAAATATCACATTTTGTATCTGTGCTGATTAACCTGGTGCAAATGATATTTCTTATAATAATATTAATAAAATAATGAAATATAATTTAGATAAAAGAACTTTTATAAAATTATTTAGTATCACATTTTTTTCTTTTTTCTTATTGCCATCTAAATATGCAAAAGCAGTTACAAAAAAAGTTATAAACGAGAATCTCACCAAAAAGCAAAAGGAAATAATGTTTAATGAAGGCACAGAAAGGCCTTTTACAAGTGATCTATTGAATGAAAAAAGAGAAGGTTTCTATCATTGTGCAAACTGTGGGGCAAAATTATTTGCATCAACTGCTAAGTTTGATAGTGGAACTGGTTGGCCATCTTTTACAGAGGCTCTGCCAGGTGCATTTAAAACTAAAATTGATTACTCATTTGGAATGAAAAGAATTGAATATCATTGTGCAAATTGTGGGGTTCATCATGGACACGTTTTTGCAGATGGACCAAGCGAAACTGGAAAAAGATTTTGTAATAATGGTCTTTGCCTAATATTTAAACCAACAAGTAGCAATTAATTTATTTTTTTTTTCTTTTAAAGCTACCTTTTCCTTTTTTAGGTTTTATTATTCTAGGTTTATATTTTTTTGTAAATAGCTCTTTTTTTAAAAGATTTTTCTTACTCACTAATTATGTACCCATTTTTTTTACTTTGTATAAATGAATCGTCATCAAATGTGTTTTTAATTTTTTTTCTTAGTCTATAAATATGTGTCTCAACTGTATGAGTTTCTAAGTCCTCTCCATATTTCCATACTTTTTTTTGTAGAACATCAACCTTAACTGGTTTATTTTCATTTTTGAGAAATATAATAGTATCAATTTCTCGTTCAGTTAATTTAAGCGCATTATCAGATTTTCTTAATATCCTTGAATTAATATCTAATATATATTTATTTATATTGATATTTGATTGGGCGGAGTAATTTTGTTGTATTAATCTTGCGTTTATTTGATCCATTAAATTCAAAATTTTTATTGGAAATTTTGTAATACAATGAATTTGTTTTTTATATGTTTTGCTTTTAAAAGAAGAAAAGTCTATCTGATTAACAAGAATTATTGAGTTTGCTATAAATTTTTTATCTTCGTCAATTTTTTTTATTAAATCCTTTTTTTCATTGAAGTAGAAAACCTCGAAATTGAAATAATCTTTGATTTCTATAATAATTTTATCTAATTCTGGTATATTCAAAATATGCAGTTTTTGAGAATGCATTAGGTTATATTATGCTATTAAAATTAAAAAATAAAGAATACTTAATTGTTGATGAATTTAAGTTCAAATGTTCTATTGGTAAAAAGGGTTTAAATTCAAAAAAAAAGGAGGGGGATAATTGTACTCCAATAGGAGTTTTTAAGATTGGTAAAGTTTACTATCGACCAGATAGGGTTAAGAAACCGGACACGATTTTAAAAACTAAAATAATTAAAAAAAACATGGGTTGGTGCAACGATCCATATAATAAGAATTATAATAAAGAAATTATTTTAAATAAAAAAAATAAAGGTGAAAAACTTTTTAGAAAAAACAACGTTTATGATATTTTGATTGTTATCGAATATAATACAGAAAAAGTAAAACTGTTTAAAGGTAGTGCTATTTTTATTCATTTAACGAAAAATTATAAACCAACACAAGGTTGCATAGCTTTAAAAAAGAATGATTTATTAATATTGTTAAAAATAATAGATAAAAAATCCAAAATTAAAATTTGTTAGCTCCTAGCACCAAATATTTTTGAGCCTACTCTTATAAATGTTGATCCTTGATTTACAGCCTCCATATAATCATCTGACATACCCATACTTATATCTTTTAAATCTAGATTTTCGGATAACTCTTTCATTTTTATAAAATAAGGTTTAGAAACTTTTTCAAAAGGTGGAATGCTCATTAGGCCAATTATATTTAATTTAAATTCATCTACACATTTTTTATAGAAATTTTCTAAATTACTAATTTCAATTCCACCTTTTTGAGGTTCTTCACCAATATTAACTTGAATAAATATTTTAGGTTTAAAATTTTTCTTAATTTGTTCCTCTGCTAACTTATTAGCCAATTTAATATTATCTAAGGAATGTATATAATCAAACAAAGGCAATACAAACTTAACTTTATTAGTTTGCAATTTACCTATAAGATGCAGGTTAATCTTTGGAAAATCTTGCTTGATACTTGTCCATTTCTCCATAGCCTCTTGTACTTTATTTTCACCAAAATCAGTGTGTCCTTCATTGATAATTGGCAATACATGACTAATTGGGAATGTTTTAGTAACCGCAACCAATCTGACATTTTTTTTGTCTGTAATTTCTTGCTTTATTAAATTAAAATTCTTTACTACGTTTTCCATATGTTTAAAACTATTTACTATTATATAGATAAATTTAATAAAGATGAAATTGATAAATTAGATAAGTCAATAAATATAATATATAGAAATTATTCAAAGAGGTTTGACACAAGAGAAATTTTAAAATTGGTTAATTTTTGCAAAAAACAAAGGAAAAAAGTTTTTATATCTAATAATTTAAAATTAGCTTTAAAATTTAACTTTGACGGAGTTTACATACCTTCATTTAACAAAACACTTAATTACAAAAATATTTCAAAAAAAAATTTTGAAATCATTGGGTCCGCACATAATATTAAAGAAATTTTAAATAAGGAAAAACAGGGTTGTACTAAAATTTTTTTATGCCCAATATTTAAAACAAATAAACATAAAAATTTTCTTGGGGTTACAAGATTTAATTTAATTAAATTGGTCACAAAAAGAGATGTTATTTCACTAGGTGGAATAAACGAAAAAAACGTTAAAAGATTAAAAATCTGCTCAGTAAAAGGTTTGGCTGGAATATCTTGGATAAAAAAAAACGGCCCAAGTATAAATACTGGGCCGTTTTAAATCTTAGTAAAAAATCAAATTAGAACGCAAGTCCTAAAGCAATTTCTGTTACTTTTGAATCATCTGCGTCTTCATCAAATGCAGGATTTGTTACATCCATTTGATAAGCTTTTATTGACATACCACCCATTGAATATGCAAACTGAATTGCATCGATCTTTTGGTCTACGTCAGCAACAGCTGTACCACCTGAATCACTTTGAGCATTGTATGTCTCTTCTGATTCAGTATATGAAATTGAGAAATTGTCGTTTACGTTAAACGCAATACCAATTTGATGACCTTCAAAGATACCTGCTGCAGTTCTTAGAGTTTTGGCAGATGTTGTTGCTTCAGCTGAACCTGATACACCTGAATCAACGTATGATTCTGAGTAACCAATTGACACTGGACCCATTCCATACTTAACATACCATACACCGTTAAACTCATCTCTAACTGCGTCAGAACCAACTGCTGTTTTCGTCTTATTTTCTCTTTCAGCACCATAGATACCAAATTTAAGAGCGTCATAAGCGATTGTAACACCAGCTTCTTGACCAGTACCATAAGTTCCTTCACCACCTGGAGTTCCACCATCACTTGTTTCAGTGTCGTTTGCATCAGATGCATAACCTAAGTCAAGAGTTATTGATGCTCCACCGAATTCAAATGTTGGAGATGTGTAAGTGATGTGGTTGTTATCCATAAAGTCACCGACTTTATTTGTAGTAACAAGAGCTGATATATCTGATATCTGCTCGTATACTTGCGGAACTTCCTCATCGTATTTGTAGTGACCTGCACCACTGTGGTTACCCATTAAGAACGAACCAAATGAAGGTGTCGAAATTGTAATGTAACCAGACGTTAGGTCGGTCTGTGCATCTGTAGTAGCTGTAGTAACTGAAAACGTTGTTCCGTTATCTAGTTCACCACCGCCAGTAAACGCTACGTCTTTGTCCGTACCGATACCTCTACCAGATGTGTTTGATGTTGAAGATGAATTACCATGTTTTAGAGTGATGTTAACACCACCTGAAACACTTAATTCACCAGCATGAGCTGATACTGCTACAAGCGAACCCGCTAGAGCTGTAAGCCCAACTTTTTTGAATTTATTCATAAAGTACTCCTTTTTGTTTGTATTCATATGAACAGGAGTTTTTTACCAAAGATTTCCCCTAAAACCCCTAGAATCATTAATTTTTGGGTATTTTTTAATAATGTGTGATATAAAAGTCACAATTAAAATATTGGATTTTGTTATATTTTGCTATAATTCATGAAATTTATATTATTTAAGCTACTTTTTATGATTAATTCTAAAATTTTAAACTTACTTCTAATTGTTATTATTTTAAATCTTAACTCATGCGGATTTTATAAAAGGTCAGATGTGGCGGACAATCCTGTTAACGTTAATGAAAGAGTAAAGAAAAATATTCAAGAAGGGAGAGGCATCAGATTTGGTAAGGGCGCTACAAGAGGGGGTGATTTTGATTTTGCTTCATCAAACCCTTTATGGAGAGCTTCAATTGAAATATTTGATTTTGTACCACTAACAAATGCTAGCTACTCAGGCGGGATCATTATAACAGACTGGTTTTCAGCAGAAAATAGTAATCCTTCAAATACAAGAGATCTTAAAATTACGGTAAAATTTTTAACTAATGATATAAGAGCCGATGCTGTAGATGTAACAATTTTTGAAAAAATTTGTAAAAGCAATGAATGTAAGACTAACAAAGTTCAATCAAAATTAGAGAAAGAAATTAAACTTGCCATTTTAAAAAAAGCAACAATCATAGAAAAAGAAGGTTTCGATAAATACTACGAAAAAAAAGGAAAAAATAAGGCCAAAACACTTAGAAGTAAATAATAAATATTTTTTTTTAGAAAAAAATTTTGTGGAACGATATAATTTTAAAATAGTCGAAGAAAAATGGCAAAAACTTTGGGAAAAAAATAAGGCTTTTAAAACGAAGTTAAATAAAAATAAAAAAAAATTTTATTGCCTTGAGATGTTCCCATATCCATCTGGCAAAATTCACATGGGGCACGTAAGAAATTATACGATCGGTGACGTGCTTGCTAGATACAAAACACTTCAAAATTATAACGTTCTTCATCCTATGGGATGGGATTCATTTGGAATGCCTGCAGAAAATGCTGCAAAAGAAAACAATCTAGATCCAAAGGATTGGACAGAAAAAAACATATCTGTCATGAAAGCGCAGCTAAAGAAATTGGGGCTGTCTATTGATTGGGATAGAGAAATTTCAACATGTTCACCCGAGTACTATAAGCACCAACAATTATTCTTTTTAGAACTTTTTAAAAAAGGATTAATTTATAAAAAAGAAAATTATGTAAATTGGGACCCGATTGATCAAACTGTGTTAGCCAATGAACAAGTAATTGATGGTAAAGGATGGAGGTCAGGTGCGATAGTTGAGAGAAAAAAATTAAGCCAATGGTTTTTCAAAATTTCAAAATTTTCTGATGAACTTTTATCAGGTTTAGACAAACTTGATAAGTGGCCTAATAAAGTAAAAATTATGCAAAAAAATTGGATTGGAAAATCTTTTGGATGTGAGATTGATTTTAAGATTGAAGGCAGCTCGTCATTAAATAGCATAAAGTGCTTCACTACTCGACCTGACACATTGTTTGGATTTTCGTTTTTAGCTGTATCCGCTGATCACCCTATTTCTAAGTATTATGAAAAAAACCCTGATTTTCAGAAGTTTAAGCAAGAGTGTTCAAAAACTGGCACTACTGAAGAGTCTATTGCCCAAGCCGAGAAAATAGGATTTAAAACAGATTTGATTGCTATAAATCCTTTCGATCAAAATGAAAAAGTTCCAGTTTATTTTGCAAACTTTGTTTTGATGGATTATGGTTTTGGAGCTGTTTTTGGATGTCCGGCTCATGATCAAAGAGATTTTGAATTTGCGAAAAAATATAACCTACCAATCAAAACTGTTGTTAAACCAAGAGATATGAAAGGTGAGTTTGAAGTAAAAGATGAGGCTTATGTAGGAGATGGTATAATGATTAATTCCTCTTTTTTAAATGGGTTGAGCACCCCAAATGAGGCAATTTCAAAGGCTATTGAAACAATTGAAGAAAAAAAATCTGGCAAGCAAAAAATAAATTTTAGATTAAAAGATTGGGGTATCTCAAGACAAAGATATTGGGGATGTCCAATACCTATAGTTTACGACGATAAGGGAAACTATCAAACTGTGCCAGAGGATCAATTGCCAATTAAATTGCCAGAAAATATTAATCTAAAAACAACGGGTAATCCTTTGGATCATCAGGAAGAGTGGAGAACAATAACAATAAAAGGAAAAAAGTATAAATTAGAAACTGACACACTTGATACTTTCGTGGACTCATCCTGGTATTATCTGCGTTTTTGCTCGCCTAGTGATAAAAGTTACGGCTATAATCTCGATGAAATTAAATATTGGATGCCTGTTGATCAATATATTGGAGGTGTGGAACACGCAATATTACATTTATTATACTCTAGATTTTTTATGTTAGCTCTTGGATATGAAAATGATGATTTTATTTCAAAAGAACCGTTTGAGGGATTATTCACTCAAGGCATGGTTTGTCACGAAACCTACAAAGATAAAAATAATAATTGGTTGAGTCCAAATGAAGTATTCACAGAAGATGGGAAAAACTTTTATAAAATTAATGATAAAAAAGAAAAAGTCGTTGTTGGATCGTCAGAGTCAATGTCCAAATCGAAAAAAAATGTTATAGATCCTGAAAAAATAATTGAGACTTATGGTGCAGATGCAGTAAGACTTTTTATTCTATCAGATAGTCCACCAGAAAAAGATATACAATGGTCAGAACAAGGAATAATTGCATCATATAAATTTATTAACAAATTTTGGTCTCTGCATAATAAAATTTTAGAAAAAATTAAATCAAACAAAAAAGGATCAGATATTAATGACCTGAATGTATTTACAAATAAATTGATTCAAAAAATTACATTCAACCTTGAAAAATTTAATTATAATGTGATTGTAGCTAATATTTATGAGACATATAATTTTTTAATTAAAGAAATTGATAAGGATTATGAGTCCAATTTACTTAAAGAAAACTATTTAAAGATTTTAATATTAATTATGCCTGTTTTGCCTCACGTGATATCAGAAGCATTCAACGATCTGAATTATGAAGAAAAACCTGAATGGCCTACAACAGACCAAAAATACTTAGAGGAAAAATATGTAAATATAGTTATTCAAGTAAATGGTAAGAAAAAATCTTTAATTAAGATTGAAAAAGATCTTGAGGATAAAGAAGTAATTAATAAGATCAAAAATGATGAAAAAATATCTAATATTATAAGTAATAAAAATTTGTTAAAACATATTATAGTGAAAAATAGACTTGTAAATCTTATCGTTAAATGAAAAAAATATTTCTTATTATAACAATGTTATTATTAAGTAATTGTGGATATGCCCCTATCTACTCCTCTAAAGATAGTAATTTCAAAGTTGTTAGTTTTAAGAAAAATATTAATAATAATTTAACAAATTATATTCAAAACAGCATAAGTGTTTTTTCAAACGAACAGTCTGAAAAAAAATTGAATATTAGCTTAAATTTAACAGAAAATTTTTCTGTGATACTAAAAAACTCAAAAGGAGATCCGGCAAGAAATAGGTTGACTATAAATGTTGAGTTGACTCTATTAGATATAAATCAGAGTATAGTTATGTCACGTACATTTAAAGAAAGCTTTGAATACAATATAGACGATAATAAGTTTAAATTAAAACAATACGAGAAGAATATCAAATTTAATTTAGTAGAACAAATTACTCAGGAAATTTTAGAATTTTTGGCTAATGTGAAATGATTTTAAAATCCTATGAAGTAGATAATAAAAAAATATTAAAGTTTAATTTCTTTGTTTTATATGGAGAAAATGAAGGACTAAAAAGAGAATTAATTAATAAAATTAAAAGTAATAAACCTGGGAAACAAATCAAATACGAAGAATCTCAAATTTTAAAGAATAGCTCGGACTTTAGCAACGAAATAAAAAACAGATCGCTGTTTGAAGAGAAAAGAATTTTTTTGATAGAAAGGTGCACCGAAAAACTTGCAGATATTCTCTTAGAAATATCTGAAAACTTCACAGAAGATTTAATAATAATCAATTTTGGGCAACTTGAAAAAAAATCGAATCTTAGAAATCAATTAGAAAAATCCGAACATGCCGTGATCATACCAACTTATAAAGATAGCTCTCAATCACTAATTAGTATTGCTAAGAGTTTTTTTTATGAAAAAAAGATTAGTATATCATACGAAACTTTAAATTTATTAGTGAACAGATCAAATGGTGACAGAGGTCATCTAAGACAAGAATTAGATAAAATTTCGAATTACTTGTCAGATAAAAAGATTATATCTTTAAAGGAAATTTACGCTTTAACAAATTTATCAGAGAATTATAGTGCTGCTGAATTAGCTGATGCCTGTCTATGTAAAAATATAAAAAAAACATACGAAATAATAAATGAGAATAATTACACAGAAGAAGACACATTTATAATTCTAAGAGTTTTTTTAAGAAAAACAAAAAAAATATTAAATTTATTAGAGTGTATTAATAACACGAATAACATAGATAAAGTTATGTCCGAATATAAGCCTCCTATTTTCTGGAAAGAAAAACCAATAATAAAAAAACAATTGCAGCTTTGGACTTGCAATGAAGTTAAAGATTTAATTTTTGGACTTA
The DNA here is from genome assembly GCA_902583455.1 of uncultured Pelagibacteraceae bacterium. Lineage (GTDB taxonomy): Bacteria > Pseudomonadota > Alphaproteobacteria > Pelagibacterales > Pelagibacteraceae > Pelagibacter. The sequence goes on along the minus strand of CACHVY010000001.1, from coordinate 193,131 downwards.
ATGAAATAGAGATAAAAATTAAAAAAAATAATTCATTAAGCAAGGTATTAATAAACAATTTTATTAATGAAACTTTACATAAAAAATCTAGTAGTTCTGCTTTATTAGTTCAATAATTCTATTTAATTGTCCTAATTCTTTATAATTAAAAGTTATAGATCCTTTATTGTTTTTACTATTTTTTATCTCAACATTCATGCCTATCTTTTCAATCAAATTTTGCTCCAATATTTTTATATTTGGATCTTTATTTCTTAAAAGTTTTTTGTAAGGCGTTTTATATACCCTAACAAGGTTCTCAGTTTGTCTTACTGATAACTTCTTAGAAATGATTTTTTTAGAAATTGATAGGCAATTCTCTAATCCAACTAAAATTTTAGCATGACCAGCGGAAATTTTATTTTCCTTAACAAATTCAATTACCTCATTGGGTAAACTAAGAAGTCTTAGTGAATTAGTTATATGGCTTCTGCTTTTTCCTATAAATTTAGCAACTTGTTCTTGGTCATAAGAAAATTCATCTATTAATCTTTTATAACCCTCAGCTTCCTCAATAGCATTTAAGTCGTGTCTTTGTACATTTTCAACTATTCCAAATTCTAAAGCTTTTTTATCGTCTGCTTCTATAACTACAATCGGCACTTCATGTAATCCTGCTTTCTGGGCAGCAAGCCATCTTCTCTCGCCAGCAATAATTTCGTATTTAACATCACTATTTGAATTCCTGACAATTATTGGCTGTATAATTCCTCTTGATTTTATAGAGTCAGATAATTCATTTAAGCTTGTTTCATCAAACTTTTTTCTAGGTTGATATTTGTTTCTTCTAAGATCGCTTATACTAGCTTTAGTGTTTGATGATACTTTGCCCTCACCAATTAGAGATGATAAACCTCGTCCAAGTCCTTTTTTATTTTTAAAGCTGATCATGCTGCCGTTTCAAAACTTTCTTCTTGAGCTAAAAATTCCTCTGTAAAATTAATATATGACTTGCTACCTGAACAAGTTTTATCGTAAAATATAACAGGCATGCCGTGCGAAGGTGCTTCTGATAATCTTACATTTCTAGGAACAACATTTTTGTAAACTTTTTCTTTAAAATAATTTCTTGCTTCAATTTCAACCTCACCGGAAAGTTTGTTTCTCTTATCATACATAGTCAGTAGTATTCCTCTTATGGTCAGTTCTGGATTTAATCCAACTTTAATTCTATCGATAGTTTTGATCAGTTGAGTTATACCCTCCAAGGCGAAGAATTCTGTTTGAAGAGGAACTAAAAGAGAATGAGAGGCCACTAAGGCCATAACAGTTAACAAACTGAGGGATGGAGGACAGTCTATAAGCACATAATCATATGAGGCTCTAGAATTGTTAAAATATGCGGTCAATTTCTCTTTTAAAATATAAGCTCTTCGACCATCATCTGCTGTTTCCACCTCCAATCCAGACAAATCTACATTTGAAGTAATTATATCCAGATTAGAAAAATTAGTTTTAGAAATTGCTTCATCAATTTTCTTTGTCCCAATCAATACTTGATAAATCGAATTAGATGTTTGATCTATATTAGATAATCCTAAACCCGTTGTAGCATTTCCTTGGGGATCTAGATCAATTACCAAAACTTTTTTATTATTCGAAGAAAGTCCTGCTGCTAAGTTTATTACGGTTGTGGTTTTGCCAACCCCACCCTTTTGATTTATTATTGAAATAATTTTTTCTTTCATGTTTTTCTTAAATTATTTATCTTTACAATAACTGAATTTACATCTGTTAAACTTTTTACAATTTCATAATCAAACTTCCACGATTTTAAACATTCATTAATGTTATCTCTTCCACTTTTTCCTAAGAAAAGTATTAAGCTGTTATAATGAGAAAAATTTTTGTTTATTAATTCTAATATTGTTTGCAGTGGTTTAAAAGCTCGAGCTACTATTATGTCTGCTTCTAATTCCCTCTCTTCAAAAATATTTTTTTGCTTTACCTCGGCATTTAATTCGAAGTGCCTTATCATTTTTTTTAAAAAATTGCTTTTCCTGATGCTTTTCTCATAAAGTTCAAATCTTATTTTGGATCCCTTTTTTTTTAAGATAATTGCTAGTACTACGCCTGGAAGGCCAGAACCTGAGCCTATGTCTACGCAGGTTCTAGTATTTTCATCAATAATATCAATGATTTGCGCTGAGTCAATTATATGTCTTTTTATTGAGTCTTTCTCAGTTGATTTGCTGATTAAGTTTATTTTTTTGTTTTCGCTCAATAATAATGATCTGAACTCCTCTAAGGCAGGAAATGTTTCACGTGAAACGTTTAATGTTTCTAATTCGGAATATTTTTTAAGATTTGATTCGATCAAGCTATATGCTTAATAGACTTTCTTTTGAGATGTGACAATAGAATAAATACAGCTGCCGGGGTAATTCCGTCTATTCTCAAAGCCTGACCCATTGTTTTTGGCCTAATTTGCTTAAATTTAGACTTAACTTCATTAGAGAGCCCTGAAAAATTGTCGTAATTAATATCTAATGGTATTTTAAGGCTCTCATCTCTTTTAAAAGCTAAAATATCTGCCTTTTGTTTCTTCATGTAACCTTTGTAATGAGCGTTAATTTCAATCTGCTCCTCAATTTCACGGCTATAATCGCCTATTTCAGGCCAAATATCCTTGATTTTACTAAAATTTACACCTTTTTGAGCTAAAACAGAGTTGGCTGACCTGTAAACTCCATCTTTTGCAATTTTAACACCATATTTTTCTGCTTCAGATGGAGAAATCCTCAATTTATCCATTTTTTTATTCAAATTTTCTATTTTTATTGATTTATCCTCAAATAATTTCTTCCTCTCTGATTTGACTAGACCGAACTTAATTCCAACAGGTGTAAGTCTCAAGTCAGCATTATCACACCTTAAGGATAATCTGTATTCTGCTCTTGAGGTAAACATCCTGTAAGGTTCAGCAACTCCTTTTGTAACTAAATCGTCTATCATCACGCCAATGTATGCCTGAGACCTGTCTAGAATTAATGGTTCTTTGGCCTTAATAGATAAAGCAGCATTTGCTCCAGCTATTAATCCTTGAGCTGCAGCTTCTTCATAACCTGTTGTTCCGTTAATCTGGCCGGCGAAATAAAAGTTTTTTATCTTCTTCGTCTCTAATGTTAAAAAAAGTTCCCTTGGATCAACATAATCATATTCTATTGCGTATCCTGGCCGTAATATTTTAACATTTTCTAAACCATTGATATTATTACATATTTCTTGTTGAAGATCAGCTGGTAGTGATGTTGAAATTCCGTTTGGATAGACTGTGTTATCCTCGAGCCCTTCAGGTTCTAGAAAAATTTGATGCCTAGTCTTGTCCTTAAATTTATGGATTTTATCCTCTATGGAAGGACAATACCTGGGTCCTACTCCCTTGATACTTCCCGAATACATTGCGCTTAGTTGAATATTTTTTGAAATCAAATCATGAACCTTTTCATTAGTGTAAGTAATTCCACAACTAATTTGTTTATTGATATTTTTTTTTGTTAAGAAAGAGAAAAAAGATACTTCATCATCTGGATGTTGCACTTCTAAATTTGAATAATTAATAGTAAGTCCATCTAACCTAGGTGGTGTGCCTGTTTTTAACCTTCCAATTTTAAAATTATATTTTTGTAACTGTTCACTTAAACCAGTAGTAGGCTTTTCATTATATCTACCTGCAGGGGTTCTTTTATCACCAATATGTATCATACCATTCAAAAAAGTGCCTGTAGTAAGTATTACCTTCTTAGAGTGAATTTCTTTTCCAGAAGAAGTTAATATACCGTTTATACTATTTTTACAAAATATAAAGCCATTTACAGAGTCAGAAAAAATGCTTAAATTACAATAGTTTACAAGTTTTTCTTGCATATATTTTTTATATAGTGATCTATCACTTTGAGTTCGGGGTCCTCTCACAGCTGGTCCTCTACTTTTATTTAATAACTTAAATTGTATACCAGATTTATCAGCCACATCTCCCATAACACCATCTAAAGCATCTATTTCTCTGACTAAATGGCCTTTACCTAAACCACCAATTGCTGGGTTACAAGACATCTCACCAATAGAAGATTTATCATTAGTAAAGAGAGCTGTATTTACTCCTAATCTTGCAGACGCGGCGGCAGCTTCACAGCCTGCATGACCTCCCCCAATTACTATAACGTCATACTGTTTATTATTTTCCATTAATTGAATTTATATTTGAAATCTTTTTTTACAAGACTAACTTAAATTTTATTAATTAATTGTAAAATAAGCCAATAACACAGAAAAATAGCGGTTTATTTACCTATACAGAAATCATTGAAAATACTCGATAAAATCTCTTCTACATCAACTTTTCCGACAACCTTACCTAAATTTCTTACAGCAACTCTTAAATCCTCAGTGGCTTTATCAAAATCTTCGTTAATGTTCTTATTTTTAAAATCTTGTAAAGAAAGAATACAATTATTTAGATCAATCCTGTGACGTTCTCTAGTAATAAAAACATCTGAACTTATATATAATGATTTTTTTAAAATGTATTTGATTTCTGATATTAATTTATCGATATTGGTTTCTTTAAGAACAGAAATAGGAAAAGGATTATATTTTTTTAATTGCTCTGGAACTTTAAAATCATATAGATCTGTTTTGTTAACCAATAAAATTGAGCTTTTATCGAATAAATCATTCAAAAAACCAAAGAATTCAACATTTTTTGGCTCTATTATTACTATTCTTAGGTCTGCTTCTTCTGCTTTTTTAAACGCTAGTTTTATACCTTCTTTTTCTATTATATCTTTTGATGCCCTAATGCCTGCTGTATCTGAAATTATAACGGGATATCCATCAAAATTTAGATGAGTTTCCAAAACATCCCTGGTTGTGCCAGCTATTTCAGAAACTATTGAAACATCTCTTTTCGAAAAGTAATTCATTAAACTTGATTTTCCTGAATTCGGCGGACCAACAATAGCAATTTTGAAACCAGTCCTAATCTTTTCTCCAACTTTATTGTCATCAAGTATTTTTTTAATTTCTATTTCGATATTTTCGACTTCATTTTTTATATTTGCGGTCACATTTTCAGGAATATCTTCTTCTGGAAAGTCAATTTTAGCTTCCATGGTCCCTAATATTTTAATAATTTTTTCCCTAATATTCTCAAATTTTAAAAAACTTTTCCCTCTTATAATATTTTGCGCTTGATCAATCTGAATTTGCGTTTCTGCAGCTATTAAATCTCCTATTGCTTCTGCTTTTAATAAGTTTATTTTACCATTGATGAAGGCTATTTTCGTAAACTCTCCTGCCTCTGCCATTCTACATTTTTTTGTACTCAAAAGGTTGTTTTGTATTTCTGTAATTACACCTCTGCTTCCATGTACATGAAGTTCTGCCATATCCTCACCTGTGTAGCTATTTGGAGCGGGAAACCATAAAATTATACCCTCATCTATTAAGCTAGAATTGTTGATATTGTTTATTTTTAGGAGTTTTGCTGTTCTAGGAGGTGGTAAATCTTTATTTGTAATTAATTTGATAATATTTCCTGTTTCTGGGCCTGATATTCTAATTACAGCCACCCCTGATTGTCCTGGTGCTGAAGATAATGCAAAAATAGTCATCACATCAGTATATAGAGGGAATTGCTAAAGAACATAAATAATTTTTCGAACTTGAATATGAAAATTTCTGCTTAAGCTGGCTTGTTCATTGAAGTAAAAAACTCTGAATTAGATTTAGTAGCTTTTAACTTTGAATTAATAAACTCAATAGCATCCATAGATCCCATTGGGGCAATTATTCTTCTTAAAACATTCATTTTTTGAAGATCATTTTTGTCAAATAATAATTCCTCTCTTCTTGTTCCGGATTTAGTTATGTCTATTGCAGGGAAAATTCTTTTTTCTGAAATCTTTCTATCAAGTATTGTTTCGCTATTTCCTGTTCCTTTAAATTCCTCAAAAATTACCTCATCCATTCTGCTTCCGGTATCAATTAATGCTGTAGCTATAATTGTTAAAGATCCTCCTTCTTCGATGTTTCTTGCGGCACCAAAAAATCTTTTTGGTCTTTGAAGAGCATTAGCATCAACACCTCCTGTTAAAACTTTTCCTGAGCTTGGAACAACTGCATTATAAGCTCTGCCTAAACGAGTAATAGAGTCCAGTAATATAATTACATCTTTTTTATGCTCTGTTAGTCTTTTAGCTTTTTCAATTACCATTTCTGCAACAGCAACATGTCTTTGAGCTGGTTCATCAAAAGTGGAACTAATGACTTCTCCTTTGACTGTTCTTTGCATGTCTGTAACCTCTTCTGGTCTTTCATCAATCAATAATACCATCAACGAACACTCAGGATGATTTGCTGTTATTGAGTTTGCAATACTTTGAAGTATCATGGTTTTACCTGCTTTGGGAGGAGATATAATTAATGATCTTTGACCTTTGCCTATGGGGCTAACTAAGTCAATTAATCTTGATGTTAAATCAGGTTTTTTTTCAGTTTTATTAGTTTCAATTTCCATAACCAATTGTTTATTAGGGTACAAAGGAGTTAAGTTATCAAAAGCTATTTTGTGTCTAGACTTTGCAGGATCTTCATTATTTATTTTGCTAACTTGTAATAGAGCAAAATACCTTTCACCCTCTTTAGGGGCTCTCACAGGGCCTTCCACAGTATCTCCGGTTCTAAGACCAAATTTTCTTATTTGGCTCGGGCTTACGTAAATATCATCTGCGCCTGGTAAATAATTCGATTCCAGCGCTCTAAGGAAACCAAAGCCATCTTGTAATAATTGTAAAACACCCATACCAGTTATTTCTTCACCTTTTTCAGCAAGTTTTTTTAGTATAGCGAATAAAATTTCTTGTTTTCTTAAAGTGCTAGCATTTTCTATTCCAAGCTCTTCTGCTTGCGTAATAAGCTGTGCTGGGGGGTTTTTTTTGAGTTCTTCGATTTTCATGATAAGGGAAGTTTTGTTAAGATACAGTTAATATAAACATTATTATAAATTTTTCAACCCTACATAGGCTTTAAAATCGCCAAAAAGACAATCAATATTAGTAAAATCGTAGGAATTTCATTAATTACTCTAAAAAATTTAGGGCTGCTATTATTTAAATCCTGATTAAAGGATCTTAAACAATGTCCAAGATAAAAATGATAGCCTGTTAAAATAATCACAGCGATAATTTTTATTAAAAACCATTTAGCTTTTAATAATTCTATTCCTTGAAAGTGAATAATTGATACTCCAAAGATCCAAGATAATAACATTGCTGGATACATAATGTAAAAATATAGGCGTCTTTCCATTATTTTAAAAACTCCAGATATGTCGTTATTTAATTTATTTTCAGAATGATATACAAAAATTCTTGGTAGATATAAAAGTCCAGCCATCCAAGAAATAACAGCTATCAAATGTAATGATTTTAAAATTAAATAAATATTCATTTCCTTATTAAGTATGAATCCACCAAATTTTTAAGTAAATTTATATGATCTTCATTATCATTTAAACACGGTATTAGATCGAAATTTTCACCACCCGCATCAACAAAAGACTCCTTTCCTTGTATTGCAATTTCTTCCAATGTTTCTACACAATCTGAAGCAAAGCCGGGGCAAATAACTAATATATTTTTTTTACCTTGTTTTGGAATTTCTTCTAAAGTCTTATCTGTATAAGGTGTTAGCCATTCCTGTGGACCAAACCTTGACTGAAATGTTGTCATAATTTCAATACTGCTAAATTTTTCTTTTAAAAGCCTCGTAGTTTTCATGCAATAGCAATGATATGGATCACCTTTATCAAAATATTTTTTTGGTATTCCGTGATACGATGCAACAATTAAGTCTGGTTTCCAATTAATTTCTGAAATTTTCTTTTTAATAGAATTAACAATTGCATCTATATAAAGAGGATTTTCCTCATAGTGAGATACAATTTGAAGACTCGGCTGCCATCTCAATTTCATTAAAGATCTAAATACTTCATCACAAACAGTTGCGGTTGTAGGTGCTGCGTATTGAGGATAAAGAGGTAATATTATTAAATTTTCACAACCTTTTTCCTTAAGATCTTTAATTTTCCCATTAATACTTGGTGATCCGTATCTCATCGCGAAGTCAATTACTAAGTTTTCCAAATTAAATTTTTTTGACAATTTCTGAGTTTGCATCATAGTATAGTATCTAAGCGGAGACATGTTTTTATCTTTCATCCAGATTTCTTTATAAGCTTTTGCAGTTTTAGAGGGTCTGAATGTTAATATAAAAAGATTTAATATTATTTGCCAAAGAAAAGGGTTTACTTCTATTACTCTCTTGTCAGATAAAAATTCTTTTAAATATTTCCTTATATCCCACCATCCAGTGCTGTCAGGGGTGCCGAGATTGATTAATAAAACTCCTGTTTTACCATAATTTACTTTTGGATGATTTTTATTCATAAGCGATTCTTAACCAATTTAACTAAATAATCTACCATGCTGGGATCTGTATTTGGTAGCACACCATGACCAAGATTAAAAATGTATGGTTTATCTTTAAATATATCTAAATATCTTTTAACATTTGTTTTAAGTTGTTCTCTATCGCCAATCAAAAAATTAGGGTTTAATCCTCCTTGAATTGTTATATCTATACTGTCTGATATTTTCTTAGGATCAACATTATAATCAATACTAATTACATCTGGTTTAACCAGATTAACAAAGTTTTTATAATCATTTATTCCTTTAGGAAAACATATGACAGGGATTTTTTTAGACTTCACGAAATCAACTAAATCTTTGGTGGGATTGTATATGTATTTATCGTAATCTTTTTCATTTAAAAGACCAGCCCAACTATCAAATATTTGAATGATTGTTGCTCCACTCTCAATTTGATTATTAATATGAATTTTGAGAAACCTTACAATAATTTTTAATAAGTCCTCAATAAATCTTTTATCTTTTAAATTAAGTTCAATATCTTCATTTTTAGGGGATTTTTGATTTAACATATAAATTAGTATTGTCCATGGCGCTCCAACAAATCCTATTAAATCTTTATTTCTTAATTCTTCTTTGTCTTTTGTTCTTTTTATAGCGTTATAAACAGGTTTTAATTTATCTGTAAATTGGATTTCATTCAAATTTAACATTTTATTAAAATTTATTTCACCTAATAATGGTCCAAAATCTTTTTTAAATTTTACTGGTTGACCTAAAGCAAAAGGTACTAACAAAATATCGGAAAAAATTATTGCTGCATCCATATCAAACCTTCTTAATGGCTGAACTGTAATTTCAGATGATAAATTTTCATTCAAACATAATTTTACAAAATCCTGATTTTCAGATCTAATTTTCCTAAATTCTGGTAGGTATCTACCTGCTTGCCTCATCAACCATATACAGTTAATATTTGATTTTTTATTTATACAATCTTGCAGTACAGTCATAATAAAAGATTAAGTAATATTTATATTATTTGTATTAGAGATGTTAATATTGAATATTACTATTTTCTAACGCTTTTATAACATTTTTTTCACAATTAATTTGTTTAATAAATCTTTAAAAATAAGGGCGATCTCAAATAATATAATTTTATTCAAAAAAAGGTATATTGGTTATAAACATGTTTTATAATGTTATTAAAAAGCTTTTTTTTGATTTTGGACGCTAGAATTTGTAATTTTGTTTATAAGCTAATATTAATACAAGATTCTTTATTAATTATACATGAGTAATACATATGAAATTTACCTAGTTTCGGATTCAACCGGTGAGACACTGGAGAGAATATTTCTAGCAATTAAAGCCCAATTTAAAAACTTTAATTATAAGACACATTACTTTTCATTTACACGAACTGAAAATCAAATTCTGAAAATCATAGAGAATTCCGCTAAAAATAAGAATTCTATTTTTTTATATACAATAGTGGATAATAAACTTGCTCAATTTTTATCAACAGAATGTAATAAAAAAAAGATACCTTGTTTTGGTGTATTAGGAGACCTTATTTTAACTTTTTCAAAATTATTAAATCAAGAAGCAAGCCACATCCCAAGCGGACAACATGTTATGAACGAAGATTATTATAAGAAAATTGAAGCTATTCAATTTACCATGAATCATGATGATGGAAATTCATTAGATGATATAGGTAAGTCTGACATCATTTTATTGGGAGTTAGTAGAACAAGTAAAACACCTACTTCAATTTATTTAGCAAATAAAGGTATGAAAATTTCCAACATACCATTAGTAAACGAACAATCAGTTCCAGAATTTCTAAAAGAAAAACCAAACCTTACTTGTGTTGTAGGTCTAACAGCTGAACCAAATAGACTAGTAGATTTAAGAAAAAACAGGATGCAATCCATAAAAGAGAATGAAAATAAAAATTATATAGACTTTGAAAAAATTAAAAATGAGATAGAAGTATCGAAAAAACTTTTTCAAAAATATAATTGGCCAACTATAGATGTTACGAGAAAATCAGTAGAGGAAACAGCGGCCTCGATACTTAAAATTCACGATATATTTAACCATAATGAATAGGATAATATTAGCTTCAAAAAGTAAGGTTAGAAAAAAAATCTTATTAGAAAATGGTATTTCTTGTAAAGTTGAACCATCTAAAGTTGACGAGGATGTTATTAAAGAGTCACTTTTAAAAGAGGGCGCAACACCAGAAATAATATCCAAAAATCTTGCAGAATTAAAAGCTAACAAAATAAGCAATAAAAATCCAAACGAGCTGGTCTTAGGAGCGGACAGTGTAATAGATTTAGATGGTGAAATAGTTTCAAAACCAAAATCACGAGAAGAAGCCCTTAATATCTTGAAAAAAATGAGTGGTAAAAGTCATTTTTTAATTAGTTCAGTTTGTATCTCTAAAAAAGGGAATATGATATGGAATTACACTGATAGGGCCGAATTAGTTATGAAGAAATTTAATGACAGTGAGTTAAAAAATTATTTGACAAAAATATCTGACAAAAATCTTTATGCGTATAATGTCTATCAAATAGAAGGTGAAGGAAAAAAGTTATTTAGTAAAATAAACGGCGACAAAAATACCATAATGGGATTACCAATAACAAAAATTAAAAGTTATTTACAGGAGTATAAATGAAAAAATTTTTTGTAATTGGAAACCCTATAAGTCATTCTCTTTCCCCTGAGTTACATAATTTTTGGATAAAAAAAAATAAAATTAACGCAGCCTATGATAAAATTAAATTAGAAGAATCGGAATTGAAAGATTTCATTAATAAATTAAGAAATAACGAGATACATGGAATAAATGTAACTGTTCCATTTAAAAACAAGGTTATAAAATATTTAGATAAACTTAGTTTAGAAGTTGAAACAACCGGCTCTGTAAATACTATTTATAAAAATGGAGACGATATAATTGGGCACAATACAGATGTAGCAGGATTCGAATTAGGTTTGAGACACTCAAAAATTGATGTTTTACATAAATCAATTTTAATTTTGGGAGCGGGTGGGGTTGTACCTTCAATTATCTATTCTTTATTAAGTATGGGATGCAAAAAAATATTTTTATCAAATAGAACTATTGAGAAGGCTGAAAACATAAAAAAGAAATTTAATGAAATCGAAGTATTAAAATGGGGAAAAATACCAGATTTCGATATAGTTATAAATGCTACAAGCGTTGGCCTAAAAGGCGATAGTTTAGATTTAGATCTTAAGACAAAAGATAAAATTTTCTATGATATAATTTATAATCCAAAAGAAACCCAATTTTTAAAAAAAGCTAAGGAAAATGGCAACAGAATTGAAAATGGTATTTTTATGTTTATTTATCAAGCCAATCAGTCTTTCTCGATATGGAATAATATAATACCTAAAATTGACGAAGAAGTTTTAAAGATATTGGAATGATCAAAATTATCTTAATAGGAGATATTGGCTCAGGTAAAACACATGTCTCTAAATTATTTAGAGAACCTTGTTTTTTTGCAGATACAGAGGTTAAAAGATTATATAGAAGTAATAGGCAGTGTTTTATAAAGTTGAAAAAAAAATTTCCCCAATTTATTAAAACTTTTCCAGTTAAAAAAATCGAGTTATCGAATACGATCAAACATAAGTTTTCTAACTTAAAAATTATTGGTTTTATAGTTCATCCCTTTATTAGAAAAAAACTAAATATTTTTTTAAGAAGAAATAGGAAAAAGAAAATTGTTGTTTTAGACATACCGTTATATTTAGAAAATAAAATGAATAAAAAAAATGATGTAGTTGTATTCCTTAAAACTAAAAAAAAAAATGTGGATAAAAAATTAAAAAAAAGAAAGAACTTCAACCAAAAGCTACTAAATATTCTCAGAAAATCACAACTTACATTGAAACAAAAAAAAAATAAATCAAACTATATTTTGGTGAATAACTATAATAATGATATTATGAAAAGAAAAGTAAAAATACTTAAGACAAAAATATTGAATGATAGAAGTAGTGCTTGATACAGAGACAACGGGTTTGTCCGTGGCTAAAGGTCACCGTATTGTTGAAATTGGCTGCATTGAATTAAAAAATCAAATACCAACTAATAAAACTTTTCATCATTATCTAAACCCACAAAGAAAAGTATCTGAAGATGCTATAAAAGTTCATGGTTATACTGATGAATTTTTATCTGATAAAAAGAAGTTTTCTGAAGTAGCTGATGATTTTCTACAATTTATTCAGAATAAAAAATTAATAATACATAACGCAGAATTTGATATATCCCATATTAATAATGAACTTAAATTAATAGGCAAACCAACTATATCTAAAGATAATGTTATCGATACACTTGATATAGCTAGAGAAAAATATCCTGGATCCTCAATAAGTTTAGATGCTTTATGTAAAAGGTTCAGAATCGACAATTCTAGAAGAAAATTACATACAGCTTTAATTGACTGTGAGCTTTTATCTAAAGTCTATATAAATCTGACTGACCAAAAGGAACCTAAATTAAATTTTAAAACAGAAGAGCATGTTAATATAAATAATCCTAAAAAAATTGATTATTGTAAAAAAATAGTTAAACCATCACAAATCGAATTAGAAAATTATAAAATTTTTATGAAAAAATCTCTCAAAAAAATTGTTTAATTTCCTCTTTTTTTATAAAGTTCGTTGAAGTCTACTTTACTCTCGAATTTAACGTTTGGATAACCAGAATGGTTGAGTAAGTCTAAAAAAATTTTTTCAATTTTAGGATAAACTTCTGTAGGTACTTCTTTTAAAAATATAGGCTCTAGGACTTCTTTAGTATTTACGTCTTCATCAATTTTTACAATCACTGCATATATCATTTCAAAATAACTATTTTTATGACTATCGTCAGCTTCTTTAAATTTTGTTGTTATTGAAACTTCAGCCATCTTATTTTTAAGAGGCTTAGTACTGATATCAATAAATAATTTAAATTTTGAAATATTTTCTTTAGTGTATATGTAACTTTCAACATCTTTAGTTTCAGCCGAAATATCTTTAATAAATTCTCCAAGGATTCTATATTTTTTTTCCATTATTTATCCTTATCCTCATATTCGCCTTCTATCAAATCATCTTTAACTTTTTCTTTTTCGTAATTTTTTCCTAAATATTTAAATATTAAATTTCTGGTTATTGGAAGAATTAAAAGAAAACCAATTATGTCTGTAGCAAATCCTGGAATGATTAAAAGCAAAGCCGCGAAAGCCAGAGCAGCTCCAGACATCATTTCATAAATAGGTATTTGGTTATTATAGAGTTGGGTAACTCCTGATCTCAAAGTGTTTAAACCTTGTAATCTGACAAAATATATACCAACCACCGCAGTTAAAAGAATGATTAAAATTGTATTAAAAGCTCCTATTTGACCCCCAATTTGTATGAAAAGGTATATTTCAATTAGAGGAACAAATAAGATTAATAATAAAAGTGTGTTCATTTGTCATTAATCTAATTTGCTAGTTGAAATTAAGCAATAGAGTAAATATTATAATATTATGAGTTATAGCTTTGAATATATAGATATCATACTATTAGCCATGATTGCTGGCTTTATCTTTTTAAGACTGAGAGGCATCTTAGGTAAAAAATCTGGCTATGAAGAAGATATTACACAGAGCTTTCCTCATGAGTTTCCTAATGTTAATCCAGTCAAAAAAACTAACTTTGATGTTTTTGATGATAATGCGAAATCAGAATTTTTGTCTGGTGCCAAGATTGCATATGAAACAATTATAACAGATTTTTCTAAGGGAAATTTAAAAAATATTAAAAGTCTTTTAGAAACAAAAGTTTTCAAACAATTTGAAGAAGCAATTTCTGAGAGGACAAAGCAAGGAAATATTTCTGAAACAACTTTTATCGGAATAAATTCTGCAGAAATTAAGGATCATCAAAGAAATGGTAATTTTCTTGAAGTTACTGTGGACTTTGTAAGTGAAATTATTTCTTGCGTTAAAGATAAAAATTCAAAAATTATTTCAGGCGATCCAGAAAAAGTCAAAAAAGTCTATGACACTTGGAAATTTTCAAAAAATGTTAAATCAAATGATCCTAATTGGTCACTGATCGAAACCAACGTTTAATTGAATAAAAAACCATCTAATAAAGATTTAAAAGATTGGAAAAACTTCCTAGAAAGTAACGAAAAAATTCACAACAAAGATAATGTTATAAAACAAACAAAATTTAAGGAAGAAGCGACAATAGATCTTCATGGATTTTCTCTAGACCAAGCCAACAGTAAAGTAGAAAAATTTATTACTGAATGTTTTGAAAAAAAAATATTAAAATTAAATATTATCACAGGTAAAGGATTAAGGTCAAAAGTTGATCAAAATCCTTATCAATCAAAAGACTTAGGTATTTTAAAATATTCAGTGCCTGAATTTATTAAATCAAATAGTGATTTAATGAAAATTATTAAAAAAATTGATGATCAGGTGGATAATAAAAATTCAGGTTTTTTTTCGATTTTCTTAAAATTATAAGATAAACTTCGATAAATCGTTATCTTTAACTAGCTGTCCAAGATTTTCTTTAACGTATTTAGAATCTATGACAATTTTTTCTCCAGATCTGTCTGTTGCTGTGAAACTAATTTCATCAAGAATTCTTTCGATTATTGTATGAAGTCTTCTTGCACCAATATTTTCTACAGATGAATTAACTTCTGTTGCAAGATTAGCAATTGTCTCAATACCATCTTCTGAAAATTCTAGGTCAACATTTTCTGTCTTAAGTAAAGCTTTGTATTGTTTGATTAAACTGTTATCAGGCTCTTTTAAAATTCTTTTAAAATCATCACTCGTAAGTGCATCTAATTCTACTCTTATGGGTAATCTACCTTGAAGTTCAGGCAATAAATCTGATGGTTTTGCTAATTGAAAAGCTCCAGATGCTATGAACAAGATATGATCAGTTTTTACAGGTCCATATTTTGTGCTTACTGTAGTACCCTCGATCAATGGAAGTAGGTCTCTTTGAACACCTTCTCTTGAAACATCACCACCAACCCTATCTGTTCTCCCTGAGATTTTGTCTATTTCATCTAAGAAAACTATGCCATTGTTCTCTGTAACATTCTTTGCTGATTTTATTATTTTGTCTTGCTCAATTAGTTTATCTGCTTCTTCATTAAGCAATATTTCGTGAGACTCTTTAACAGTCATTTTTTTCTTTTTTATCTTACCACCCATCGATTTACCTAACATGTCACCAATATTTATCATTCCAATGTTTGCGCCTGGCATTCCTGGAATTTCAAAACTTGGCATATTATTTGACTCGTTAGTTGCAATTTCTATTTCATTATCATCTAAGTCACCATCTCTCAGTCTTTTTCTAAAACTTTCTCTTGTTGCAACAGATGCTTTATTTCCAACTAAGGCATCCAATACTCTTTCCTCTGCTAATTTTTGTGCTTTTGCATGAACCTCTTTTCTTTTTTTAACTTTTTCCATTGCAATAGCAATTTCAAGTAAGTCTCTTATAATTTGTTCAACGTCTCTTCCAACATAACCAACTTCAGTAAATCTTGTTGCTTCAACTTTTACAAAAGGCGCTTCAGCTAATTTCGATAGTCTTCTAGATATTTCTGTTTTACCAACACCAGTTGGACCTATCATTAAAATATTTTTAGGAAGTACTTCATCTCGCATATCTCCTGTTAAGGCTTGTCTTCTCCACCTATTTCTTAATGCTATAGCTACAGCTCTTTTAGCTTTATTTTGACCAACAACATATCTATCTAACTCAGATACAATTTCTCTTGGTGATAATGAATCAATATGATTTTGTTTTTTTTCCTCAGTTTTCTTTGGGAAAGTTTTTACGTTAGATTTTTCCATTAAATTTTTTCAACTCTAATATTGTTATTTGTAAACACACAGATATCAGCTGCAACTTTTATAGCTTTTTTTGCGACTTCCTCTGCTTTTAATTCTGTATCCATTAACACTTTTGCAGCAGCTAACGCATAATTTCCACCTGATCCAATTCCAATTACATCTCCCTCAGGTTCTAAAACGTCTCCAGTTCCTGAAATAATAAAACTTTTTTCTTTATCACCAATCGCCATAAGAGCTTCTAATCTTCTTAAGTATTTATCAGTTCTCCAATCTTTAGCTAATTCAACAGCAGCTCTTGTTAGATTTCCTGCGTGTTTTTCAAGTTTAGCCTCTAATCTTTCAAACAAAGTTAATGCATCTGCTGTTGATCCAGCAAATCCAGCGATCACATTTCTTTTCTCAATTTTTCGAACTTTGTTAGCATTGCTTTTGATCACTGTATTTCCCATACTTACTTGACCATCACTTGCCACAACTACGTCGTTATTTTTTCTTACTAGTACTATCGTTGTCATCTCAGTTAAATGGATATTAATTTTAAATGTTCAAGTGCTAAATTAACTGTTATTGATATCAATGGATAATGCATATATATCTAAATTAATATGAAGCGAAAGGCAGAAATAAGTCGAAAAACTAAGGAAACCAAAATCGATGTAGCTATAAACATCGACGGTAAGGGCAAGTTTAAAATTGATACTGGCATTGGTTTTTTAGATCACATGTTAGAACAACTATCAAAGCACTCTTCAATTGATTTAAAAGTAAAAGCTAAGGGAGATACGCACATTGATCTTCATCACACAACTGAGGATACAGGTATTGCAATTGGTGAATGTTTAAAAAAAGCATCAAAAAAATTTTTAGGTATAAAAAGATATGCTCATGCAATGATTCCAATGGATGAAACTTTAACAAGAGTTGCCCTAGATGTTTCGAATAGACCGTACTTAATTTGGAAAGTTGATTTAAAGGTAGAAAAGCTAGGTGAAATGGATACTGAATTATTTAAAGAGTGGTTCCAAGCATTTTCACAAGCAGCAGGAATAACATTACACATAGAGAATTTATATGGCGATAATAGTCATCACAAAGTTGAGTCTTGTTTTAAAGGATTAGCAAGATCTTTAAGAAGCGCACTTGAGATTGATCCACGAAATAAGAACGTAATACCATCGACTAAAGGTTCTTTATAAGAATTAATGAACGTAACAATTGTTGATTACAAATCAGGGAACATAAGTTCCGTCATAAACTCATTTAAAGAAGTAGCACAAAATAAAGTTAAAATTGAAGTGACTTCTGATCTTAATAAAATTAAATCTAGCGACAAGGTCGTCTTACCAGGCCAAGGTTCATTTAAGAGTTGTATCGATGCTTTAAATACAATTAATGGTCTTGTTGAGACTTTAAATGATTTCGCAATAAAAAATAAAAAACCCCTTTTAGGAATTTGTGTTGGGTTGCAAATGTTTGCGGATGTTGGATACGAGGAAACAGAAACAAAAGGATTAGGGTGGATACCTGGAAAAGTTACAAAGATAGATAACCAAAAAGGAAAATACAAATTACCCCACATAGGTTGGAATGAAATTAACATCATGAAGGACAGTAAAATTTTAAAGGATATAAAAGATAAATCTCACATGTACTTTGTACATAGTTACGAGTTTGTGCCCAATGATAAAAATGCTATTTTAGCAACAACTAATTATTCTTCAAACCATGTCTGTGCTGTAGAAATAGAAAACATTTTTGGGACTCAATTTCACCCAGAAAAAAGTGATAAAATCGGATTGAAAGTAATAGATAATTTTATAAATTTATAGATGAAAATATTTCCAGCTATAGATATTAAAGGTAAAAAATGTGTACGCTTAGTTAAGGGTGATTTTGACAATAAAACGGAGTACAAAAATTCTCCTGTTGATCAAGCAAACACCTATAAAGGTCATGGATTTAAAAATCTACACATTGTCGATTTGGATGGAGCCCTAACCGGAGAAACTGTTAACGTTGATATTATTCATGAAATAGTAAAAAAGTCTAATCTTAAGGTAGAGATAGGTGGAGGCATTAGAAATTTTGATAGTATTAAAAAATATATTGATGCTGGAGTAGATAAAGTGATTTTGGGAAGTGCTGCAATTAAAGATAAAAAATTTTTAAAAGAAGCGTGTGAAAAATTTCCTGGAAAGATTGCTCTTGGTTTAGATGCAAAGGATGGCAAGCTTTCGGTATCTGGATGGAAGGAAAGCTCAAATAAATCTACTTTAGACTTTTTAAAAGAAGTTAATGATTATGGCGTGAGTAGATTGATTTTTACAGATATTAACAGAGATGGAACTAAAGAAAGCCCAAATTTTGATGAAACATCAAAAGTTGCAAGTATTTCTAATTGCCCGGTTATAATATCGGGCGGAGTTTCATCAATTGATGATGTTAAAAAAGCAAAGAATATGGAAAATATTGAAGGTATAATAGTTGGTAAAGCTATTTATGATGGCGATATTAAACTGGAAGAGTTAGTTAAAGAAGATGCTTAAAAATCGAATTATACCTTGTTTAGATGTAAAGAATGGACGTGTTGTAAAAGGTATTAACTTTGTCGATTTAAAGGACGCAGGTGATCCAGTCGAACAAGCAAAAATTTACAGTGATGGTGGAGCAGATGAAATTTGTTTTTTGGATATTACAGCTTCAAATGAAAATAGAGATACAATTTATGAAGTAGTGGAAAAAACTTCCAAGAAATGTTTTGTTCCTTTAACTGTTGGTGGTGGAATAAGGAGTATAGAAGATATTAATAAGTTACTTAATTGTGGAGCTGATAAAGTTTCAATAAATACTGCGGCAGTTCAAAATTCAAAAGTAGTTGTAGATAGCTCAAAAAAATTTGGCTCACAATGCATTGTAGTTGCAATAGATGCTAAACAAAATGGAAAAGGTTGGGAAATATTCACACATGGTGGAAGAAACAACACCGGTTTAGATGCTATAGAATATGCAAAAAAAATGGAAGATTGCGGTGCAGGAGAATTATTAGTCACTTCTATGGATAGAGATGGCACTCAAGTTGGTTATGACATTGAATTAATGTCAAAAATATCGTCTAAGGTAAATATACCAGTGATTGCATCTGGAGGAGTTGGAAATTTAGATCATTTGGTTGAAGGAATTAAATTAGGTAAAGCAAGTGCCGTCCTTGCTGCCTCAATATTTCATTATGGAAAACACTCTATAAAAGAAGCAAAGGAATATTTGGATTCAAAAGGAATTCCTGTTAGAATTTAAGATGCTCAATGTGTTAGAGGATCTAATAAGTCTCGCAAGACAAAGAAAAGAAA
Source organism: uncultured Pelagibacteraceae bacterium (assembly GCA_902583455.1). Classification (GTDB taxonomy): domain Bacteria; phylum Pseudomonadota; class Alphaproteobacteria; order Pelagibacterales; family Pelagibacteraceae; genus Pelagibacter. Next base: position 173,376 of record CACHVY010000001.1, on the reverse strand, counting down.
AACCTAAAGACGGTTCATATACAAATAAGTTATTAAAAGACAAAAATTTAATTAAAGAAAAAGTGCTAGAGGAGATTGATGAGCTTATTCAATCAGTTGAGCAAAATAGCAATAAAATTCACGAGGCTGCAGATGTATTTTATCATTTAATAATTTATTTAGAGTCAAATAATATAAAAATTGAGGATATAATGGTAGAGTTAGAAAAAAGAAAAAAGTAAACTTATGGGTAAGATAAAAATAATATTTTTTTTAATCATAGCTTTTATTGGTTATAAGGGTTTTGTAGCTTTCAAAAATTTTGAGATAGGCACATCAAATAAAATGGCAGAAATTGAAGAGGTCGCAGGTATTGAAAAGAAAAAAGAAGTTGTAGGGCTGCTCATGTACTTGGGAGACCCTCCAAAAATGATCGAACATTTATATATGGATAGTGTTTCAAAATGTACGGAACTAAAGACAATTGCAGAACAGAATTCAAATGCAATTTATGAATGCGCTAGGTTAAATGCAGTTTTAACAGGAAAAAAAATTGTTAAAGTGATAGATAAACTTGAAGTTCTTTAATGACATATGATGAAAATAATATTTTTGCAAAAATTTTAAGAGGAGAAATTCCTTGTAAAAAAATTTACGAAGATGAATTTGTCTTATCTTTCTATGACATAAATCCTCAAAAAAAGATACACGCATTGGTCATACCTAAAGGAAACTATATTGATTTGGATGACTTTGCTTCCAAAGCTTCTGAAAAAGAAATTATAGGACTGATAAAAGGTATAAATGCAGTGGCACAAAAATTAAAAATTTCTTCTAATACGGGAAAAGGATACAGAGCTTTGGCAAATATTAGTGAAAACGGTGGACAAGAAGTACCTCACCTGCATTTTCATCTTTTTGGTGGTGAAAAAGTAGGTAAAATGGTTGAATGATGATTTCTGTTGAAAGAAATTTTTTAGAAATAAGAGATGTAAAAAACCTTAAAGTTAATTCAACCAAAAAAATAAAATTATTAATTAATAAAATCAATCCTGATTTTCAATTAAATAAATTTTTTTACAAGCAAGTTGGCAAGAAACACAGATGGTTAGATAGATTAAGCTGGTCTGATGAAAAATGGATCAATTATATATCAAATAAAAATTTAGAAACCTATTTAATAACTGAAAAAAAAGATTTAGCAGGTTTTTTTGAACTTTTATATAACCCAGAATTAAAAGAAACTGAAATTTCATATTTTGGTCTGCTTGAAGAATATATTGGAAAAGGTATTGGCGGATATGCTCTAAGTGAAGCTATAAAAAGGTGTTTCGAAAAAGATATAAAAAGAGTTTGGCTTCATACCTGTACCCTGGATCATCCTAATGCTTTGAAAAACTATATAGCAAGAGGAATGACAGTATTCAAAAAAGAGAATGTTAATATATTGGACAGCTAATTAAATTTGTTTATATCAAATAAGTTTTTATCTATAATTTTATTTACTTCTTGAATTCTTATTTCAGTAAATACAGAATTATTGTATATATCGGTCGTTTGCCACCCTTCGAGATATAATTTTTTTTTGTCAAAAAAAACTTTTATATAGATATCTTGGTAAGCGATAACAATAAATATTTTGCCATTTTCTTTTTCAATTTCATTTGTTTCAACCTCATTGATTAATTGTTTTTTATCTAGAAGTTTATAAAAAGATGTATCTTTTAATTTATAAAAATTAGGGATATCAGAGTTATTATTTTTTATGATAAGATTTGTACCATCAGAAATGAGGATTTTTCCTGACTCATCGTATTTACAATTAATCTTTCTATTGAATACTAAAATACAATTACCAGTTTCTTTTTTTTTGTTAATAATTTGTGTAAATTTAAATTTATAATTATTTGAATTTTCTAAATTATTTATGATTTTTTGGGCTATCTCAGAATAAGCTTTAGAAGAAAAATAAAAAAACAATGTAAAAATTAAAATAAATCTAATCATAGAACCTCTCTTTTACCAACATGATTTGCTTTGCTAACAATGCCTTTATCTTCCATCATATCTATTATTCTTGCGGCCCTATTATAACCAATTTGTAGTTTTCTCTGAAGAAAAGATGTTGAGGCTTTGCCCTCTGATTTAACAATCTCTAAAGCAGTCTCATATAGGTCATCTATTTGGTCATCTTCTTCATTATAACCTGAGCTTTTATTATTCTTGTCTGATAGATTTAATATTTCATTAACGTATTCAGGTTCTCCTTGAGATCTCAAAAAATTATTAATTTTTTCAATTTCATCTTCAGATACATAAGGAGCATGAATTCTTGTTATCCTATTTGCAGAGGACATAAACAACATGTCTCCCTTTCCTAAAAGTTGTTCTGCACCTTGTTCACCCAATATAGTTCTACTATCTATTTTTGAAGAAACTTGGAAGGACACTCTTGTTGGAAAATTGGCTTTAATAGTTCCAGTTATAACGTCAACACTGGGTCTTTGGGTAGCCATTATTATATGTATTCCTGCTGCCCTAGCCATTTGGGAGAGTTTTTGGATATAATTTTCAATTTCTTTACCTGCTACTAGCATTAAATCTGACATCTCATCAACTATGACAACAATATAAGGCATAGGTAATTTATGCTTAGAATTATATCCTCCAATATTTTTTACACCAACTTTTGTCATTAATTTATATCTATTTTCCATTTCTTTAACCACCCAACCTAAAACTGTTGCAGCTTTTTTTGCCTCGGTAATCACCGGGCACAAAAGATGAGGAATTCCCTCGTAAGTCGAAAGTTCAAGCATCTTTGGATCGATTAGTATAAATTTACAAAGATCAGGTTTGTGTCTGAATAAAAGTGATAGAAGAATGGTATTTATACAAACTGACTTACCTGAACCGGTTGTACCCGCAATTAGCAAATGAGGCATGGTTGATAAGTCACCAATTAATGGTTGGCCAGATATAGTTTTTCCAAGTGCTATAGGTAAAATAAAATCTTTATTATTGAACTTTGGACTACTTAATATTTCTCTTAATAAAACATTATCTCTTTCTAAATTTGGTAATTCAATACCAACTGAACTTGAACCTGGGATAACAGAAATTCTTGCAGACTCTGAACTTGTATTTCGAGCTATATCATCAGATAAATTTATTATTTTAGAAACCTTTACCCCAGCCGCTGGTTCAAATTCATTTAAAGTCACGACTGGACCCGGACTAATCTTTCTAATTTTACCCTCAACCCCAAAGTCTAAAAGTATTTTTTCGAGAAACTCTTCGTTTATGTCATTCCTCAAGTTATTTTTTTTATTTTTTGATTTTATTTCTTCTAATAATTCAAGCTTTGGTAAATTAAAAATTCTTCCTTGCGAACTTGTAGTTCCTGCTTTTTGATCAAAGGAAAATGTTTCTTGAATACTATCTATTTTTATAGCATCTTCTTTTTTATATTTTGAAACTTCTATTGAGTCAATACTCCTTCTGTTTTTAAAAAATTTTATGAGATTTGATAACAAGATCAATCTAAAATTTAAACTAATAAGAAAAAATATTATAAATAGTAATATTTGGGTATAATATGAAATTTCAATATTTAAATTAACAATATCAAAAAATATTTTGTTGTAAAAATAGTCACCAACAAATCCGCCATTTCCATTTACTATAAGAAAAAAAGCTTCTTTGTGAAACTGTGTTAGAAAAACGGTTCCGAATAGTGAATAACAAACTATATAAAATAAACTACTAACAAATTGAACTAAAGTTTTATAATAAATTATTGTTATTGATAAAAAAAATAAAGTTATGGGTAAAAAATAAGAAATTAGCCCAATAGATTGTAATAAAAAATCTGCGCTTATACTTCCATTGATACCTAAAAAATTCTTAATTTTTTGATTTTCAGGATAAATAAAATTTGGATCTTCAGGGCTATAACTAATTAATGCTACTAAGATTAGAATTGATAAAATTAGTATTAAAACTCCAATAATCTCAATCAATCTTTTTAGGGCGAAATTCTTAACTTTTTCAACGTTTTTTTTAATATTCATAAAGAATCAAAATTACCACTTTGTATCATTTAATATTTATTGTTAAAATTAAAAAAATGAATGTCTGCTTAATAGGAAAAAATTTAACAACGCTGGTATTATCCAAAATTTTAATTAATAAAGGTATTAATGTAGAATTGTATTACTCTAATAATAAAGTGTCAAAAAATACAGCAAATACAATTTCAAGAACAATTGGATTGTCTAACAACAGTATTGAATTTTTAGAGGGACAAAAAATTTTATATAAAAAAGATTGCTGGGATATAAAAAAAATTAACTTGTATAGAGGTGACAACTCAAAAAGCTTTTTAAATTTTAACCCTAAAAAAAATAGTTTTTTTATGACATCTTATAACGATTTTTATAAGTCATTAGAAATCTCAATTAAAAAGAATAATCTGATTAAGATTAAAAGAATAAATAGTTATAAATCATTTTTAAATTTACCCAAAAAAAATTTTGAAATAATTATTATTACAGATGTGAATAATTTATTATTTAAAAAGCATTTTAGTAAGCGCATTGAGAAAAATTATAATAGTACAGCATTTACTACTATAATTAATCATAATAATTTAAATAATAATGTTGCTGAACAATATTTTACGAACTGCGGTCCCTTAGCTTTTTTGCCGATATCAAATAAACAAACTTCAATTGTTTTTTCTGTATTTGATAAAAATATAATAAAAAATAAGTTGAGTGTTATTAAGTTAATAAAGCAATACAACAATCGTTACAAAATAAAAAAATTTGGAAAGCTTCAACAATTCCCAATAAATTTATCTCTCGCCCGTAATTATTTCTATAAAAATATTTTATCCTTTGGAGATGCTTTGCATAAAATACATCCACTTGCTGGACAAGGGTTTAATATGACTTTGAGAGATATCAAAATTTTGAGTCAAATGATTGATAAAAATCTAGATCTAGGACTAAATTTAGATACAGTTTTAGAAAAGTTTGAAGTTAAAAGAAAAAATTCAAATTTTATTTTTGCAATGGGAGTAGATTTTATTCATGAATTTTTTAAGTTGAGCAATAATTACAATATTAAATCTATTGATAATCTCTTTGAATTTATAAATAAAAATAAATTTATTAAGAAAAAAATAGAAAATTTCGCTGAAAGAGGTATTAGTTTATAACTATTGTAATGTTTTATTGCTGAAGTTATCAGGGGTATAAAGTTTTATTATTTGTTCAAGTTTTTTTTTTCTAGATACTAAATCTTTCGCTTCTAAAAGCATTTGTTTTTCTTCTTTTGAAAACGGAGATGCCATAGAAAGAGTATTTATGGTTTGGTCTAAACTTTGTTTCTCAAGTTCATTCCAGTTTATTATGTAACCTTGTTTTTCAAAAATATTTTTAAGATCATTAAAAATAAGATTTACATCAGAAAAATTTATACTTTCTTCTTTATAATCTATATCTTTTTCAAAACCCTTATAATTTATCTTAAATTCTCTAAAAAGTTTTGTATTTTCTATTTCTTCGTCTAAATTAAATCTTGTTATCCCACTTAAAACTACAATATATCTACCATCATCTGTTTCGTTAAAACTAGATATTTTTCCCAAGCACCCGACTTTAAAAAGTTCTGTCCTTTTTGGGTTTGTTAATCCTTTTGGCTGTATCATACCAATCATTCTATTGGATTTTATGCTTTCATCAATCATTTGAATATATCTTGGTTCAAAAATATTAAGTGGTGCAGATGTTTTTGGAAAAAATATAAAATTTGAAAGCGGAAATACCCTTAATGTATCTGGAAGATTGTTAATTTTATTCATATCGTTTAGAAATAACAAATAATAACTAAAAGATCTATGTTCATATTGATGCATTATTATATATAAAAAGGTTATTTAATATTTAATTAAAATCTATATTTATGAGCGATTTTAGTGATGAAGTTCTGTATTCTAAAGGAGTAGAATATTATAAACAAAATCAATTTGATAATTCATTATATTTTCTCTCTAAAATCAAAAATAAAAATTTAAATACATTAAAACTAATTGCCCAAATTTACATAAAAAAAAACGACACTAAAAAAACTAGGATTTTTTTAGAGAAAATGCTTATTTTAGATAAAAATAATATATTTGCATTAAATTGTTTAGGAGATGTAAATAAACTTGAGAAAAAATATACTGAAGCTGAAAAATTTTATCAAGAGTCAATCTCATATGATGAAAAGTTTGTACCGGCTCTTTTTAATCTAGCTTCATTATACGAAGATAAGGGTGAATTAGAACTTGCAAAGAAATATTATCTTAGAGTATTAAAAATTAATGACAAAAATTATACTGCATATTTTAACTTACAACGGCTTGATGAAAATTTAATAACAGCAAAAATTATAAAAAAAATTGATGATGAATTGAAATTAAATAAAATTTCAAATGATAAAAATATTGCTTACGGTCATTTTGTTCTAGCAAAAAATTATAGAAGAAAAAAAGAAATAAATAAGGAAATAAGCGAATTATCCAAAGGTCATAAGATTTTTTTTAATTCAGACCCATTAAATAAAGATGCTGCTGACTATTGGTTAAAGACTATTCCAAAAATGCTGAACAAGAATATCTTGTTCAAAAATAATGATAAAAATAAATTAAGCGATATTGAACCGATACTTATTTTTGGGATTCCAAGAACTGGCACAACCTTAGTGGAAACAATAATAACCTCAGGAGATGAAAAAATTTATAATGCAGGTGAAAATTTTATCGTACAAAAAGCTTTACAAAACTCTCAAATAAATGAGAAAATTTATGAGATTGAAAAATCCATTATAGTAGATGTAAGTTTCTTGAGAAAAGATATCATAAGCAGTTACAAAAGATTACTCTATATTAAACCTGAGAAATTCAAATTAATTGATAGGACTATGACAAACTTTTTTTTTTCGGAGATTTTTCTTAAACTGTTCCCTAATACAAAAATAATAAATTGCAAAAGAGATAGTTTTCATAATCTTATTGCAATCTATCAGCAATGTTTAAATAATTTACCATGGGCCCATAGCATTGAAAATATTAAAGAATATATTTCTATTTATAATTCCAAATTAAAAAGATTAGAAAAATATTATAAAAAAAATATATTAAATGTAGATTTAAAAAGGTTAACAGAATTCCCAGAAGATACTTCGAAGGAAATAATGTCTTTTTGTAAACTTAATTGGTCTAAAAAAGTTCTTGAATACTATGACAGGAAAGACCTCATATGTACCACGGCAAGCAATATACAAATCAGAAAAAAAATTTTTAAGTACGACAGTGATAAATTTTTACCTTACAAAGAATATTTTGATAATTGTTAACAAAAATGCCTATTGCTTAATTTGCCAAAAGCCTTTAATTTAAAATTATATAATAAGCGGGCGTAGCTCAGTGGTAGAGCGTCTCGTTGCCAACGAGAAGGTCGTGGGTTCAAGTCCCATTGCCCGCTCCAAAAAACATATGGAAGATTTATCAAAAAAAAAATGTGTGCCGTGTGAGGGAGGAATACCGTCTTTTAATTTAAGCGAAATTCATAAATACTTGAAAAAAGTTGATGGGTGGGACGTTAAAAAAAATGAAAATGAAAATTTTTATTTATTAAAAGAATTTAAATTTGAAAATTTTATAATTGCTCAAAATTTTGTTAATAAAGTTGGAGAAATTGCTGAAAAAGAAGGACATCATCCAGATATATGGTTTGGCTGGGGATATGCAAAAATAAAAATATTTACCCATGCCATAAACGGACTTGCAGAGAGCGATTTCATCCTTGCTGCTAAAATTGATAAAATTATTTAATGTCTAAAGTGTCTAGTTTTCGAAAAAACCAGCACAGTATTTGTATCGTTAGCAAATTTTATAATTTCTTTATCTCTTATAGACCCGTAAGGTTGAATGATTGCCTTCACACCAGATTGAATAAGTAATTCAATTCCATCAACAAAAGGAAAAAAAGCATCTGAGGCTGCAACTAAATTTTCTGTTTTGTGATTAAACTTTCGCATTTTGCTTACTGCAATTTCACAACTATCCAGCCTACTAGGCTGTCCTGAGCCAATACCTACGGTCGAAAAATCATTTGTTAATACAACTGCATTAGATTTTACAAATCTACATATATTGAAAGCAAAAATAAGATCATTTAATATTTTTTTACTAGGTTTCCTTTTTGAAACTATTTTAAAGTTTTTTTTGTCAAATTTGTCATTATCAGAATTTTGCAAAATTAAGTTTCTAGAAAGTGTGTTAATTATAATTTCATTAGATTCATATTTTTGATTATTCTTTATAATTCTTAAGTTTTTTTTTTTCTTTAGAATTGAAAGAGCTTTATAATTAAAATCCTTTGCAACTATGACTTCAAAAAATTTCTTATTTATCTCCTTGGCGGTTTCATAATTAATCTTATAATTACAAATAATTACACCACCAAATGCACTTACAGGATCACAATTATAAGCTTGTTTGAAGCTATATATTTGTTTTTTATTAATTGATACACCTGAGGGATTCGCATGTTTGATTATAATAGTACCTTTTTCTTTTGGTAAGCTATTTACAATATCAAGTCCATAATAAATATCATTATAATTATTGTAACTCAAATCTTTACCATTTAATTTTTCTAACTCATTAAAATTATTTCTTGAATAAATTGCTCCTAATTGATGTGGATTTTCTCCATACCTTAATTTATTAACTAGTTTTCCATTGATAGTTATTTTCTTTGGAAAACTGCAACCATTAATTTTATTAAAATATTTTGAAATACTTGAGTCGTAATAAGCAGTTTCATTAAAAGCTTCTTGAGATAAGTTCTTTCTGAATTTTAAGGATGTAAAACCTTTGTTAATATTCATCTCGTGAGTTAAATTTTCTAATTGATAATTTGAAGTTATTACCACTACATCTCTAAAGTTTTTTGCGGCCGATCTAACAAGTGCTGGACCACCAATGTCAATGTTTTCTATTATTTTGTTTTCATCATTTGTTTTTAAAACAGTTTTTTCAAAAGGGTAAAAGTTAACTATCACAAGATCTATATTTTTAAAATCTTGAATTTTCATTTGATTTAAATGCTTTTTATTCCCCCTTTTAAATAGTATTCCAGAATGTATTTTTGGATGGAGGGTTTTTACTCTGCCGTCTAAAATTTCCTGAAAATTTGTAAAATCACTTATTTCAGTACATTTAAATCCATGTTTTTTTATATATTTATAAGTTCCTCCAGAACTTAAAATTTCTATTTTAAATTTTTTAAGAGTTGGTAATATTTTATTAAGATGAGATTTATCAGAGACCGATATAAGGGCTCTTTTAATTTTTTTATTCATATTCTCTTAATTTCCCATTTAATTATTTCTTTTTCTTTCGTAATTTCCCCAATTACATAAATATTTTTATTTTCAGTGAAGGAGTCTTTTTTCCCAAAATACAATCCTGTTTCAACACCAAAACTCTTATGGTTACAAGTGAATTTCCAACCAGTTTTTTTAAGCTTTAATAAAACAGACTGCTTATCTTGCGTTTTTATTGCATTAGTATCCGGTAGTAAGTGAAATCTTATATCAAAACCAACTTTTCGAAAATTCTTTTTGCAAATTATAATATCCTCTCCAATGTACTTAAATTCTTTAGTAAAAAATTTTATATTTCTTTCATGTAAAATACCATATTCTTTTAAATAACCATCATGTGTCCCTTGTATTTCCCACATTTCATCATCGTTATAAACTTTTTTGTTAGATACTTTCATAGTATTTTCTAAAGCAAAGTAACCTAATTTATCTTTTATAAATTTACATGAAGACCTATCATCAATTGAAAGTGTAGAATGTGCAGCTGTTGATTTAGACAGAATATTCAATTTATGATCATAATTTTGAAAATAACCACAATTTGTTATCAATTTTTCTTTATCATGAAAAATCTCAAACGATAAAGCGCCAGATTGATAGTCAGCAGAATATCTCTTTTCTGGCGTTGGTCCAAAATCTACTATAATTTTATCTCTTTTATTTTTAATTATTGAATAGCCACCCAAATTATTTAATTTATTTTTAAATTTATAACCGTGTTCTTTCAGATATTTTTTAAAACCAGTAACATCTAAATTGTGGTTGCCATTAAATAAAAATGCACAATCGCTCTCCTCAAAATAAAAATCAAATGATTGGCCAAGATAAAATATAATTTCATTTAAATATTCTGGTATATCAGTATTAGAATCTTTTAATAATTCTCTTATAAAAACAAAATACTTCAAATAAAAAATAACATGTCTGGGATTCCTAGATTTTGGGAAACCATCTTTGTCAAAAATTGTATTAATAATCTTTTTTAATAGTTGAAATCCTATATTTAAATAATGTAATTGATGTTTAAAACATAGACCACCCATGATGATTGCAGAACATCCGATCATTTTGTCGTTTACAAACTCAGTATTTTCTATTTCATTAGTTAAATGATTTAGTTGTTTTTTTAAAACTTTTGTAAAATTTATTTTAAAATATTCATCACCTTCGTGATAGAAGTTATTAATATTTGCTATCCAAGAAATAATCCTTTTTGAGAGTGTGTCTAATTCCCAGCTTTTGATACTGAAGTTTTGATTTAAATTTGTCCAGTTAGAGATTATAGATCTAGTGATATTTTTTGAAGATTTTAAATCAATAGTAAATAACCAGAAAAAACTATGTAGTTTTTTAAAATCTTTTTCTGATAAATTTTGGTTTCCCCAAATACTTTCTATATTGTAATCTTCAATTCTATTTCTTCTATCCTTAACTTTCACAATACAATCAAATACCTTCAGGTGTGGAATATATTCAAAACCACCTTCAAAAACTTTTGAAATTTTGTTATTATAAATACTTGAGTTTAAATAAATTTTTCTAATTTGCTTTGTAATATATAAAAAAGGATTAGTGATAGAATTTTCTTTGTATCCCATGCAATGTCTAAATAGTTTTTAAAAAATTTATGTTTTTCTTTATGTCTCCATTATTCTCTTTGAAAATTGTTGTGCCTGAAACTAAAACATTTGCCCCAGCTTTAAGAACTTCTTTAAAATTTGAGAAATTTATTCCACCATCAACTTCAATATCAAATTTAAAACTATTCTTATCTTTAATTTCACTTAATCTTTCAATTTTTTTAAGAACATCTTTTATAAATTTTTGACCTCCAAATCCTGGAAAAACACTCATTACTAAAACCAAGTCAATTTGATCTAGATATTTTTCTATTACTTCAATTTTTGTGTCTGGATTTAATGATATACCTACTTTTTTTTTATATTTTTTTATTTCATCAATAGACTCTTGCAATGAACTAGTTGCTTCTGGATGTATTGTAATTATATCGGCACCACTTTCTGCATAATCTTTTATGTATTTGTGCACAGGATTGATCATCAAATGTACATCAAATGGAATATTGGTATATTTCCTTAAAGCTTTTATTACAGGAGGACCTATAGTTAGGTTGGGCACAAAGTGTCCATCCATAACATCTACATGGATCATGTCAGCCCCACTTTTTTCTAAATTTTTAATCTCTTGCCCAAGTTGACTAAAATCAGCAGATAAAATCGATGGTGATATTTTTATTTTTTTCATTGATACTTATTTACTAGTATCAATTTTTGTTTTTTTTTTGAATTATTTTTTACCAAATATTTGATAAATTTGGGATGCAATTTCACTTTCCAATGGAAAAGAAAGCATGCCCATTACTGAATAACCCATTAAGTATGGCATTAAATAAAATCTGAACATATAGAAAAACCAGGCAACATATAAAGGAACCAGAGGTTTTATTATGAAGGATGGAGTTATAAACCTAAACATTGTTATAAAAGGATCTGTCAATTTAACAAAAACTTTCATAAAGAAAAAACTAGAGTCTTCTCTTTGAAATATATTCATTGCAACTCTGCCAATTAAAGTCCACATGATCATACCCATGACGTAGTCAATTAGGTAAATCATTGGGTGAAAGTTTGCGTACATGTCTGTGTGAAAAAAAAGTTAAGGGGCGATAAATTCTCGCCCCTTAAAAATTATGTATTTAGTGTTGTCTTCCTAGTATCGCTTTACCACTTGGTACACGAACTTCGTCTACCATTTTCTGAGTAGCAGCGTCTGGCGCTTTAGTTGCCAAGCTGACTACGATCATAAGTACTAAGCTTACTACTGATCCAACTATACCAAATGTTAACTGAGTAATATCTAAGAAACCAGGGTAACCACTTCTTACAGCAATTAAGTATGCTGTTCCAGCGGCTAGTCCTCCTAGCATTCCTGCGACTGCTCCTTGAGCATTTGCTCTCTTCCACCATACTCCTAGTACAAGTGGGAAGAATAATCCTGACATCGCAAAGTCAAAAGCCCAGATAACCGAACCTAAGATACCTTGAATTTCAAGAGCTGCAATTGTTGCTCCAGCGAAACCAATTAATACAAGTAATACCCTTGCGATCAACAACCTTTTAGCTGTCTCCGCTTTTGGATTAATCATCTTGTAGTAAATGTCGTGAGATAATGCATTAGATATCGCTAACACTAATCCGTCAGCTGTTGACATGGCAGCAGCCATACCTCCAGCAGCAACTAGACCAGAAATTACATATGGTAATCCTGCTATCTCTGGAGTTGCCAATACAACGGCTTTACCACCCATGAAGAACTCGTTTAATTCGAGCGTTCCATTTCCGTTAAAGTCGCTTACAAACATTAAGTTTGCTTGGTTCCAGTTTTGATACCAGTCAATTGCTTGAACTTCAGAAATTGACTTACCAATAATTCCTGTTGCTAAGTTTGGATCCATTAACGATAATTTAGATAATGTAGCTAACATTGGAGCTGATGAATAAAGTAGGAATATAAAGAATAGTGACCAACCTACTGATCTTCTAGCAGCTTTTACACTTGGAGTAGTAAAATATCTCATCATAACGTGTGGTAATGAAGCTGTTCCAGCCATCATACAAACCGCTAATGAAATAAATTTCCAAGGTGTAGTGTTAACTTCAGCGTGCGCTTTGGTTATACCTGATAGTCCTTTAGGAACCTGTTTTAAATCAGCTGCAGAATTTTTAACATCGCCAAGACCAAACTGAGCTTCTAACTCAGCGATTCTAGCAACTTCATCTGCTAACATTAAGTGTGGAAATACTCCAGCACCCATTTTGTTACTGATCCAGAATACAGGTATCAAGTAAGCTATAATCAATACAATGTATTGAGCTACTTGCGTCCATGTAACTGCTCTCATTCCACCAAGCATTGAACACATCAATATACTTGCTAATCCTACGTAAACAGCAATGTTAAAAGGAATATCAAGTGCAACTGATGCAATTGTTCCTGTAGCATTAATCTGTGCTGTCACGTAAGTGAATGATGCAACTGTTAAGACTATTACCGCAGATAGTCTAGCTAAGTTTCCGCCATATCTAGTTCCAATGAAATCTGGAACTGTATAGCAACCAAATTTTCTTAAATATGGTGCTAGTAGCGAAGCAACTAGTACGTATCCACCCGTCCAACCAACAAGTAGTGCCATATAACCATAACCTTTGAAGTAAATTCCTCCAGCCATCGCAACGAATGAAGCACCAGACATCCAGTCTGCTGCTGTAGCCATACCGTTGAACACTGTTGGAACTTGCCTTCCAGCTAGATAATATGCATCAACTTGAATTGTACGAGATAGGTAACCAATTAGTGCATAAATTAAAACTGTAAAGGCTACAAAGCAAATACCAATTACTTTTGCAGACATTCCAGCTTGTTCGGCAATCGCCATCAAGATTATGAAAACTATGAAACCACCGGTGTATGTTCCATAAATCTTGGGGAGATTGTTTATAAAATTACCCTTAAACATTAGCCATCCTCTCTTTCAGAAAAGCCGAACTCTTCATCAATCTTTTCTTGTCTTCCCGCAAACCAAAAAATTAGTATTACGAAAATTCCAAGAGAACCTTGACATGTCATATAATATGACAATGGATATCCAAAAGGTCTAATAGATGATGCTTCCATCTCGGCACCGAAGAGGAAGATGCCAATAGAGAAAACGAACCAGATAGCTAGCGTTACAAAAAGCAGGCCTCTAGTCTTTTCCCAATGTTGTGCTTGTTTTGACATTTTTTTCCCTCCCTATAGGTTAAAAGACGAAAGATTACTCATTATGAAAAATATTGGAACCCCTAAAATTCTCGTATTTTTTGTTATTTTATAATATATTTCAACTTTTAGTATACATATGGCCTTAAAATATAGATTCAATCTCAAAGATATAAAATTAGAGGATTTCAAGGTCTATTTATTGGCAATGTTCAAGGGAATTTTGCCAAAAAAAAAAATTAAAAATTTTTTAGACCTTGAGGAATTTATTCAAAAAAAATCTGCATGGGTAACCCAAGTAACTTTGTACAATTACTTAAAAACAAGAATGGGAACAAAATATGTTTTACACTTTGATAATGATGTTTTTATTGACTCGATTAATTTAGCAAAATGGAACATTTATATAATTTCCTTACAAGATTTAACTTTTTACACATTCTCTTATATTCATAATAATTTTAATCTTAGTGACTTTGAAAAATCTAAAAGAATTTATGAAACCATTATAGATCAAGAATTAAAAAACGGAATGCCAGAAGACATAGCGGCCCACGGAAAAAAAACATTTTATGAAAGATATGAAAAAATTGATTGGAAAAAATATTATAGCTCACTTCCATTCAACTCTAGTGCTTTAGCACTCTATAAATGGGCTCCAATTGCAGAAGAACTAAAAACTTTAGATAGAAAAATTGTTTTAAATTCTATGATACTTAAATGGGATAATATTAAAGATGAATTTGTAAAACTTATTAAGTTTTAAATATTTTTTCTTTCATCAACCAAACTTTGCACAACACTTGGATCAGCTAAAGTTGTTGTATCACCTAGCTGATCATGTTCATTAGCTGCAATCTTTCTTAAAATTCTTCTCATTATTTTACCAGACCTAGTTTTTGGTAAACCAGGAGAAAAATGTATTAGATCAGGTGTCGCAATTGGGCCGATTTGTTTTCTTACCCACAACTTTAATTCTCTTTCTAAATCCCCATCTGCTTTTTCACCTACATTAAGAGTTACGTAACAATAAAGTCCATTTCCTTTTATGTCATGAGGGTATCCGACTACAGCGGCCTCAGCTACTTTTGGATGAGCAACGAATGCACTTTCAATTTCAGCTGTGCCAAGGTTGTGTCCTGAAACTATTATAACATCATCTACTCTTCCTGTTATCCAATAATAACCATCTTTATCTCTTCTACATCCATCCCCAGTAAAATACTTACCATCAAATTGAGAAAAATAAGTTTCAATAAATCTGTTATGATCACCATAAACCGTTCTCATCTGTCCAGGCCAAGATTGCGCTATGCAAAGCCTTCCTTGTGCTTCGCCTTTTAATATTTTTCCTGTTTTATCGACTATTACAGGCTTAATACCATAGAAAGGTTTAGTTGCAGATCCAGGCTTAAGATCTATCGCGCCAGTTTGTGGACTAATTAAAATACCACCTGTCTCTGTTTGCCACCAGGTATCTACTATTGGACATCTTGAGTCACCAACAGTCTTGTAATACCATTCCCACGCTTCTGGATTTATTGGTTCACCAACAGTTCCCAACAATTTTAAAGTTTTTCTTGAGGTTTTTTTTACGGGTTTATCTCCCTCTCTCATTAAAGCCCTTATTGCAGTAGGCGCAGTATAAAAAATATTAACTTTGTATCTATCAATAATTTGCCACCACCTAGATGAATCAGGGTAGGTTGGTATACCTTCAAACATTACAGTAGTAGCACCATTAGCCAGTGGACCGTATATTATGTAGCTATGACCTGTTACCCAACCAATATCTGCTGTGCACCAGTAGATGTCTTTGGGCTTGTAATTAAAAATATATTGATGTGTCATTGACGCGTAAACCATATATCCACCAGTTGTATGAAGAACGCCTTTAGGTTTACCTGTTGATCCTGATGTGTATAAAATAAATAGAGGATCTTCAGCATTCATTTCTTCAGGCTCGCAAAACGTTGGAACTTTTTTTGTTATCTCATGATACCAAACATCTCGACTGTCATCCCAACTTATATCGCTACCAGTTCTTTTTACTACCACACATTTTTTTACGTTTGGACAACTTTCCAAAGCCTCATCAGTGATAGCTTTAAGTGGAATTGTTTTACCCCCTCTTACTCCTTCGTCAGCTGTTACTACAAAATCAGACTCACAATCATTAATACGTCCAGCAATACTATCAGGAGAAAAACCACCAAAAATTATAGAATGTATTGCACCAATTCTTGCACATGCCAACATAGTGTAAGCAAGCTCTGGTATCATTGTTAAATAAATTGTTACTCTATCCCCCTTTTTAACCCCTATTTCTCTTAAACCATTGGCAATTTTACAAACTTCACTATGTAATTGTTTGTATGTAATTTTTTTTTGTGATTTAGGATCATCACCAACCCACATAATTGCTGTTTTATCTTTATTATTTTTTAAATGTCTGTCTATACAATTTGCTGATGCATTAAGCGTCCCGTCATAAAACCATTTAATGTTAACATCTGAAGTACTATATTTTACGTCTTTTATTTTCGTGTAAGGTTTTATCCAAGATATTCTTTTACCCTCTTTTCTCCAAAATCCGTCGTTGTCTTTTAAGGATTCACTATATTTTTTTTCATAAACATTTTTACTAACTAAAGCTTTTTTAAGCCATTCGGATTTAACTTTGTATACTTTTTCTACAGGTTTATTATTATTTTTTAATTTCTTATTTTTAATAGTCTTGATATTTTTTTTTCTACGAATTTTTGATCCGCGTCTTTTTTTTACAATTTTCTTTCCTCTGTTTTTCTTTCTGTATTTAGATTTTTTTGGCATGTTTTTTTATATATTTCCCAACCTATTTAAGATCTTCCAGCTTTTAGAGTCAATAGGCATTACCGATAATCTGCTTTGTTTTATTAGAGGTAATTGTTGAAGTTCCCTTATTTTCTTAATTTTTTGTAAACTTATTGGTTTTTTCAGTTTCTTTTCAAACTTCACTTTAACAGCCACAAACTTTTTCATTTTATCTGTTGGATCAAGAAATGCCTCTTTAATAATTTTCACAGTTCCAACTATTTCTTTACCTATATTGGAATGATAAAAAAAACATATATCACCTATTTTCATTTTTTTTAAATTATTTGAAGCTTGATAATTTCTAACCCCGTCCCAAATAGATCCTTTTGCACCAACCTTAATTTGTTGATCAATAGACCAAACATCAGGCTCAGATTTGAGTAACCAATATTTCATTTTAACAACCTAATTTAATTTATATAACTTTTCTAAATTTATTTGAATCATTTTGATATAATATAAGCTAATACTATTATTTCATTTTATGAAAGATAAAATAAAAAAAATATTGGAATTAATTAAAGATAATAGCTTTAACGAAGCTAAGATTATTTGTGATAATATCAAAAATAAATTAGAGCAAAATTTTGAATTCCTTAATATTCATGGTTATATTTTGTTCCGCCTTAATAATTATCAAGATGCAATAAAACTTTGGGAGAAAGCAATTATCATTAGGCCTGATTATATTTTTGCATTAAACAATTTAGGAAATGTTCATTCAAAATTAAATAAACATAACGAAGCTATTGAATTTTTTAACAAAGCATTAAAGATTAAACCAGATTATTTCGAGGCATTGTTTGGAATTAGTGATGTTTATTTTAAAACTCAAAATTATAAAGATGCACTAATCCACTTGAATAAATCATTAAAGATTAAACCAAACTTTTTACCAGTTATAAAAAGTAAGTTACATCTTTTACAAGTTATGGATAAAAAAAATGATGCTTTAAAATTTTTAGATGAAATGATTTATTTAACTCCTGACAATCCTTATCTATATAACGAAAAAGCGTTAATCCTATCTCAAATGGACAAACAAACTGAGGCAATAAACTCTTATAAAAGTGCTTATTTAATTAATCCTGATTATCCATTTGTTTTAGGAAATATTGTTTTTGATAAATTGATGAATTGTGAGTGGTATAATTTAGAAAAAGATTTTGAAGAAATTGTATCTAAAGTTAAACGCGAAAAAAAAGTAGCAGACCCGTTGATGATGTCATATATATGCGACTCACCTACATTACAAAGTAAATCTGCCGAAATTTTTGTAAATTTTAAAAAAATGGGAGAATATAAGAAACATTTATTTCCTGCTATAAAACAAAAAGAAAAGATAAATATTGGATATTATTCAGCAGATTTTAGAAATCACCCAGTTGGTCACTTAATATCAAAAACAATAGAGTTACATGACAAATCAAGATTTAATTTACACGGTTTCTATTTTGGCAAAAAACAAAAAAAAGATGATATTTTTTATTTAAGATTTAAAAAGGCTTTCGACGAATTTCATGATATTGCAAGTATGAGTAACGAGGAAATTGTAAATTTATCAAGAAATTTAAAAATAGACATTGCAGTTGATCTAATGGGACATACCGGTGGATTTGAAAATCGACTGGAAATTTTCTTGTATAAATGTGCGCCAGTTCAAATTAATTTTCTAGGTTATCCTGGAACGTTGGGAACTGATAAAATGGATTATATAATTGCTGACAAAACTGTTATAGAAGAAAACGACAAAAAATTTTACTCAGAAAAAATAATTTTTCTCCCGAATTCTTACCAACCTTCAGAAAAAGACCGTTTAATATCCGACATTAAATTGACTAAAAAAGAATTAAATTTACCAGAAAACAAATTTATTTTTTGTTGTTTTAATTCAAATCAAAAGATTTTAAAACAAGCTCTTAACCTTTGGGCCGAAATTTTAAAACAAACTCCAAAAAGTATACTATGGCTTCTTTCTAAAAATAAAAATTTTATAAAAAATCTAAAAAAAGAATTTGAGAAAGAAAATATTAAATCAGATAGAATTATATTTAGTGAGCCAATACCTTTAGAAAAACATTTAGTGAGAATTAAATTTGCAGATTTATTTTTAGATACCTTTCCATATAACGCTCATACAACTTGTAGTGATTCTATTTGGGCAGGTGTTCCAGTTTTAACAAAAAAAGGGAAATCATTTCACAGTAGAGTAGCATCAAGTTTATTAAGAACTAGTGGCTTGGATGAACTAATAACTAACTCAGATGAAGAATATATTGAAAAAGCTGTAAAAATAGCAAATGATGAAAAATATTTAAAACATTTAAAAGACAAATTAAATACATCAAGGGGTACTAACCCTTTATTTAATAGTGAATTATACACAAGAAAATTAGAAGAAGCCTATGAAATAGTTTTAAAAAAACATATCGAAAATCAAGATCCTGACGATGTTTATCTATAATTTGACACCAGATCCTTTTAAAAATTTTGCTCTCTTATCCAATGGCCACCTAGGTCTAACTGGAAAATTCAATTTATCAAATTTTTTTTTTTTAAATTTTTTTAATCCAGTGATTGCAATCATAGCAGCGTTGTCAGTACATAAATTCATTTTAGGGAAATACGATTTAAATTTTTCCTCATAACAAATTTTTTTTATTATTCTTCTAATCTCCTGATTAGCAGCAACACCACCGGCTATAACTAAAGATTTGCCTTTTGAAATTTTTTTGAATTCTCTTATTGCTATTTTTGTCTTTTTATAAATTATTTTTAAAATTGTAGCCTGAAATGAAGCAGCTAAATCGTATTTATCCTTTTTTGTCTTTAATAAGATTTTTGATCGTAACACCGCAGTTTTTAATCCTGCAAAAGACAAATTACAACCACCTTTATTGATTATCGGCATAGGAAGATCAAATTTATTTGGATCTCCCATTTTTGAATATTTTTCTATTTTAGGCCCTCCCGGAAATCCAAAGCCCAACATTTTTGATGTTTTGTCGAAAGCTTCACCAAGAGCATCATCAATCGTAGTACCTATTCTTTTGTATTTGCCTAAACCTTTGACTACTAGAAATTGAGTATGACCTCCTGAAATTAATAAAAGCAAATATGGATACTTAAGTTTATTTTCAAACATTGGACTTAAAGCATGACCTTCTAAATGGTTAACAGCTATTAATGGTATTTTTAAAGCTAATGATAATGATTTTGCAAAATTAAAGCCAACAGATAAACACACGATTAAACCAGGTCCTGCTGTAGCCGATATAGCGTTTATGTTACTTAATTTTACTTTGCTTTTTTTTAGAGCCTTTTTTGTAATCATTTCAATTTTTTCTAAATGACTTCTTGCAGCCAACTCTGGCACCACACCTCCAAATTTCTTATGAATCTGTTCTTGGCTTGATACAATATTAGCCAATATTTTTGGTGGTTTTGATCCATTATCTTGGATTATTGAAACAGCAGTCTCATCACAGCTTGTTTCTATGCCCATTATAAGTATTTTTTTTTTCATAAATAATTTAATTAATATAGGTAAATTTAAATATTATGAATAAAAAAAAAATAATCATCGGAGCTAGAGGAAGTAAATTAGCTATTAAATATGCCGAACTCGCTATTAGAGAAATTAAAAAATTTTATCATGGAAAAATTGAGTTAAAAAAAATTATTACAAAGGGAGATAGAATTTTAAACCGTAGAACTTCTGATATTGGCGGCAAAGGAGAATTTGTAAAAAATATTGAAAAAGAGCTGATTTCAAAAAAAATTGATATAGCCGTTCACTCATTAAAAGATATTCCTTATAAAGAAACACCAGGTTTAATTATAAAAACATTTCTTAAAAGAAATTCACCAAAAGAAGTACTAATAAGTAATAACAATTTATCTTTTGAAAATTTAAAAAAAAATTCTGTCATTGGCACTTCTTCTTTTAGAAGAGAATATCAATTAAAAATGATAAGGCCCGATTTAAAATTCAAACTCATAAGAGGAAATATTGATAGTAGAATAAAAAAAATTTACGAAAAAAAATATGACGCAATTATTTTAGCAAAGGCAGGTTTAAAATGTTTGAAGATGACAAGCTTAATTACACAGGAATTTAATTGTGACAAAATCATCCCGCCTGCGGGCCAAGGCATAATTTCTCTACAATCTAGAAAAAATGATAACAAAATTAATAAACTTTTAAAAAAAGTTAATGATAAAAATACAGGAATTAGAGCTAAGACTGAGAGAGAAGTTTTAAAAATTTTAAAAGGTGACTGCAGTACTGCAGTTGGTATTTATTCATTTATTCAGAAAAAAAAACTGGTTTTAAAAGCTGAGCTATTTTCTACCGATGGAAAATCTAGGTATTTCTATGAACATTCCGATTCAATCGGTAAAGCATTAAAAATTGGATCAATTGTTGGAAATTACTTAAAAAAAATATCACAAGGTAAATATAAAAACTGAAATGCACATTTTATTAACTCGTCAATTACAAGATTCAAAAGATTTAATTCAAAAATTTAAATCTAATGGATTTAAAGTATCAAACTTACCCTTATTAGAGATTAGCAAATCAGATTATAATGAAACAAAAATTTATAATCATAACGCAATCATTTTTACTAGTTCTAATGCAATTAGATTTTTAGATTTAAAGAATGTTAATAAGAATATTTTATGTTTTTGTGTTGGCACATATACAGAAAAAACTGCAAGGTCCAATGGTTTCCAAAATGTATTTGCAGCTGATGGAAATGTTAGAAATTTGAAAGAACTTATTCAACAAAATTTATCAGAAAAAGATAACAAAATACTTTATGTTAGCGGAGATGTTGTGTCATATCCCTTAGACAAAGAGTTAATTTCTGAAGGGTACAATGTTGAGAGATTGATAAATTATACTGTAAAACATAACGAAAATTTAGATTTATCATTTTTAGAGTCTTTAAAGATAGATATGCCAAATTTAGTATATGTTTATTCTGAAAATAGTGCGAAAAGCTTTTTAAAATTAATTAAAAAATACGAATTAGTTGACTACTGGATGAATACTAACTTAATGTGCATTGGTGAAAAAACTTCAACAGTTTTAAATGTGATAAAATGGAAAAAAATATTTTTATTTAATCCTGGTGAAGAGGAATTTTTATTATATAAAATTTAAAATATGGAAGTTTTTATTAATTTAAAAAATTTATTTCTTTCTGTTTGGGATAAAGGAATTTTAGGAATTGATATAGGTCAGATATTAATCGGATTAGGAATTTTTTTAATATTTTTAATTTTTAGAGGTTTAATTAGCAAACTAATTATAAAAAAACTGGAGCTTATTTCAAAAAGAACAACCAATAAGTTAGATGACACTTTTGTAAAAGCTATGGTAGGACCGGCACGTTTTTTACCTATAGTTTTAGGTTTTTTCTTTGCAAGTTATTATATGACGTTTGCTGAGGACACCAGATCTTTTGTAGATACTATAAACAGAACCTTAATTACAATTTTATTATTTTGGATTATTCATCAAATAATTGAACCAATTTCATACATTTTAAGCGGATTAGATAAAATTCTCACAAGAGAACTGATAGGATGGATAATTAAGTCTTTAAAAATTCTAATATTTATTTTAGGTGCTGCTGCTGTTTTAGAGTTATGGGGGATAAAAATTGGACCAATTATTGCTGGATTAGGTTTATTTGGAGTAGCTGTTGCACTTGGAGCTCAAGATTTATTTAAAAATTTGATATCTGGAATTTTAGTTCTAGTAGAAAAAAGATTCAAAATGGGTGATTGGATATTAGTAGAGGGCACAATAGAAGGAATTGTCGAAAAAATAGGATTTAGATCAACAACTATTAGAAAGTTTGATAAATCATTAGCTATAATTCCTAATTTTCAGTTTGCAGAAAATGCTGTTATTAATGTAAGCCAAACAACTAACTGGCTCATAAGTTGGATTATTACTTTGCAATATGACACAACGGTTGATCAGTTAAAAAATATAAGAGATCAAATCGAAAAACATATAACGGAAAATGATGACTACGATAAAAAAGTAGGGCTTGCAGTTAGAGTAGATAAATTTTCAGATAGCTCGATAGATATGTATGTAAGATGCTTTACCAAAACTAATAGTTGGAATGAATGGCTAAAAGTCAAAGAAAAATTAGCCATTGAAATAAAGCAGATAGTTGAAAAAAACAAAGCATCTTTTGCTTTTCCAAGTCAATCTATCTACGTCGAAAAAAAATGATAGCTCTATTTTACTTATCATTACAAATCTTAAAATTATATTCTTATATTGTTATAGCCAATGTAATAATCAGCTGGCTAGTTGCTTTTAATGTTTTAAATACTACAAATCGATTTGTTTATTTAGTTTTGGATTTTACATATAGACTAACTGAGCCTTTTCTAAGAAAGATTAGAGGTTTTTTACCTAATCTGGGTGCTATCGATATATCCCCGGTAATCCTTCTTTTGTTGATATGGTTTATAGAAATGTGTATGAAACTTTATATAGCACCATTAATTTTTTAATTTAGAATGACTATAATAGACGGAAAAAAAACTGCTGCGGATCTAAGATCAAATTTAAAAAATGAAGTAGATAATCTAAAAAAAAAATTTAATAGAGTTCCAGGCTTAACTGTAATACTTATAGGTGAATATGCACCAAGCAAAATTTATGTGCGGAATAAAGAAAAATCAGCAGTAGAAATTGGTCTTAAATCAGAAATTATTAAGTATCCCGATACAGTAGATGAAAAAACTGTTTTAGAAAAGATTAATGAACTCAATAAAGATGAAAATGTTTCTGGCATTTTGGTACAGTTGCCACTTCCAAAACACATTAATAACAAAAAGATTATAGATGCAATCGATCCAAACAAAGATGTAGATGGTTTTCACCCTAACAATGTAGGAAATTTGTCGTCTGGGTATGAAAGTTCGGTTCCTTGTACACCACTAGGATGTCATTTGTTGATTAAAAAAATAGAGCCAAATTTGAATGGAAAAAAAGCAGTCGTTTTAGGAAGATCCAATTTAAATGGAAAACCAATGACACAACTTTTACTGAAAGAAAATTGCACGGTAACAATTGCACATTCAAAAACAAAAAATTTAAAAGAAGAATGTCTAAAGGCAGATATTTTAGTAGTCGCAGTTGGAATTCCAAAACTTGTAAAAGGTGACTGGATTAAGAAAGGATCTATAGTAATCGATGTTGGTATTAATAAAACTGAAGAGGGAATAGTTGGTGATGTTGATTTCGATGAAGTTTCAAAATTTGCAAAAGCAATAACTCCAGTCCCAGGTGGAGTTGGACCAATGACTATTGCTTGTTTATTAAAAAATACAATAGAGTGTTTTAAAAGGTCATTGGTATAAATTTAGAAGTATTTGATTAAATTCCTCACCAGCTTTTGTAGTATTGAAAAGTTTTTCAATAGCTTTCTTTTGATAGTATTTTTTTATTTCTAATAAATTATCACTATTTGCGATATTGATAGCTAATTCAACATATTCATTTTTATTTTTAACTATTGGTGGTTTCTCAATTTCCATCTGCATGTAAGCAGCACTAACGATTCTAGATTTTATATACTTAGTTGGCATTGTAACTGTTGGTGTTCCATATACCATGGACTCGTGAAATGAATTACCTGCACCAAAATATAATGGATCTAATAATACAGACGATGTTCCTAAGTGATTTATATAATTATCTCTACTGAGTGGATCAAGAAAAATAACCCTATCCAGATCAAAAAATTTAATTTTCTTGAAACGATCAATTAATTTATTGAAATAAATTTTATTGTTATCTTTAATTAAATACAAAACACCTTTTTTATCTTTTTTTAGTATTTCAGCTAAAATATGGTCAAATTCAGGGTGAAACTTAAACATTGTTTGCGGACAGGAGTAAATGTTATTTTTGGATAATTCTGCATCATTTATCTTTTGTTCAATTTTTGGAAATTCATAAATCATTGGCAAGTGATCCATCAACAATAGTTTTTCAGAGTAGCTTTTTGAAGTTTCATCTGTAATCAAACTTTTAGAACATAGAAAAAAATCTATACTTTCACTACCTGTTGTTTCAGGATGACCCCATGACATTATCTGGTGTTTGGCAAGTCTAATTAGAGACAAATAATACATCTCAACCGACATACCGATGTCTGGATAAAATAAAATATTGAATTTTTCCTTTTTAAAAAAATTAATTTTATCACCCAATTTTTCTGGAAGTCTAATATTTTTTAAAAAACCATTTTTTTCTTTTTCAATAAATTCATTAAAAAGTTTGCTGGCCTTTGTTTTTTTAGAATGTAATATAAAAATATTAAATTTTGTTTGGTCTAAACTAAAAATAATATTCTTAAATAATTTACCGATTGTATGATTAGTAAAAAATTCTGATATAAAACCTATTTTTATTTTTTCATTTTCTTTTTTTTCAACGACACAATTTTCATTTAATTCTCTATAAATTTTTCTTAAAGCCTTTACACTTTTGATATTTAGTTCAAGATTATCATGTTGATTATAAGATGACTCATAATGAGGTGTCTGTATTATCTGATCATTATCATAATCTAATTGTTCGCTATTTTTTAAAATTTGGTCATAACATTCACTTATTTTTGTTCTAAATTTATCAATTTCATTGTTATCCTTTACAACTACTGGATACAATAATTCTTTTTGATATTTCCACTTGGAACTCATTAAATTTTTACTTAAACCTTCTTCAATTAGATTAATCATCTCATCAATTTTGTCCTGGTTTTTCAAAATTGATGCATAAAATTGATAAACATAAGGCTCTTTTTCATTTAATCTTAAAACTTTTTTGATCGTATTTTCTGCGTTGTGAAAGTCTCCAGAAAAAGCATACGCGTGCAGTAAATTTCTTAAAACAGATAAATTTTCTGGAAAATGACTTAGGATCTTATTAAATAGTTCAATCGATTTAGAGTAATTTTTGTTTTGTAAATGATTATAAGCAATTTTAAATAATTCTTCTGTAGAAATTTTATTCACGACCAAGTTTGTTAATGAACATTATTACACTAATACGAAAAAATGAAAATATATTATGATAATTTAGATCTTCCACCGTCTACACCTATTATCTGACCAGTTATCCAAGAGCTATCTTCAGATAATAAAAATTGCGCCATTGCAGCAGCATCTTTTCCTTCACCTACTCTTTTCATTGGGTGAGCTTTAGCTACGCCTTCTGCAATTAATTTGTTTTTTAGTATTGGGTCAGCTATTTTTGATTTAGTTAAACTAGGAGCAATACAATTAACTCTAATATTAGGGGCAAACTCAGCTGCTAAAGATACTGTTAATCCCTCTATAGCACCTTTCACTGATGCAATAATACTATGATTTGTAAACCCTCTTTGAACAGCAACTGTTGAAAACATAACTATAGAACCTTTATTTTTTTTTAAATTGTCTTGAAAGTTTTTGATAGTCTCAACTATTGGAAAAAAATTTAAATCAAAACATTTAATAAAATCATCCTTTTTAACTGCTCGAACAGGCTTAAGATCAATAGAGCCAACACAATATGCTATACCAGCAACTTCCTGTCCCTCAAATTCATTTTTCAAATTTTTAACAGATTGTTCGTCTAAAACATTAACAACACTGTATTTACAGCCAAGCTCAGACGATAAAACGTTAAGACCATTTTCATCCCGACCTATGAGTTGAACATTTTGATTTTTATCAACCAATAACTTGGCTAGGTTTGAACCGATAGAACCTGTCGCACCAAAAATTAAATATTTTCCTGACATATTGTATAATAATATTTATAAATAAATTATGAAATTGTTTATTATACTTGGAAATCAATTATTTCCATTAAAATACCTAAACCGCTTCAAAAAAGACCATCTTTTTTTTATGGCAGAAGATAACGGTTTATGCACCTATGAAAAACATCACAAACTTAAAATCCTTTTATTTCTGTCATCAATGAGATCATTTTATGAAAATTTAAAAAAAAATAGCTTTAAAATTACTTATTCTAAAATTGAGGACGCAGCTTTCAAAGATGATTATCTCTTAAAAATCAAAAAGATATTAAAAAAAAATAAAATCAATGAAATTTCATGTTTTGAAATTGAAGATAAACCATTTGAAAAAAAAATTATAGATTTTTCAAAGACAAACAAAATAAAGCTCAATATAATTACATCTCCAATGTTTCTTAATACTAGGGACGATTTTAAAAAATATTTATCTAAATCAAAAAAACCATTCATGGCAGTTTTTTATAAAGAAACTAGAAGAAAAATGAACATCTTAATGAATGGCGAGGATCCAGTTGGCGGTAAATGGAGCTTTGATGAGGATAATAGAAAGAAACTGCCTAAAGGAACTAAAGTTCCCACATTTCCTAAAATCAATCAAACAGTTCACACAAAAAAACTGAAAAGCATTATAGAAAATAAATTTGCAGCACACCCTGGTTCAACAGAAAATTTTTGGTTTGCAACCGAATATAAAGATGTTCTAAAATTACTAGAATTTTTTATAAAAGAAAAATCTAATTTATTTGGAGATTACGAGGACGCTGTTGATCAAAATAATAATATATTGTTTCACAGCGCTCTTAGTCCCTACATAAATTTGGGTTTAATAACTCCAGATATAATTATAGAAAAAATTTTAGAAAGTCATAAAAAGAAAAAGATTAGAATAAATTCTTTAGAGGGTTATATAAGACAAGTGATTGGCTGGCGAGAATTTATGAGAGGAATTTATCAAAATTTTTATAACAGATTAGAAACTAGCAATTTTTTTAAACATAATCGTAAAATGAAACTTACTTGGTATCAAGGAAACACGGGACTTCCTCCTTTGGATTATGCGATCAAAAATGCAAATGATCACGGTTGGTCACATCACATAGAGAGATTAATGATTTTATCAAATATTATGAATCTCTGTGAGATTAAACCAACATATGTTTACAAATGGTTTATGGAAATGTTTGTTGATTCATCTGATTGGGTAATGTCTCCAAACGTTTATGGAATGGGATTATTTAGTGATGGAGGAATATTTGCTACTAAACCTTATATTTGTGGATCAAGTTATTTTCTTAAAATGATGGATTTTAAAAAAGGTGAATGGTGCAACATTATGGATGGTCTTTATTGGAGATTTATAAATAAGAATAGATCTTTTTTTCTAAAAAATCCAAGATTATCAATGATGGTAAGAATATATGACAAGATGAATGCCCAAAGAAAAAAAGTTATACTAGCTGCAGCTGATAAGTTTATAAAGGAAAATACAAATGCCAGTTAAAGTTTTTTTTAATAACTCTTGTAATATTTGTAAACTCGAAATTGATCACTACAAAAAAAATTCTGATGAAAATTTAGAATGGGTTGATATTACAAACAATCAACAAGCAGTCGACTTAACATTAAAAACTAGGGAAGAACTTCTAAGAAGATTACATGTGATTGACGATGGACAAGTTATTGGCGGAGCTAAAGCATTTATAATCATCTGGTCAAAAATACCAAAATATAATTTTTTAGCAAAAATTTTGAGTATTAAACCTCTATTTATTTTATTTCATTACACTTATGAATTTGTGGCTTATTTCTTATTTTTAAAAAACAAACACCAACTTAATGAAAAAACAAAACCTACCAACTAAGTTGTGCCCAGTTTGTGAAAGGCCTTTTAAATGGAGAAAAAAGTGGAGGCTAAACTGGGAAAAAGTTAAATATTGCTCTAAAAGATGTTCATCAAAAAGGTAAATTATTTATACAAATTTTTAATTATTTTTTTTTTAATATTACCAATTAATAGTACTCATGCAGAATTTTTTAGAGATATTTCAAATATTATAACTGTTAATGAAAGCAGGCTTAGTTACGGGGTTTCGGTTACGGATATTAATGCAGATGGAAATAATGAGTTTATTGTCACAGGTTTTGGTTATCCAAACTTAGCCTTAAGTTACATTGACGGCAAATTAAAAAACATAATCCAAGAGGACATTTTTTTAGATCGAGAGAGAAAAACTATTGGTGTTGCAGCTTGTGATATAGATAAAGATGGTTTTGAGGAAATTTATTTTTTAAATACAGATACCTATAGTGGAACAAAAAAATACTCTGATAGACTAATTGACAAAAATAATAATAATTTTTTTGACTTATTTGAGTTAAAAAAAAACAAGAAAAATTTAAACTTAACAGCAGGTAGATCTGTAGTTTGTGTTGATAGAAAAGGTAGTGGTGAATACGGGATTTATGTAGCTAATTATGGCGGACCAACTAGATTTTATGAAATAGAAAATAATAAAATAATAGATAAAGCAGAAAACTTAAATTTGGATAAAGTTACTGGTGGAAGAGCAGTAGTATCAGGGCATATATTAACAGATAGAGCCGATATATTTGCAGCAAATGAAAGAGGTGCCAATTTTCTATTAAAAAATAATAACGGTAAATTTTACGATGTTGCATTTAAATATAGAGTTGATGATGTAATACAGAATGGAAGGGGAACAGCATTATCTGATATCTATTATAGAGGAAGATTAGATATTTTGAGTGGTAATTGGCTTGGTTATCATAGAGCATATGTTTTAGAAAAAAACGAATTTAAGGATATAGGAAATAAAGCATTCGATAAACCGTCTAGAATAAGAACGATTATCTCTGCTGATTTTGATAATGATGGTTTTGATGAAGTTTTTATGAACAATATCGCAGAACCAAACAAATTATTTAAAATAAATGAAAATGGAAAATTTGAGGAAATAAAATTAAAAACGGCGCTTGAAACTCAAGGATATGGTACTGGAGCAGCCGTAGCTGATATTGATAATGACGGGATTTTGGAATTATTAGTTTCTCACGGGGAAAGTAAAGCACAACCCTTGACATTGTATAAAGCAAAAGTAAAAAAAAATAGTAAATATTTAAGGATTAAGCCCATCAATAAATTTGGAGCTCCTGCAAGGGGAGCAACTGTAACGCTAATATCTAATCAAAGAAGGCATTCAAAAACAATAGATGCTGGATCTGGTTATTTATGCCAAATGGAACCTGTGGCACATTATGGAATTAGAAAAAATGAAAAAGACTTTAGAATAGAAGTTAAATGGACCAATGGAAAAAAAGTTTTTATAGATAAAATTAAACTTAATCAAACAATTGTAATTAAACAAAAATGAAAAACATTTTATTAAAATTTTTTTTAATTTTTACAGTTTTTTTTCAATTCGAATTATTTGCAGAAGAAAAAAATTACCACAAAGAATTAATAACTGACTGGTCTAGAATATTTCCTGACAAAAATAGGAATGCTGCTGGACCTAAATTTTTTAAATATATCATAGATAAAAAAATTACTTATAAAGATTTTATTGAGTTTAATAAATTATATTGCGCTGTTTCTGGATCATTAATTGATCCGGGGAGCGATTCAGAATTTTTGTTTGTAAAAGAAAAAAAAACAAACGATAAAATTTGCGGTAATTATTATAGGTGCTGCATACCTTGTTCTTGCGATATCATGAAATATTCAGAGGTTCAAAAAATGAATTATAAATTTATAGATGGCTTAAGAGAATTTTACGTTATAACAATTAAAAACCCTTGCGACAAAACTGATTTTCCAAATCGAGTAAATAAAGAATATTTTTGTGATGGTAAAAAAATCAATAGCGATCAAGTGTATAATATAAATAATAGAATAGTTATAGGATTATTACATAATGGAAGAAGATGTAAAAATGATGATATCGATTTAGTCAAAAATCATCAAATTACTGGTCGATATTGTGAACTAAGAAATAATACCCCATTGGAGGAACTAGATGCTGGTATGGGTGACATCTTTATAAAACTTGCGAGATAAAACTTAACAAAAATTAAGTGAAGTTTGAAATAATTTTAGGAATATAATTTTTAAAATTGAAAAAACCTTTATTACAATATTGCCAAGAATATTGATCAAGTTTTCTATATAAAAAATTTATTTTTAAATTATTTAAATTTAGATAATCTAGGTTTTCTCCAACAGTCGGATACAATCCAATATTTTTTTCATCAATTTTTTTAATTTGACTTATATCAATTATTTCGCAATCAATTGATTGTTCTTTTAATCTTTTTTCTTGATCTTCAAAAAGAAGGAACTTAAATTTCGATACTTTTTCATTGAGTTTGATTGATCTGTTTTCATTTTTGTTAAAGACTAAATATATTTTTTTGAATTTATTATATTTAAAGTCTGTGAATTCGAAAGAGAGATTATTATCAAAAATAAGCAAATTAGTTGGCTCAATATTTTCAGAATTTTTAAAATCTTGTTTTATTATTGAATAAGTTTTTTCAGAAATTTTTGGAGGAGCATTTTCATTTAATTTAATATTCTTAAATCTATTATTTGTGAATTTTTTAATATTCCATTCACTTGCTAGATAATGCTTTCCTTGTGTTTGAACACCTGCAACCCATCTCCATCCAAGAGTATTTGATGCAGCATCTCCATCAAAAAGTTGTTGCATAAAAAATTCAGCACCAAGTTGCCAAGGTAGATCAAGTGTAAAAATCCAAATACTGGCAAACCACATTCTAGTGTGATTGTGGAGGTAGTTATTATTTTTTAACTCATTAACCCATTCATTAAAACAATCAATTTTTGTTTTACCTTCTATTGCATTTTGATAATTTTTGTCATCTTTATATTTTTCTTTAATATTTCTTAAGTCAATTAAATAATCACTCCAAACATTAGGTCTTAACTCTAACCATCCTTTCCAGTACGTTCTCCAAAGTACTTCTTGTATAAACTTTTCATTTTTTGAAAATGAAAACTTTTCTAATGATTTTTTTATAATTTCAATTTCATTAAGAACACCATGTGTAACGTAAGGTGATAAACACGAAACATTATCTCTTTTATCAGGACCAAAATCAAAATTTCTAAGCTTTGAATAATCAGAAAGATTTTTTTCAACAAATTGATTTAATTTATTTATAGCTTTCGCTCTTGAAGCTTCAAAATTCATATTTATTTATTTAATTTTTTTTTGTGGAAATTAATAAATCTTTCAACATTTGATTTATTAAAAGTTTTGTTTTCTTCAAAAGAAACTTTTTTCATAGAATAAGCACTACTACTAGTCATTCTTGACTGAATTGAAACATTTCCTTTGTAAAGTTTTAGCTTGATAATTCCATTTACCTTTTTTCTTTTTAGATCCACAATTTTTTGTAATTTGAATCTTTCTTTTGAAAACCAATAACCATTGTAAATTAATTCTGCATATCTTGGCATTATTGAATCTTTTTTATGCATAGTTTCTTTATCTAGTGTTACAGACTCCATTGCTCTATGAGCAATTAAAAGCAATGTTCCTCCAGGAGTTTCATAAATCCCTCTTGATTTAATCCCGATAAATCTATTTTCAACTAGATCAACTCTTCCAACTCCATTTTTTCCACCAAGCTGGTTTAATTTTTCTAATAGTTTTTCTGGAGTTAACTTCTTCCCATTAATAGTAGTTGGATCACCGTTTTTAAATCCAATTGTAACGTAAGAAGGTTTATTAGGTGCTTTTTCAGGCGAAGTTGTTCTTTGAAATATAAATTCAGGAGCTGAATTTTTTGGATTTTCTAAAACTTTACCTTCAGTTGATGTATGAAATAGGTTGTCATCTACTGAAAAAGGTGGTGCTCCTTTTTTGTCCTTTGGAATTGAAATTTTATGTTTTTTTGCATATTTCATTAAATCAGTTCTTGATTTTAACTTCCAAATTCTCCAAGGAGCTATAACTTTTACTTTTGGACCAAAATAATGATACCCTAATTCAAATCTTACTTGATCATTTCCTTTTCCCGTCGCACCATGCGAAACAGCAAACGCTTTGAATTTCTTTGCAACTTGAATTTGATCTCTTGCAATTAATGGTCTCGCAATAGATGTACCAAGTAAGTAAACCCCCTCATAAATAGCATGACCTCTTATCATTGGAAATACATAATCCCTTACAAAAACATTTTTAAGATTTTTAATAATTATCTTTTTTACACCCAATTTTTTGGCATTTTTAATAATTTTCTTTTTATCCATTTCTTGGCCAATATCAGCTGTATAAGCAATCACCTCAGCTTTATAGTTTTCTTGTAACCATTTAAGAATTATAGATGTATCTAAACCACCTGAGTAAGCTAAAACTATTTTTTTCATCAAACTGATCTTATAGATTTTCCATCTTGAATTACGGAAACTTTGGCATTAGCTGATATTATAATTCTATCATTTTTCCCTTCATAAGGATAAGATCCATGCATAAGATGGCTTGGCCAAACTAACATTTTTCCTTCCTCAGGAAACATATCTATTGATGTTTCTCTATTATAAAAAGCTCCAAAATCGAATGTTGATCTTGCTGGATAAGGTTTTTGAAAATAAGTTCCACCATTTTTTTTTGATGCATCTTCTCCCAACTGAATGTAATAAACACAACACCAACTACAATCACCATGAGCATGCGGTGCAACAAATCCACCCTTTTCATAATGTATAAACCAGGCATCTGTTATATTGACACCTAGTTGTGAATTACTAAATTGACTGAGATAATTTTTATTTGCTTCCTTAGCAGTTTCAAAAAAACTTTTCACTATAAAATTCTTAAAAACATTTTGAACTATATCGTCATTTTGTCTGTGTAGGTCATACTTACTCTCATAAAGTCTTAAATTTTCACCACTTTTTCTACCAACAGGATTATCTTTTTTATATTTCTCAAAAAAGCTTATTAATTGATTCTTTATTTTTTGATGTTCTGGATTATAAAAACTACCAAATAAAGTTGGCCAAATATAATTAAAACTATTTTGTTTAGTCATTAGCTACAATTTTTTTTTGCGCTATTGTATGCTTTGGTAAAACCCATTAGAGAGTAATGATCAATTGTTTGTGAGCCGGATTTATTATAACCTGTTATCATAATTCTTGAACCTCTTTTCATTACACTAATAATTTTTTTTTCAACCTTATTATTAGTGATCCAAGCAAAATTATCCTTGGATATATCAAACTTAATTTTATTCTTTCCTGATTTTGCTAATATTGCATTTTGCACATTATATTCGTATCCTGACGTAATACTTACCTCATCAGAAATTTTTTCTGCGGGTCTAAAACTTATAAACAGTCTTGCTTCTCGAACATTATTCTTTGGCGATTGCAATACTGGTTTGGACTGGGCAAAACATAATTTTGCATCTTTGTCAGTTACTACAATGGTTTCCCAATCTTTAAATTTACCAATTTTTTTTATCTCTTGTGCATTCAATAAAGTAAAACTCATAGTAAAAATTAATAAAAAAATTGTTTTTTTAATTATGGACATGGATTTGGATACAGTTTTTGTACTTCGTTGATTTCATTAATTATCTCGCCATCAAGATTTATATTTACACTTTCTATATCAGTTTTCAACTGCTCCATTGTTGTTGCGCCTATTATTACACTGGTAATGAAAGGTTGAAGTTCGCAGAATTTTAAACTCATTTGTGATAAATCTAAATTGTATTTTTTTGCGATACTGAAGTATTTTTCAATTGCTAATTGGCCATTTTTAGTTTTATACCTTAAAAACTTGTCTCCAAACAAGTTCATCCTAGAATTTAATGGTAATTCTCCATTTCTATATTTTCCAGTTAAATAACCAAATGCTAGAGGTGAATAAGCTAATAGACCACTTTTTTCTCTTACCGAAATTTCTGCTAAACCCACTTCATAAGATCTATTCAATAGACTGTAAGGATTTTGAACGGACATCATTCTAGGAAGTTTCTTTAACTTTGAAATTTCCAAAAATTTTGCCAGTCCCCATGCCGTTTCATTTGAAAGGCCGATATATCTAATTTTACCGCTTTTTATTATTTTATCTAATACGTTAAGAATATCTTCAAATTTATTCCACTCATTGTCATCTATGTGTTCGTAACCAAGTCTTCCAAAAAAATTGGTTTTTCTTTCGGGCCAATGTAATTGATATAAGTCGATATAATCGGTTTTTAATCTTTTAAGACTATTATCGACAGCCTCGTTTAAGTTTTTTTCATTATATTGATTTCCACCACCTCTAATCCATCCTGGTCCAGGACCTGAAACCTTGGTTGCAATTATTACATTGTTCCTTTTTTTTGTTTTTGTAAACCAATTTCCAATTATTTCCTCTGTTTTACCATAACTGCTCTCTTTAGCCGGTATTGAATATATTTCAGCAGTGTCCCAAAAATTTACATTCTTCTCTAATGCGTAATCCATCTGATTAAATGCTTCTTTTTCTGAATTTTGCTCCCCCCATGTCATAGTACCGAGACAAATTGTGCTGACATCTATATCTGTGTTACCTAGTTTCTTAAAATTCATAAATTTTTTTATAATCTTAGCCAGTTTTGACCATTGAATATAAGTTTAAAATAATTATATTATAACCATGGATTTCAATAGACAAAACATTTTTGAAGCTACAAGCGTCAAAAAGAACGTGATATGGGACGCTGGTTTAAGATCTTATATGTTAAAGGTCTACAACTACATGGCTACTGGAGTTCTTTTAACAGGAATAATATCACTTCTATCATTTAAAATGGCTGTAGTTACAGACAGTGCTGGAATAATCACAGGACTTACAAGTTTCGGGAATGCTATATTTAATTCAGGTTTGAAATGGTTAATTATGTTAGCACCATTAGGTATCGTTTTTTATATGAGCTTTGGAATTAACAAAATGAGTTCAGCTAAGGCACAAACTGTATTTTGGATATTTGCTTCATTAATGGGATTATCTTTGTCTTGGATACTTTTAGTTTATACAGGAGTAAGTGTAGCAAGAGTTTTCTTCATCACATCAGCAACGTTTGGAGCAATGAGTATTTACGGATACACAACTAAAAGAGACTTAACTAAATTAGGTTCATTTTTAATGATGGGTCTAATTGGAATAATTATCGCTTCATTAGTTAATATATTTTTAAAATCAGCGATGATGTATTTTGTTGTATCAATATTAGGTGTTTTAATATTTGTTGGATTAACTGCGTATGATACGCAAAAAATTAAAAATATGTATTCGGCAAATGATACAATTGAAATTTCTGGCAAAAAAGCAATAATGGGAGCGTTAACGCTTTATCTTGATTTCATTAATCTGTTTATAATGTTATTGAGACTTTTTGGTCAAAGAAGATAAACTAAATTTTTTTCCAATCTATATCTTTTAATAATTTTTCCAAGTTATCAGAATTTTTTATTATACGGTTTCTATTATCTGTAATTAAATATTTTAGATTTTTATTAGAAGGCTTGAAGTTTTTGCTAATATTATAAACAGCATTTTCAGCAGCGTTTTTAAACACACTAAAACTTACTCTCTTAGAGGAAATATGAAGACCATAATCTTTCCAAGATCCCTTAGAAACCATTTTAGCATATAAATCCAGAATATTTTTTAACTCTTTTTTTTCAAAAAAAAGTTTATTTTCTTTTTTTTTGAAAGAATTATCTACTACAAGTTTTAAATCTCTATTCATTTAACTTATATTTATTTATCAAGGGTATTTGAAATGCTGTAAAAATAATCGTAATTGGTAACATTCCCCATACTTTAAAATTAACCCAAAATTCTTCTGATTGTGTTCTCCAAATAAACTCATTTAATATTGCTAAAAAAACGAAAAAAAACATCCATCTAGTATTAAGCATTCCCCATCCCTTATCATTTAACGGCATAGTTTTACCTAAAATTTTTTTTAAAATTGGTTCCTGAGTGAAATATTTTCCAAAATAAAGAGCAAGAGCAAATATTATATTTATTATTGTTGGCTTAATATATATGAAGATTGGATCCTTAAAATATATTGTGAGCCCACCAAAAAATGTTATTAACGCTCCACCTAAAAGAGGAACAAATGGTATTTTTTTTTCTAATATCCAAACTATAAAAACAGAAATTATTGTAGCGATAATCAATGGTGGTATAGCAACTTGCAGATTTTTTCCACTTTTGTAATAAAAACCAAAAAATATTACTAAGGGCCCGAAATCAGTAATGAATTTTATTAAAGACTTATTCACAGTTTCATCCTATCAGATATGTATAAATTTAATATTTTTTTTATTGATTTTTTTTTAAGAATACACATATTTAAGTAGTGACTATTCAAAAAGCAAAATTCTCAATAGGCGACGTTGTCAAACATAAACATTTTGATTTCAGGGGCGTTATTTATGACGTCGATTTTGAATTTAATAATTCTGAGGAATGGTACGAGTCAATACCTAAAAATGTAAGACCTAGAAAAGATCAGCCTTTTTATCATTTACTTGCTGAAAATGATGATATTACTTATGAGGCCTATGTTTCAGAACAGAACCTCATTAAAGACGACTCGGGTGAGCCTATCAAACACCCACTAATCAATGAGATCTTCTCAGGAAAAAAAGGCTCAACTTACTTCAAGCCCTCAAATTAATAGTCATTTTTTCAACACATTTCTCTCAAAACTTAGACAAATGATTGTTCTATAAATAATTAAACTGATCAAGGGTGTTAACGTTTCCCTTCAATTATCTCCCTCAACATTCTTGATCAGTTTATTTTCAGGTTATATAAATAAAAAAATGTTATCTTTAATCACTGAGAAAACTAAGAAAATATTAATTTCATCTAAATTTAGAAATTTAATATTTATATTATTTATAATTTTTTTGTCAGTAGGTCTATTTGAGGCGTTAATATTGTCTCCTCAAGATTATATACAAAGTGACTCTGTAAGAATTATGTATGTACACGTTCCGTCAGCGTGGATTTCTCTCGGGATTTTTTCAATGATAGCCTTTTTATCTCTTGGAGTTATAATTTTTAAAAATAAAAACTTTGTATTAATATCAAAAAGTTTAGCACCATCAGGATTTATTTTTAACTTAATAGCCTTGGTTACAGGCTCAATTTGGGGCAAACCAACATGGGGTACTTGGTGGGCTTGGGATCCTAGAATAACTTCTATGTTGGTATTATTTTTATTTTACTTTTTATATTTATTATCTTGGAAACTTTTTGAAAAGAACAAAGCAGTTAAAATCTCATCATATATTTCAATTATAGGTGTGATTAACGTTCCAATTATCAAATATTCTGTAGATTGGTGGGCAACTTTACATCAACCTTCATCGATAAATGTTTTATCAGAAAGCACCATTCATTCATCTATGTTAATACCTTTATTTTTGATGACTGCGGCATTTGCACTATTTTCTGTGTTAATTTTTTTGATGAAATATAATGTGGAGTTGATAAAAGTTAAAAATAAAGGTTTAAATAGAATATGAATTTAGATTTACTTATCATGAATGGATACGGGCTTTATGTTTGGTCAGCATTCGCATTCACACTATTCAATTTTCTAATTTTGTATAAAGTAACAAGTAGGCAATTAATTAAAGAAAAAGCTAAATTTGCAAGAAAGTATGAGACTTTAAATTCAGACCAAATTATTTTAGCTCACAAACAATCAACAAATAGAACATTTGTAAAAACAGTTGCTCACAAAATCTAATTTAGATTAATGTATGGTAAAAAAGTTAGATTAAGAATTTTATTTATAATTTCTGTTCTAACTACAATCATTTTAAGTATTTATATTATTCTAAAACTATTAGAGGATGATGTCGTATATTTTAAATCACCAACTGAAATCAAGCAATCCTCAGAAAATATAACTAAAAAAATTAGAGTAGGAGGGATGGTTAAAAAAAATTCTATAACTTTAGATAATGAAAAAATTTTATTCGTAATCACAGATTTTAAAAGTGAAATTAATGTTAT
Source organism: uncultured Pelagibacteraceae bacterium (assembly GCA_902583455.1). Classification (GTDB taxonomy): domain Bacteria; phylum Pseudomonadota; class Alphaproteobacteria; order Pelagibacterales; family Pelagibacteraceae; genus Pelagibacter. The sequence goes on along the minus strand of CACHVY010000001.1, from coordinate 134,393 downwards.
TTTTGTAGGAACCGTCCCAAACTTATTTCAAGAAGAAAAGGGGGTAGTAGCAGAAGGTTTTTTAGAGCATAAAAACTTATTTATTGCTGATAAAATTTTAGCAAAACACGATGAAAATTATATGCCCCCTGAAGTTAAAGAAAGTCTGGAGCAAAAATGATATTATCTAATGCAGGTTTTCTCTCTTTATCACTAGGACTTATTTCTTCTTTTGCTGTTTTTTTATGTACAGTTCTAAATATTAAAAAAAATTTATTAAATTTAGAAAAAAAAATATATAAGTTTCTTACTCTTCAATTTTTTTTCGTTGTAATAGGTTTTTTTATTTTATTATACACTTTTATAATATCCGATTTTAGTAATGAAACAGTTTATAACAATTCTCATTCAACAAAACCTTTATTTTATAAAGTAACAGGTTTATGGGGTAATCATGAAGGAAGTTTATTATTATGGTTATTAGTACTGACAAGTTTTATATTGTTTTTTTTCTTCAGCTCTAAAGATGAGCCAAAAAATTTTAGACTTTATACTGTAATATTTCATCAAATAATTGTTATTGGTTTTTTTATATTTGTTCTAAAAACTTCTAACCCATTTGATATTATTTTTCCTGTACCACCCGAAGGACTTGGATTAAATCCAATACTCCAAGATCCTGCGCTAGCAATACATCCACCAATTTTATATGTTGGATATGTTGGTACATCAATTATATTTGCCTCTGCTTTATCCGCAATGGTAACAGGGTATGTGAATAATCTTTGGGCAAAAAATTTAAAAAAATGGGTTTTAATATCTTGGACTTTTTTAACAGGGGGTATTCTTCTAGGTTCGATCTGGGCGTATTATGAATTAGGATGGGGAGGTTTTTGGTTTTGGGATCCAGTTGAAAATATTTCTTTAATACCATGGTTGAGTTTAACTGCCCTTTTGCATTGTATTTCAACCCTTGAGAAAAGAGATCTTTTTAAAAATTGGTCAATTATTTTAAGTATAGTGACTTTTATGTTTAGTGTTACTGGAACATTTTTAGTGAGGTCTGGAATTCTCAACTCGGTTCACACTTTTGCAAATGATCCATCTAGAGGAATTTATATCCTAATTTTTTTGTTTGTTTTAATTTTCATATCTTTTGTAATCTTTTTAGTCTTTGAAAACAAAAATTTGGAAAATAAAAAGGAAATTTTTTTTCTAAGTAAAGAAACCTCAGTTTTAATAAATAACTGGTTTATGATTTACTTTTTAAGCGTAGTTTTAATAGGAACGGTATACCCAATATTTTTAGATGTAATTACATCAGAAAAAATTTCCGTTGGACCCCCATTTTATAATAAACTTTTAATACCATTCTTAGTTCCATTTTTCTTGTTTATGTCTGTTGGGCCAAGTATGAGTTGGATTAAAACAAATTTAAAGTTTAAAGCGAATTATATTTACTACTTTTTACTAACTTCATTTGCCACAATAATAACTATATATTTCTTAACTCAAAAAGATTTTTTATTAATAATTTTAATTTTTTCTCTAGTTTTTTTAAGTATCAAAACACTAACCAATTTTTTTAAAAATAATACTAATCATGCACAGAACTTATCACATTTAGGTTTTGCTATGTTGATGTTATCAATATTATTTAATAGTGTTAGCTCCACGGAGATTATAAAGAATATTAAAGTTGGCGAAAGTTTTATCTCAAAAAATGAAAAAATAACTTTTGAAGAGATTAAAACTAATGAAAAAAAAAATTATTCTTCAATAATTGGTACTTTTGAAGTAAAGAATAAAAACAATAAAATAATTAAACTATATCCAGAGATCAGAGTTTATAACCAGCCCGTCATTGCAACAAGTGAAGCAGCGATTAAAACAACTTTATTTAAAGATAGATTTATAACAATTAACTTAATTAAGGATGAGCAATTATTTAATGTTAGATACCAGAATAAACCATTTATGATCTGGATATGGATCTCTACATTAATAATAATTTTTGGGGGTACTTTTGCGATTTTTAGTAAAAAAAAAAATTACTTATAGTTTCTTAATATTAGTTTTTTTTGTTTTTTGTTTTTTAGTTTTTAATAAAGCATTGATTAAGGATAAAATATATTCTCCAGAATTTAAAAATGAGAAAACAACTTACCTAACAGATTTTAGTTTACCTGAATTATATTCATCTAACTATATAAAATTAAGCGAGATAATTGAAAACAAGGATTTTTCAATAATTAACATCTGGGCTTCATGGTGTGTACCGTGTAGAGAGGAAAACGATCTTCTTAAGAGTTTAAGCAGTTTAAGCTCACTGCAAATTATTGGCATAAATTATAAAGATAGAAAGAAAAATTCTATAAAATTTTTGAATGATTATGGAAACCCATTTAAATATAATTTAGTAGATAAAGATGGAACTGAGTCAATAAACTTAGGCGCTTATGGTGTTCCAGAAACTTTCCTAGTTAATAAAAATAGAAAAATTTTAATAAAGATTATAGGACCAATAAATGACAATGTTGTTAAACAGATTGAGGAGATTGTAAATGGTTAAAAAAAAATTTTTGGTCTTTTTATTTTTATTTATTAACTTTTTTGGAAACTGTTATTCTGAGACAGAACCTTATTCTAAACTTGAAAATGATATAGCAAAAAATTTAAGATGTCTGATTTGTCAAGGTCAATCTATATACGACTCTAATTCTGAGTTTGCATTAAGTATGAGAATCTATATTAAAGATCAAATAGACAGAGGTCATTCAAAAGATCAAATTTATAATATGTTAGTCAAAAAATATGGTCAATGGATTGTCTATGATCCTGGATATTCAAAAAAAACCTTTTTATTGTGGTTTATACCAATATTGTTTTTTTTATTAGGTGGTGCAATAATATACTTAAGAATATATAAGAGTAAAAAAAAATATGAAAAATTTTTTTAAAATTTTATTATTAATCTTTTGCACTTTTATAACTTCTGAAAAGTTATACGCTGAAGAAAAACAAAAAACGGATACTGGTCATAAATATAATATTTATACCGGAATGTTTGATTTCAGTGACAATGGAAAAAAATCTCAAATTATTGGAATTCAACACTTAAATGACAATCTTTTCAGAGATAGCTTAATAGGTACAATTAAACCTATTACTGGTTTTATGTTAACTGCTGACTCAGCCTCCTATCTTTATACAGGAATTCAAGCTGAGTATAATATTGGAAGATTAAATTTGACACCAAGTTTTACGCCAGGTTTATATCATGAGGGAGATGGAAAAGACCTCGGTCATTTGGTCGAATTTAAAAGTGAGCTTCAATTATCACTAGATTTATCACCAACTACAGAATTTGGTTTATCATATAATCATATATCTAATGCTAGTTTAGGAGAAAAAAATCCTGGGGCAAATAGTTATATGTTTAATTTCTTTAAAAGCTTTTAAATTGTCCTTATGAATTTAAAAGATTGCCATAATTTTAGTGACTTTAGAATTTTAGCCAAAAAAAAATTACCATCACCAATTTTTCATTACATTGATGGTGCAGCAGATGATGAAATTACATATAATCGAAATACATCTGCATTTAATGACGTAGATCTTGTTCCTAATGTATTGAGAGGTGTTGAAAGTGTAGACTTATCTACAACAATTTTTGGAAAAAAAATTGACTTACCTTTTTACTGTTCTCCAACTGCTTTACAAAGATTGTTTCATTATGATGGAGAAAGAGCAGTAGGAAAAGCAGCTAAAAAATTTAATACAATGTTTGGTGTTTCAGCTTTAGCTACTGTAAGTGTCGAAGAAATCTCGTCTTTAATTGATACACCAAAAATGTTTCAATTCTATTTTCATAAAGACAGAGGATTAAATGACTCTTGTTTGGAAAGAGCGAAAGCAGCCAATTTTGATGTAATGGCTTTAACTGTTGATACGATAACAGGCGGAAACCGTGAAAGAGATTTAAGAACAGGTTTTACATCACCACCTAAGCTTACTTTATCAAGTTTATTTAGTTTTGCCACAAAACCAATGTGGGGGATAAATTATTTAACAAAAGGAAAATTTGAATTACCGCATTTACAAGATTTTGTAAAAGAAGGTACAAGCACGAACTCATCAATTGGTAATTATTTTTCTACTATGTTGGATCAATCCATGAACTGGAACGATGCTGAAAAGTTATGTTCTAAGTGGGGTGGTCATTTTGCCCTCAAAGGAATTATGAGCGTTGAAGATGCAAAAAAAGCAGTTGATATTGGGTGCACTGGAATAATGGTTTCTAATCATGGAGGTAGACAGCTTGATGGATCTAGGTCACCATTTGATCAACTAGCAGAAATAGTTGATGCTGTAGGTGACAAAATTGATGTTATTTGTGAAGGTGGGTTTCAAAGAGGAACACATATGCTCAAAGCTTTATCTCTAGGCGCAAAGGCTTGCGCTGGAGGAAGATTGTATCTCTATGCTTTAGCTGCAGCGGGACAAGCAGGAGTAGAGAGAGCATTAGGGCAATACAAAGCTGAATTAGAACGAGATATGAAATTAATGGGATGTACTAAGATTAGCGACCTCAATAGAAATAATTTAAGATTTAGATATACTTAAAAAAATTCTATGAGCCTTAAAGACTGTTATAATTTTGAGGACTTCAGGAAATTAGCAAAAAAAAAATTACCTTCTCCAATTTTCCATTATATTGATGGTGGCTCAGATGATGAAACTACTCTTAAAAGAAATACAGAGGCCTTTAACGATTGTGATTTAATACCAAATGTTTTGGCTAGCGTAGGTAAACCAGACTTATCTACTAACATATTTGGAAGAAAAATTGATATGCCAATTTTCTTATCCCCATGTGCTATGCAAAGATTATATCACCACGATGGTGATAAAGCCTCTGCAAAAGCTGCTAATAAATTTGGAACATTTTATAGTATGTCTACAATGGCAAATAATACAATTGAGGAAATTTCTAACTTATCTAGTGGCCCTAAATTATTTCAGCTTTATGTTCATAAAGATCAATCAATAACAAATGATTTGATTGATCGCTGCAAAAGATCTGGATTTGATGGAATGTGTCTAACTGTAGATACTCTTGTTGCAGGGAACAGAGAAAGAGACCACAGAACAGGTTTTACTACACCACCAAAATTAACTTTAAAAAGCCTTTTGAGTTTTGCCTTGCACCCTACTTGGGTATTTAATTATTTAATTCATGAAAAGTTTAAATTAGCAAATGTTGCAACAAAAACTGACAAAGGAACTAATATTGCTAAATCAGTTATAGACTACATTAATGAGCAGTATGATCCAGCTATGAATTGGAAAGACGCAGAGTATTGTGTAAAAAAATGGAATGGTCCTTTTGCTCTAAAAGGAGTTATGTCAGTTGAGGACGCAAAAAGAGCGATTGATATTGGGTGCTCAGCTATAATGATATCTAATCATGGTGGTCGACAACTAGATGGTTCAAGATCACCGTTTGACCAAATTAAAGCGATATCCGATGCTGTTGGTGATAAACTGGAAATTATTTTGGATGGTGGGATTAGAAGAGGTTCTCATATCTTAAAAGCAATAGCCGCTGGAGCAAAAGCTTGTAGTTTTGGTAAAATGTTTTTGTTCTCTTTAGCCGCAGGTGGTCAGCAAGGAGTTGAGCATTTATTGAAGACAATACATGAAGAAATTAATAGAAATATGGTTTTAATGGGTTGCAAAAATTTAAAAGAGTTGAATAGTTCAAAATTAATTTATAGAAATATTAAATAATTATAAAAAATTATGAAACTGGCAAAAAGTTTAGATAGATTAGGAACGGAGACCGCATTCTCAGTTTTAGCGGAAGCAAAAAAGCTAGAGGCATCAGGAAAACCCATGATACATCTTGGATTAGGTCAACCTGACTTTAAAACTCCAAAGCATGTAGTAGACGCTGCAAAAAAAGCTTTAGATGATGGTCATCACGGTTATGTTTTATCAAATGGAATTCTAGAATGCAGACAAGCAGTATCAAGAAAAATTAAAACACTTTATAATCAAGATGTTGATCCAGAAAGAATTATCATAATGCCAGGTGGTAAACCAACGATGCACTATGCGATCCAATGTTTTGGAGAACCAGGTGTAGAAATAATTCATCCAACACCAGCTTTTCCTATATATGAGTCTATGATTAACTATACTGGATCTACTCCTGTTCCATATGATCTAACTAAAGATAAAGATCTAAAGTTTAATGCAGAGGAAATATTGTCTTTAATTACTGACAAAACAAGATTATTAATTTTGATTAATCCTAATAACCCAACAGGAAGTTTTGTAGAAAAATCCGAAATTGATAAACTTGCTAAAGGTTTAGAGCAACACCCACATGTCACAATTCTGAGTGATGAGATTTATAGTCGACAAATTTTTGATGGTAAAGAGATGCCAACTTTTTTTAATTATCCTAAATTAAGAGAAAGACTCATTGTATTAGAAGGATGGAGTAAAGCCTATTCTATGACTGGATGGAGATTAGGTTGGAGTTTTTGGCCAGAACATTTAGTTGAACATGTCAATAAACTATTAATAAATAGCGTTTCTTGTGTAAATGCTGCTGCTCAATATGCTGGCATTGCTGCATTAGATGGTCCAGACGACTCTATACATGAAATGATGGAAAAATTTACAGCAAGAAGAGATCTTATTCACAAAGGTTTAAATGATCTGCCAGGTGTGGAATGTAGTTTACCTGGTGGTGCATTTTATGCTTTTCCAAAAGTAAAAGAGACTGGAATGAATGGAAGAGAATTTTGTAAAAAAGCAATGCACGAAGCTGGTGTTGCAATCGTACCAGGAACAGCATTTGGTCAAACTTGTCAGGATTATGTGAGATTTAGTTTCGCAGCATCAAGAGATAACATTTCTCAAGCATTAGAAAACATAAAAAAAATGCTTAAATAATTTAAGTATTTTTTTTGTAAGATTTATATAGTATCATTAACATATGAATAGCGAACTTCAGTCCGAATTAAAAAAAATACTAAATTCTAGGTTTTCTGAGTCAGAATCAACAAGATTGAATTATGCAAGAGGAGAAGACACTTATGATCCAATTTTATCTAAGGCTGTAGTATTTCCAGAAACTAATGAAGAAGTTTCGAAAATATTAAAATTATGCAACCAACATAAGATACCAGTTGTTCCTTTTGGAACAGGGACCTCTTTAGAAGGCAATGTTGTTGGGAACGATCAAGGGATTACAATTTCTCTTGAAAAAATGAACAAAGTACTAAGTGTAAACGTAGAAGATTTTGATTGTAAAGTTCAGGCATGTGTAACCAGAGAACAATTGAATGACTATTTAAGGGAAGATGGAGTATTTTTTCCAATCGATCCAGGTGCAAATGCAGCAATTGGTGGAATGGCCTCTACTTCAGCTTCAGGAACAATGGCAGTTAAATATGGAACTATGAAAACTGTTATAACCGGATTAACAGTTGTTTTACCAAATGGAGATATAATAAAAACTGGGAGTAGAACAAAAAAAACTTCAGCTGGATATAATTTAACAAATTTGTTCATTGGTTCTGAAGGTACACTTGGAGTTATAACGGAGATCCAGCTAAGATTGTCACCAATTCCAGAAAGTATTATGAGTGCAGTATGTCATTTTAAAACTTTAGAGGATGCAGTAAAAACTGCACAAGAGGTAATTCAATATGGTATTCCGATTGCAAGAATTGAAATGCTTAATAAAGATCAAATGGAAATTAGTATAGAATACTCTAAATTAAAAGACGTGGAAGCTACACCGACTTTATTTTTTGAATTCCATGGATCAGAAACTTCGAATAAAGAATCAATAGATATTGTTGAAGAAATATCAAAAAATAACAATGGAAGCTCCTTTAAATGGGCAAAAGATTTAACGGATAGAAATAAGCTATGGAAGGCAAGACATGATGTCTATTATTCTGTCAAAGCGCAAATAAATAATGGCAGAGTGTACTCAACTGATGTTTGTTTGCCGATTTCTAAAATAACGGAATGTGTTAACTTTGCAGATGCTGAGGCTAAAAAATTTGGTTTAAGAGCCCCAATGGTTGGTCACCTTGGTGATGGTAATTTCCATGTTTTACTACCTTATGATCCAGAAAAAAAAGAGACCTATCAAAAAATACGAAAATTTAGTGATATTCTTATAGAAAAAACATTGGAATTAGAAGGTACAATTACTGGAGAACATGGAGTTGGGCTTCATAAAAAAGATTACCTTCTTAAAGAACATGGTGATAATTTACCTGTTATGAAATCTATCAAAAGAACCATTGATCCAAACAATATAATGAATCCTGGTAAAATTTTTGACTTAAACTAATAAGTTGAATGAAAAAAATTTTAATTACCAGAAAACTTCTAAGATCAAATGAGGAAAAAGCTTCAAAGTTATGGGAGGCTAAACTGAATTTGAATGATGAACTTTATTCTCAATCTAAATTAGTGGAATTAAGTCAAGGTTGTGATGGAATATTAACATCGCTAACTGATAAAATGGATGAGGCAACTATCAATAAATTACCAGAGAGTATAAAAATTTTATCAAATTTTGCTGTAGGATTTGGCAATATTGATTTAGTAGCTGCAAAAAAAAGAAATATAGCAGTTACAAACACACCAGATGTTTTAACAGATGCTACAGCTGAAATAGGAATATTGTTAATTCTAGGAGCTTGTAGAAGAGCAAGTGAAGGTATTCAAGCAGCAAAAGAGTCTAATTGGAAATGGTCAGCAGACTATTTGATTGGTAAACAATTAACTGGCTCAAGGTTAGGAATTTTAGGGATGGGACGTATCGGTCAAAAAATTGCTAAGATAGCAAAGTCGCTTGGTATGATAATACATTACCACAATAGATCTAAATTAAGCTCTGACAAAGAACAAGGAGCTACTTATCATGATAATCTAAAAAGTTTAATGGAAGTTTCAGATGTATTATCTGTATGTTGTCCAGCCTCAAAAGAAACGATTAATCTTATAAATAAAGAAACTCTAGAGTATTTACCAAAAGGTGCAGTGGTAACTAATGTAGCTAGAGGAGATATAGTAGACGATGAAGCTTTATTGGATGCATTAGATAGAAGAAAAGTTTATGCAGCAGGTTTAGATGTTTATAAAAACGAACCTAATTTAAACCCAGGATATCTTATACATAAAAGTGTTTTCATACTACCTCATCTTGGAAGTGCAACTAAAGAAACTAGAACAGCAATGGCTAATCTTGCTATTGATAACATTGAGGAATTTTTCAAAACGGGTAACTGCAAAAATAAAGTAAATTGATAAATATATACTACCAATAGTTGTAAAAAATTAAGTTTAGAACAATTTTAACCTAAGACTCCAAGTTCATTTTGTGCTTTAATAATATCAAGTTAATTAACTAATAGAGGAGAAATAAATGATTAAAGAAAAAAAATCGTTGAAGGGAAAAATTCCTTCAAGACGTAAGTTCTTTAAGGCAGCGGCAGCAACTGGTGCAGCAGCAACAGCAGCAGTAGCAATGCCAAACATTGCATTCGGAGCTCCACAAACTCTAAAAATGCAAGCTGCATGGCCAAGTGGTGCTAACATCTTTTTTGAAATGGCAGGAGACTATTGCAAAATGGTTAGCGACATGTCTGGCGGTTCTTTAAAAATCGATCTTCAACCAGTTGGAGCAGTTGTAAAGACTAGTGAGATCGGTCAAGCGGTAAGTTCAGGTGCTGTAGATATGGGACACTGGGTAACTGCTTATTGGTATGGTAAAAATCCAGCAGCATCATTATTTGGTACTGGACCATCATACGGTATGTCATCTCAAGAAGTAATGGGATGGATGGAGTACGGTGGCGGAAGAAAACTATATGAAGAAACACTTGCAAAAGTTGGTTTCGATTATACAGGTGTATTCCACATGCCTATGCCAGCACAACCTTTCGGTTGGTTTAAAAAGAACGTAACAAAAGTATCTGACGTTAAAGGTATGAAGTACAGAACAGTTGGTCTTGCTACTAACGTTCTTACTGCAATGGGAATGGTCGTAAGACAGTTACCAGGTGGTGAAATCCAACCAGCTATGAAAACTGGTTTGATTGAAGCAGCTGAGTTTAACAACCCAACTTCAGATTCTCAGTTTGGTATGCAAGATGTGTCTAAGCATTATCACTTAGGAAGCTTCCACCAATCTCAAGAGATGTTTGAAATACCAATTAACAATAAAACATTTAATAGTCTGTCACCAGCAAATAAAGCAATATTGAAAAATGCTGCTTACGCTGCAAACACAGATAACTACTTTAAAGCTTTAGTTAGATATTCAGCTGATTTATCTAAATTAATGAATCAACATAAAGTAAATGTTTACCAAACTTCAGATGAAATTTTAGCTCAACAGTTAAAAGGTTGGGATAAAGTTATCGGTGATTTCAATAAGAAAGATCCTTTCTTTAAGAAAATCGTCGATTCTCAAAAAGCATACGCTAAGAGAGTAATGAAATACTTGCTGATGAATCAGCCTAATTACAAGTTAGCTTATGAAAATGAGTTTGGACCAATTGCTAAAGTAAAAATATAATCAAGATATAATCTTAATTAAGGGGGCCAATGGCCCCCTTTTTTTTGTTTGATTAATAGATAGAATTTAACGTAAAGTGACATTATGAAATCTTTCATAAAATTTGCAGATACACTAAGTGCATCAATGGGTAAAGCCTTCTCATGGTGCATAGTTATACTTATGGGTGGAACTTGCTATGAAGTAATAATGGCTTACGCTTTTAACAGCCCTACACTTTGGAATTTTGACTTTAGTTTACAAATGTATGGTGCAATTTTTATGATGGCAGGTGCTTATTGTTTGTCAACAGAGGCACATGTTAGAGGAGATGTTATTTATAGATTGTTTCCTACAAAAGTTCAGGGCTGGATTGATTTAATTTTATATTTTATTTTTTTCTTTCCTGGAATTTTGGCTCTAGTATTTTATGGATACGAATATGCAGCGTTAGCATGGAAAATTAAAGAAACTAGTTGGAACAGTCCAGCACAAATACAAATTTATATGGCAAAATCTATAATACCACTGTCAGGACTCTTATTAACGATCCAAGGAATTAGTGAAGTTTGTAGAGCGATCATTTGTATTAAAACAGGTCATTGGCCAGAGAGAATGTCAGCAGGTGCTGAAGAAACCGAAAAAATATTAATGAGAACATCTCAGAAAGACGAAAAAGCTGATGTTATTTGAATTAACAAACCCAGAAATTGCAATACTAATGATGAGCTTATTTTTATTTGCAGTTCTTTTAGGTTTCCCAATTGCATTCACTCTACTAGCTATGGGTGTTGGGTTTGGATATTACGCTTACTTTGATCCAACTAGGATGGATCATCTGCTTGATAATCGGATATTTTCTTTATTAGTCCAAAATACTTACACCATAATGGATAATACAGTTTTAACTGCGGTGCCTTTATTTTTATTTATGGGTTACTTAGTTGAAAGAGCTGGGATAGTAGCAAAATTGTTTTTTGCTATAAGACTTGCTTCCCATAGGCTACCAGCCTCAATGGCTGTCGCAGCACTCGTAACATGTGCATTATTTTCTACAGCAACAGGAATAATTGGAGCAGTTGTAACTTTAATGGGTCTTTTAGCTTGGCCAGCAATGATAAGAGCTGGATATGATAAAAAATTTGCATCCGGAGTTATATGTTCAGGAGGATGTTTGGGAATTTTAATACCTCCAAGTATTATGTTAATTGTATATGCAGTAATAGCTCAATTATCTCCACTAAGACTTTTTGCTGCTGCTATATTTCCTGGCTTAATGTTAGCAGGCCTTTATATTTTATATGTAATTATAAGAGCATACTTCAATCCGTCTTTAGCACCTAAGCCCGCAGCAGAGGAAATTCCGCCAAGATCAGTAATTTTAAAAGAGGTTCTAGTTTCTTTTGTTCCATTGTTCTCTCTAATAATTTTGGTTTTAGGTACAATTTTAGGTGGATTAGCTACTCCAGCAGAGGCTGCTGCAGTAGGAGCATTTGGAGCTTTAATTTTATCTTTTTTTTATAAGTCATTAAAATGGAAAAATTTTAAAGAATCTGTTTTTCTAACAGCTAAAACAAGTGCAATGATTATGTGGTTATTTGTTGGATCTTGGACATTTGCATCAGTTTTCTCATATTTAGGTGGCCATGAAGTTTTTGAAGAATTTTTTAAATCAATGGATATTCAACCTTGGCAATTTTTAGTTATCACACAAATCATAATATTTTTACTTGGTTGGCCACTAGAGTGGACTGAAATTTTAATTATATTTGTCCCAATATTTTTACCGCTAGTAGAATTTTTTGGAGTAAACCCGTATTTTTTTGCAATGTTAATAGCTTTAAATTTACAAACATCTTTTCTAACTCCACCGATGGCAATGTCGGCTTATTATTTAAAGGGTGTGCAAAGTAGAAACGTTGAATTAATGCAAATCTTTAGAGGTATAATGCCTTTTCTTGGAATAGTAATATTTGCAATGGTTTTAATGTATATGTTTCCTGGTATCGCTTTATGGTTACCAGATGTTTTATTCGCAGAATAAATTTTAATGTCCAATATATTTCAATTAACTGTCTCTGAAATAGCAGAAAAAATAAAAAAATCTGATCTAAACTCTGTTGATTTGTGTAAATCATACATTGAGCAAATAGATAAATTTGAAAAAGATGTAAAAGCTTGGGCCCATTTTGATAAAAAACTACTTCTAGAAAAAGCAGAAGAAGCAGACAATCATAGAAGGTCGGGCAAACCCGTAGGGCCTCTTCATGGAATTCCGGTAGCACTAAAAGATATAATAGGAACATATGATATGCCAACTGAGTGTGGAACTGTTTTAAGAAAAGGAAAAACAGAGTCACAAAATGCAGAGGTAGTAGATTTGCTTAAATCAGCAGGAGCATTAATCATGGGAAAAACAAATACTTCTGAATTAGCTTACCTTGCTCCACCTAAAACAACAAATCCTCACGATTATTCAAGAACTCCAGGTGGATCTTCTAGTGGGTCGGCAGCTGTTATAGCTTCTCATATGGCGCCTTTATCAATTGGTTCTCAAACAGGAGGTTCAGTGATTAGACCAGCGTCTTACTGTGGCGTCGTTGGTTACAAACCAAGTTATGGATTAATTTCACGTAATGGAGTTTTAAGAACTTCGTATAATCTTGACCATATAGGAGTTTTTGGAAGGACCGTAGAAGATGTTGCACTACTTGCGAAAGTGTTAATTAAAAAAGACTCTTACGATAAAGCGACCATACATTACTCCTCAGAATTTATGTTAGACGAGTGTAAAAAAGGACCTATGTTTGATCCAAAGTTCATTTTTTATAAGACAGATAGTTGGAAGAAAGTTGATAAAAAATCCAGAGAGGCATTTGAATATTTTATAAAATCTTTTAAAAAAAATATTGAAGTATTTGATACTCCTTCATACTTTAAGGATATAGACAAATACCACAGATTAATACATGAAACTGATTTAGCTAATAACTTTCAAGTTTATTACAAAAAATCAAAATCAAAACTTTCAAAGGAAATGCAATCAGCTATTTCAAAAGGTATGAAGCATTCTGCTAAAGAATATTTAGATGCAGTTGACTTTATGGAGAGGAGTTATGAGTCTTATAAAGAGGTATTTGAAGATTATCATGGAATCTTAAGTCCATGTAGTACTGGTGTAGCTGACAAAGGTTTAAAAAGTACAGGAAGTGCTGATTTTAATAGAGTATGGTCGTATATGCATACGCCAGCCATTTCTCTACCTTTACTTCAAGGAGAAAATAATTTACCATTAGGTGTCCAATTAGTTGGCGACAGGCATGACGATAACAGATTTTTAGGTGTAGCTAACTGGCTGGAAAAGGAGAGCAAAAAATTTAATGAATAAAATCACAGTTATTATTGGTCTAAGTTTTGCAATATTTTTTTTAGTTGGACTTGCAACAACACTAACAAGATCTATGATGATTGGTTTTTTGGATGTTTTGCCAGTATATATCTTAATGGGTATAGCGATAGTAATGATGATATACGAATCTTTTTTCGATAAATCATAACACGTTTCGTGATTAAAAAAGAGCTTCTAGCTTATTCTTTATTAGTAATTCAACCAATATTTATGGCAAGCAATCTTGTAGTTGCAAGAGGTGGAGTTGAATACATACCGCCAATATCTCTTGCTTTTTGGCGGTGGTTAACAGTTTTTTTAATTCTTCTAATTTTTAATTACACAATTTTTTCTAAAAAAAAAATTATACTTAAAGAATATAAGAAATTATTTTTTTTGGGTTTTATGGGATGCGGAGTTTGTGGAGCTTTTCCATTTATTGCAGGTCAAACTACTACAATAATAAATATGGGTATAATTTATACTTCTTCTCCAATTTTTATAATTTTAATAAGTTATTTTTTTTTTAAAGAAAAAATGAATTTACTTAAAATAATAGGACTAATATCATGTTTATTGGGAGTTATAATTATTATTATCAAAGGAGATTATTTAGCATTAATTGAACTAATGTTTACCAAAGGTGATCTCTGGATGTTAGGAGCATCAATTGGTTGGGCTTTATACTCTATTTTTCTATTTTATTGGAAGTCATCGCTCAAAGTATTTGAACGTTTTACACTAATATCTTTATTTGGTGCTTTAAGTTTATTACCTTTTTATCTGACTGAAGAAATTTTTATAAAAAGCACTACGTTTGATACAAACTTTATAATTTGGGTAATATTTGCCGCAGTCTCACCAGGGATAATAGCATTTTCCTTGTATACCTATGCTCAAAAATATTTAGGAGCAACTACAACTGGTTTCACTTTATACCTTTTTACTGTGTATGGTGCTTTTTATGGAATTTTGTTTTTTGGTGAAAATTTAAAAACTTTCCATGTATATGGAACAATATTAGTATTTTTAGGTGTTTATTTAGTAAAATATAAAAAAAAAAATGTATAAGAAAATTTCAATGATAATTTTAAATTCAGCTATAGCTTTAACAGTCATTTATCTAGTGGTTGTAATCGTTATTTTTCTTTCACAGAGAAAATTAATGTATCACCCTAATGAAAATAACTATCTTGAGGAAAATCAATTAAATCATAAAATTGAAAAAGTTTATATAAATTCAGATTTTAAACTTTTAGGCTGGCATCATGTAAAAAATAAAAAATTTAAAACATTGCTCTTTTTTCATGGTAATGCAGGAAATCTTCAAAATAGAATTTATAAATTAAACGATATTTCAAAACTTGATTTAAACTATTTGATTATAGCTTACAGAGGATTTAGTGGTAATAAGGGTGAGCCAAATGAAATCGGTCTTTACAAAGATTCTGAGGCAGCAAAAAAATGGCTAAATAATATTGGTGTATCTGACAAAGACATAATTTTATACGGTGAGTCGTTAGGAACAGCAGTGGCTGTTGATTTAGCATCAAAACATAATTTTGCAGGAATAATTTTAGAGTCGCCTTTTACATCAATGGTTAAATTATCAAAAATATATTATCCATATTTGCCAGTAAAAATACTTTTGAAAGATAAATACGAATCGATAAAAAAAATTGATAAAATAAATTTTCCTAAAATGGTAATGCATGGTGACAAAGATAAAATTGTCCCTTTCAGCATGGGAAAAGAAATGTTCGAAAATTTTTCTGAACCCAAGTTAAGTTATTTTAGAAAAGATGATGACCATATGATGGAATTTGATGAAGAGTTGTTAGAAAAAATTAAAAATTTTTTAAAAATTATATAGTGATCAATTAAAATTAATGAAATTTTTAGAAAAACTTTCACTATCAAAGATTTGAAGATCATCCTCTTTTTCACCAAACCCTAAAGCGATAATCGGTAACTGAAATTTTTTAGAAACTGCAATTAAAATACCACCTTTTGCTGTACCATCAAGTTTGGTCATAATTAACCCTGTGATTGGTATAATCTTATTGAATTCTTCGACCTGATTTATAGCGTTTTGACCAGATGTAGCGTCTAAGACTAAAATTACATCTTGTGGCGCTTTCTCATCTATTTTTTTTATTACATTTCCAATTTTTTTAAATTCATCCATTAAATTTTTTTTATTTTGCAATCTACCCGCTGTATCTATTAAAGTAATATCTACATTATTTTTCTTTGCAAACTCCATAGCCTTATAGGCAACAGATGCAGGATCACTTCCTGGTTCGGACTTAATTATTTCGCAATTTAATTTTTTTGACCATCTCTCCAGCTGATCAATTGCTGCTGCTCTAAATGTGTCACAAGCTACAAAAATTACTTCATTATGATTTGATTTATAAAGTTTTGACATTTTTGCAATTGTTGTGGTTTTGCCTACACCATTTACTCCAGAGATAAGAACTGCTTTTCTCTCTTGAGTTTTACTAAAAAAATTTTTGTTTTCTAAAGGTTTCAATAAAGAATTTATATAATTATTTATAATATTTTGAATCTCTTCAAGTTCGTTCTTACTCGGATCAATTTTACGGTTAGAAATTTCCTCTCTAATTTCAGAAGATGCTTTTACTCCAACATCTGATTGGATCAAAAATTCTTCAATTTTTTCTAATTCTTTATCACCAATTTCTTTGTTAATTATGATTTCTTTAATACCTTTAGAAAAATTTGAAGTAGTTTTTTTTAAACCGTCTTTAAATTTTTTAAAAATATTTATCATAGGTTTAAATGAATTTTTTCTATATTAGATACATTTCCTTCCATAAGGATATTTCCATCAACGTCCTTATTTATTTTGATCTTTCCTAATTTAAATTCAATTTCAGTAGGATAAATTGAAATTTTATTTATTTCACCTGCAATTGCTGTAGCACACGCTGCAGTACCACAAGCTTTAGTCAAGCCTGCCCCTCTTTCCCAATGTAAAACCTTAAAATGTTTATCATTAATTTTTTTTGCAAATGTCACGTTTACTTTTTCTGGAAACAAAGAATTACTTTCAATTTTAGGCCCTATGTCTTTTATTTGAATTTTATCTAAATCTTCAGTAAAAAAAATTATATGCGGATTTCCAACATTCACTGCTGTCCCTGAAAGATTAAGATTATCTACTTTAATTTCAACATTCTTTGTATCTACTTCTTTTGCTAAAGGTATTTCATTCCAATTTGTTTTAGGAATTCCAATATTAGTTTGGATATTATTCTCATTTAAGATTTTAGATTTTAGAATACCGCTCTCCGTTTCAAATGTGATTTCAGTTTTAGCATTTTCTTTTGACAAAAGGCTTGCTACACATCTCGTACCATTACCACAAGCTGCTGAGTCGGATCCATCAGAATTTTTAAAAATTAAATAAGCATCAACTTTTTCACTTTTTTTAACTAAAATCAGTTGATCGCAACCAATTTTTTTTCTGTCACAAATACTTTTTATTTGAGACTTATTTAATTCAAAGTCACTATCTCTTTGATCGATAATAACAAAGTCATTTCCTAAACCGTCCATTTTATATGCTTTAAAATCCATATATTTATACTTAACTTATTTATTGACTTTTTGAACCTCTATTATAGTTTCTCACCACTTCCGCAAAAAAACAGCATTTTGCGGTGTCTTTGGAAACAAAGAGATCGACACCAGTCAGCGAGGGTTCGCCCACTGGTGCGATGACTGCTGGATTAAAATATGTTTGAAAATTTAACAAATAAATTCGAGGGTATACTCGATAAATTTAAAAAATCACCATCACTTGATGAAGGTCAGGTTGATGATGGTTTAAGATTAATAAGACAAGCTCTATTAGAGGCAGATGTTTCTTTAGACGTCGCAAAAGAATTTATTAATAATGTTAAACCGAAAGTTTTAGGGAAAGAAATTCTAAGATCAACAGCTCCTGGGCAGATGGTTGTAAAAATTGTCTATGACGAGCTTGTAAATTTCTTAGGTGATAAAAATCAAGAAATTAATTTAAAATCTAATCCACCAATTTCAATTATGATGGTAGGACTCCAAGGATCTGGTAAGACAACTAGTACCGCAAAATTATCTAAATTTTTAGAAAAAAATAACAAAAAAAAGATCATGATGGCAAGTTTAGATATCTATCGTCCTGCTGCTCAAGACCAATTAAAAGTTCTTGGTGAGCAAAATAATATTCAAACACTGCCAATAATAGAAGGTCAAATACCCACGGATATTTGCAGAAGAGCCTTAACGGCTGCAAACCTTAATGGCTCAGATGTTATTATTTTTGATACCGCTGGAAGAACACAAATCGATTTACAGATGATGAGTGAAATAAAACAAATAGAGGAAGTCATAAAACCAACTGAAACAATACTGGTCGCTGATTCACTTACTGGTCAAGTAGCTGCTAATGTGGCAAAGGAATTTGGAAATACAGTAAAACTTACAGGAATAATTTTAACACGTGCTGATGGAGATGGAAGAGGTGGTGCAGCACTTAGTATGAAACATGTTGCTAATGTGCCAATCAAATTTTTAGGAATAGGAGAAAAAATTGAAAATCTAGAAATTTTTCACCCTGACAGGATTGCAAATAGAATTTTAGGTATGGGAGATATCATTTCTCTAGTTGAGAAAGCAGCACAAGACATCGACGAAGAAAAATTAAAAGAAGCTGAAGAAACTTTAAAAAAAGGACAATTTTCACTAGATGATTATTTAACACAATTAAGACAAATGAAAAAAATGGGTGGTATAGAGGGAGTAATGTCTTTTTTACCAGGTGTCTCAAAATTAAAATCACAAATGGATCAAGCAGGAGTTGATGAAAAAATTATAACTCAAAATGAGGCAGTAATATTGTCAATGACAAAACAAGAAAGAGATAATCCTAAAATAATAAATGGATCTAGAAAAAAAAGAATTGCTAATGGCTCCGGTACAGATATTGCCACTATCAATAAATTGTTAAAACAATTTAAAATGATGTCTGACATGATGAAAAAAATGTCAAAAGGAAACACAAAAGGGTTAATGGATAAAGGATTGCCACCAGAACTCTTCAATCAATTAAAATAATAAAGGAGAAAAAATGTTAAAACTTAGATTATCAATGGGCGGTACAAAAAAAAGACCAGTATATAAGATAGTTGTAGCAGACAGCAGATTTCCAAGAGATGGAAGATTTATAGAAAAACTAGGATATTTCAATCCACTGTTACCAAAAGATAAAAAAGATAGAGTAGGTCTTGAATCTGAGAGAATTAAATATTGGTTAAGTCAAGGAGCAAAACCAACTACTAGAGTTGCAAGAATTTTAGGGGAGAATAAATTAATTGAAA
Source organism: uncultured Pelagibacteraceae bacterium (assembly GCA_902583455.1). Lineage (GTDB taxonomy): Bacteria > Pseudomonadota > Alphaproteobacteria > Pelagibacterales > Pelagibacteraceae > Pelagibacter. Next base: position 115,039 of record CACHVY010000001.1, on the reverse strand, counting down.
TGCCTGCAGCTGGTAATAATCCCAACAAAGCTATTCCAAAAAAAGATAGAAAAAAACAAGATGCTGGTGCTGAAAAAAAAGAGGATAAAAAAGCTGATGCTCCAAAGGCAGAAGAGAAAAAAGCTGATGCTCCAAAAGAAGCTCCAAAGGCGGAAGAGAAAAAAGCTGATGCTCCAAAAGAAGCTCCAAAGGCAGAGGAAAATAAAAAATAATGTTTCAAGTAAAAATATTCACTTTATATCCAGACTTTTTTCCAGGAATTCTAAGCAAAGGTATCTATGGAAGAGCAATTGAGAAAAGTTTGTGGAACTTGGATGTAATCAATATTAGAGACTACGCAAAGGATAAGCATAAAACAGTAGATGATACTCCTTACGGAGGTGGTGAAGGAATGGTTTTAAAACCTGATGTAGTTGCAAAAGCACTAGATCAAAATTTAAAAAAAAATGAAAAAATTATTTACTTAACACCTAAAGGAAAGACTTTTGATCAAAATAAAGCAAAAAAATTTTTGAACGAAAAAAAAATAAATATTCTTTGTGGTCATTTTGAAGGAATTGACCAAAGAGTCATAGAGTCCAGAGGTATTGAAGAGATAAGTATCGGGGACTACATTTTGTCAGGTGGTGAGACAGCTGCATACGTAATTTTGGATAGCATATTAAGACTTGTGCCGGGTGTTCTAGGAAATGAAAATTCTTACAAAGACGAAAGTTTTGAAAATGGTTTATTGGAGTATCCTCAGTATACAAAACCACAAATATGGGAAAAAACACCAGTTCCTGAGGTGCTTTTATCAGGAGATCATAGCAAAATTAAAGACTGGCGTTTATCTCAATCAGAGGCTATAACACGCCACCGAAGACCAGACTTGTGGCAAAAATATAAAAAAAATTAAATTGATAAACATACAAATGAAAAATATTGAAGAAATAAATAGAGAGAACGTAAAGAAAATCTCAGCAGAAAAAAAATTACCAGATTTCTTTCCTGGAGATATTATTAAAGTTGGTGTTAGAATTACAGAAGGAAAGAGAGAAAGAATTCAATATTTCGAGGGCGTTTGTATCGCAAAAAAAAATAGAGACATTAACTCTTCATTTACCGTAAGAAAAATATCATTTGGCGAAGGAGTTGAAAGAACATTTGCACTCTTTAGTCCAATTGTTGATACTATTAAAGTTATAAGATCTGGGAAAGTAAGAAGAGCTAAGCTATACTACTTAAGAGACAGAACAGGGAAATCGGCAAAAATTGCTGAAAAAATTAAAAAGAAAATCGGTATTGATATAGAGACAAAACCTGAGGGAGTAACAGAGGAAAATGTTGTTAAACAGACAACAAAAGATGATAAAGTAGAAACTCCTGAGGATGATAAATCTCCGTCTTTAAAAAAAGATGAGAGTCTTAAAGAAGACAGCACTAAAAAGGCTAAATAAAATTAAACTTTTTTAAATGTCAAAAACTTTATACGATAAAATCTGGGAAGAACATTTAGTACATCAGCAAGAAGATGGCACATCTTTGTTATTTGTCGATAGACATTTAATACATGAGGTTACTAGTCCCCAAGCTTTTGAAGGGTTAAGAAATTCTAACAGGAAAGTCAGAAATCCCAAATTAACACTTGCAGTTGCAGATCATAATGTTCCAACTACAGATAGATCTAAAGGTATTGCAGATGAGGAGTCTAAGATCCAAGTTGATACACTAGGTAGGAATTGTAAGGAGTTTGGAATTAAACTTTTTGGAATGTCTGACAAAAGACAGGGTATAGTACATATTATTGGGCCAGAGCAAGGATTTACACAGCCTGGGAACATAATTGTTTGCGGAGATAGTCATACAGCAACTCATGGAGCTTTTGGCGCATTAGCTTTTGGAATAGGTACTTCAGAAGTTGAGCATGTATTGGCAACCCAAACGTTGGTTCAAAAAAAATCGAAAAATTTAAGAATAAGCGTTAATGGTAAATTACCAATCGGAGTAACGTCTAAAGATGTAATTTTACAAATAATAGGAAAAATTGGAACTGCTGGCGGTACAGGTTATGTCATTGAATATGCTGGAGATGTTATCTCATCATTGACAGTGGAAAATAGAATGACAATTTGCAACATGACAATCGAAGGCGGAGCACGAGCAGGATTGATAGCTCCTGACGAAAAGATATTTAGATATTTAAAAGGTAAACCGATGGCACCAAAAAATGAAATCTGGGATAAAGCAGTTGAATATTGGAGTAAACTTAATTCAGATAATAACGCTAATTTTGATAAAGAAGTTACACTTAAAGGAGAAGACATACAGCCGATGGTTACTTGGGGTACATCACCACAAGATGTCATTACTATAGATGGAAAAGTCCCTAATCCTTCTGATGAAAAAGATAATGACAGAAGAAACTCGATTGAAAGATCTTTAAAATATATGGGTCTCAAACCAAATACATTAATTAAAGATATAAAAATTGACAAAGTTTTCATAGGTAGCTGTACAAATGGTAGAATTGAAGATTTAAGAGATGCAGCAAAAATTCTAAAGGATAAGAAAATTGCATCTCATGTAAAAGCCATGGTCGTTCCAGGATCAGGGTTAGTAAAAGAACAAGCTGAACAAGAGGGTTTAGATAAAATATTTTTAAATTCTGGATTTGAATGGAGAGAACCAGGATGTTCAATGTGTTTAGCAATGAATGCTGATAAACTTAAACCAGAGGAAAGATGCGCATCAACATCTAACAGAAATTTTGAGGGTAGACAGGGTAGAGGTGGTAGAACACATTTAGTTAGCCCAGCTATGGCAGCAGCTGCAGCAATTTCTGGAAATTTTGATGATGTAAGAAAGTATAAAAATTAATGAAAAAGTTTAATAAATTAAAAAGCATTCCTGCATATATACCAATAGTTAATATCGATACAGATATGATAATTCCTAAACAATTTTTAAAAACTATTAAAAGGACAGGTTTAGGAAAAAATCTTTTTTTCGAGATGAGGTATGATGATGAAGGTAAAGAAATTTCTGACTTTGTTCTAAATAATGAACCTTACAATCAATCAAAAATATTAATCACTGGTAAAAATTTTGGATGTGGCTCATCGAGAGAACATGCGCCTTGGGCACTTTTAGACTTTGGTATTACTTGTGTAATAAGTTCTAGTTATGCAGATATATTTTACAATAATTGTTTCAAAAATGGCATCTTACCAATAACTGTCAAAGAGGAAGTAATAAAAGAATTATCTGAATACTCTACAAGAAAAGAAGAAATATCGATAAACTTGGAGGACCAGTCTATAAAATTTGGAAATAATGAAATTAAGTTTGAAATTGATGAATTTAAAAAAAAATGCCTTCTAGAAGGTTTAGATGATATCTCTCTTTCGTTAGCCCAGTCTTCAAAGATTTCAGCTTATGAAAGCAAAATAAAGTCATCGAAGCCTTGGATTTTTAATGATTAAAGTAAAAAAAAGAAAAATTTTACTTTTACCTGGGGATGGTATTGGTCCAGAAGTAATCAATGAAGTAAAAAAAATAATTGAATGGTTTAATAAAAATAGATCTCTTGATTTCGAAGTAGATCAAGATTTAGTAGGTGGGGCTGCGTATGATAAATTTAAAACTCCCATTACCGATGAAGTATTTTTTAAAGCCTTAGAATGTGAAGCAGTAATTTTAGGCGCTGTAGGAGGCCCTAAATGGGATAACTTAGATTTTTCTAAAAAACCAGAAAGAGCATTACTAAAATTAAGAAAAGAACTTAAACTTTTTGCAAATTTACGACCTGCTATTTGTTTTAAACAGTTAGTTGAGGCTTCTAGTTTAAAACCCGAAATAGTATCAGGACTTGATATAATGATTGTAAGGGAATTGACTGGAGGAATTTATTTTGGCGAACCAAGAGGTATAAAGCCCATCGATAATGGAGAGAGAAAAGGAATTAATACTCATACATATACATCCAAAGAAATTGAAAGAGTTGCAAGAGTTGCTTTTGAATTAGCCAAAAAAAGAAATAATAAAGTTACTTCTTGTGAGAAATCAAATGTTATGGAAGCTGGTCAACTTTGGAAAGAGGAGGTAACTACTCTTCACAAAAAAGACTATAAAGACGTAAATTTAGAACACATGCTTGCGGATAACTGTGCTATGCAGTTATTAAGAAATCCAAAACAATTCGATGTAATAGTAACTGATAATTTGTTTGGAGATATACTTTCTGATGAAGCAGCAATGCTTACAGGTTCATTAGGATTACTACCTTCAGCCTCACTTGGTGCAAAAGATAAAGATGGAAATTTAAGATCAATGTACGAACCTGTGCATGGTTCTGCTCCAGATATCGCAGGCAAAGGTATTGCTAATCCAATTGCAACAATTTTAAGTTTTTCAATGGCTTTAAAATATTCTTTAAACTTAGATAAAGAGTCCACTGAATTGGACAATGCAGTTCAGAAAGTTTTAGACGATGGATTAAGGACAAAAGACATTATTTCTAAAGGAAAAAAAGAAGTTTCCACCTCTATGATGGGGGATGCGATTATTGCGTGTTTGCAAAAATAATTAAATTATCTTAATTTAAGTATAGTAAAAAAAATGACAACTTATACAGCACCTGTTGAAGATATGATGTTTCTTTTTGAGAAATTAAGAGACAATAAAAATTATAATGACTTAGAAAAGTATAAAGAAGTCAGTCCAGATCTCGTTAAAAACATTTTAGAAGAAGCAGCAAAAATAAATGAAAATTTAATTTTACCACTTGCAAAAGCTGGAGACGATAATCCTGCAGTTCTAGAAAATGGCGTAGTAAGAACACCGCCTGGATATAAAGAAGTTTATCAAAAATATATTGAGGATGGATGGACTTCATTATCCTGCGATCCAAAATATGGTGGACAGGGAATGCCTAGAACTGTAAGTGCTTTTTTTGATGAGATGATATCATCTGCTAGTTTGGCGTTTAAACTTTATAGTGAATTAACTCTCGGTGCTTATAATTGTATTCATCATCACGCCTCAGATGAAATTAAAGATAAATATCTTCCCAAAATGGTTGAGGGTAAATGGAGTGGTACAATGTGTTTAACAGAGCCAGTCTGTGGAACAGATTTAGGTTTATTAAAAACAAAAGCAGTAGAACAACAAGATGGAACTTATAAAATTACAGGTCAAAAAATATTTATTACATCTGGAGACCATGATCTTACCGAAAATATAATCCATTTAGTAATTGCGAGAGCAACAGACTCACCTAAAGGAACTAAAGGAATAAGTTTATTTTTAGTTCCAAAATTTGTTGTAAAAAATGATGGAACAATTGGTGCAAGAAATGGAATTTCAACAGGATCTATAGAAACAAAAATGGGCATCAAAGGTTCAGCAACCTGTGTTTTAAATTTTGATGACGCAACTGGATTTATGATTGGTCCTAAAAATAAAGGATTAAGTCAAATGTTTACTATGATGAACCTAGAGAGAATTGTCGTTGGAATTCAAGGTTTAGGGATTTCAGAAATCGCTTACCAGAATTCATTAAGCTATGCTAAAGAGAGAAAACAAGGTAAAAGCAATAATAACAAATCTCAAAATGGAAATGCAGATTTAATTATTGAACATGCAGATATAAGAAAGTCATTATTAAACATGAAATCAATAATTGAGGGAGAAAGAGCATTATGTTTTTGGTTGTCACAACAAACTGAAGTTAGCTTAAATCATAGTGATCAGAAAATTAAACAAGATGCATCAGATATGGTTTCATTAATGACACCAGTTGTAAAATCTTTATTTTCAGATTTAGGTATGGAAATTACTAGTGATGCAATGCAAATATATGGAGGATACGGGTATACAAAAGATCAAGGTATAGAGCAATTATACAGAGATAATAGAATAACACCTATTTACGAAGGGACCAATTCAGTGCAGGCTGCTGATTTAGTTTTTAGAAAATTATCAAACAAAAATGGAAACATAATTAATAAATTCTTAGATCTTATCAAATCTGAAACTAATTCAAATAACGAAAAAATTAAACCGTTTGTTAAAGAATTTAATAATTATCTAGAAATCCTTAAAAAATTCAGTGAATGGACAATTGATAGATCTGAGACTAACAGAGATGATGTAAGCGCAGCAGCAAATGATTATTTGAAAACACTTGGTTATATTTCTTTGGCCTTTGCTTGGATTAAAACACTTCAAGTAAGTTTTAAAGATTACGAAGAAAATAAGAAATTCTATGATGACAAAATAAATACTGCTAAATTTTATTTTGAAAAAGTACTACCTAGGGCTGAACAACACTATAAATCTGCCATTTCAGGAAGTTCAAACATTATGAATTTTAATTTTAACTGAAATGAGCCATTACGATAATAACTTAGACAAAAATAACGCAAATTTTGTTCCATTAACTCCATTAAGTTTCCTCGAAAGAGCAAAAGATATCTATCCAGATTATGAAGCTTTAATTTATGAAGATAGGTCTTACACCTGGGAACAAATTTATAAGAGATGCATAAAATTTGCGAGTGCACTAGAAAAAATTGGTATTAAGGAGGGGGATACAGTTTCAGTCATGGCTTTTAATACACCTGAAATTTTTGAGGCTCATTATTCTGTACCAATGACTGGAGCAGTTCTAAATACTATAAACACAAGATTAGATGCTAAGACAGTTGCATATATTATTGATCATAGCGAAGCAAAAGTATTAATTGTTGATCGACAACTACATTCAGTTTTAAAAAAAGCATTGGAATTATCCAAAAACAAACCTTTAATAATTGATATTCATGATAAATTTGCTGATCAATCTTTATTAAAAAAAATTGGCGAAAAAGAATATGAAGAATTCCTGAATACTGGTGATGAAACATTCATCTGGAAGAGACCAAAAGATGAATGGCAAGCAATATCTCTAAGTTATACTTCAGGCACGACAGGAAATCCAAAAGGAGTTGTGTATCACCATAGAGGTTCTTATTTAATGTCTACAGGAAGTGCAATTGCATGGAACATGCCAAATAGATTAAATTTTTTAACAGTTGTTCCAATGTTTCACTGCAACGGTTGGGGATATCCCTGGACAATCCCGATGCTAAACGGCAGAACAATTTGTTTAAGAGCCATTGATATAAAAAAAATTTTTGAGTTAATTATTAAGTATGAAATTACACATTTTGGTGGAGCACCAATAGTTTTAAATATGATAACTGGTGCATCAGAAAGTGATAGAAAAAAACTTACACATAAAGTTTATGTTCTTACAGCTGGAGCACCACCACCAAGTATTATATTTAAAAAAATGGAAGCACTTGGTTTTGAAGTAATGCATGTTTATGGACTAACAGAAACATACGGACATATTTTACAATGTGCATGGAATGAGAATTGGAATTCTTTTGATGAAGACAAGAAAAATGAGATTAAAGCAAGACAAGGTGTTAGATATCCTAATACAGAGGATGTAATGGTAATGGACCCCGAGTCTATGAAACCTGTTCCTAAAGATGCAAAAACCATTGGTGAGATAATGATTAAAGGTAACGTAGTTATGAAAGGTTACTTTAAAGATAAAGATGCAACAGATAAAGCAATGTCACATGGTTGGTTTCACTCTGGGGATTTGGCTGTAGTTAATCCTGATGGATATATTAAAATTAAAGATAGATCTAAGGATATAATTATTTCAGGAGGAGAAAATATTTCATCTATAGAAATTGAAAATACCTTAGCAAAACATCCATCTGTTTCGATAGCTGCAGTAGTTGCAAAACCGGATGAAAAATGGGGAGAGGTTCCTTGTGCTTTTATTGAAAAAGTGCAAGATAAAGATGTATCAGAAAAAGAATTAATTGATTTTTGTAGAGAGACTTTAGCTGGTTTTAAAATACCAAAAAAAGTAGCATTTTGTGAATTACCAAAAACTTCAACAGGAAAAATTCAAAAATTTGAGCTAAGAAAAAAAGCCAAGGAACTTACTTGATTCTTAAAGTAGATAATAAGCAGGTCTTTGCCTCCGATGCAGGTAAAGATTTTGATAAAAATAAAGAAACAATTTTTTTGCTTCATGGTAGTGGGTTAACACATATTGTTTGGTCTTTAACCGAACAATATTTGTCAAACAAAAATTTTAATATTTTAGCAATTGATTTACCTGGCCATGGAAAATCAGATGGACCATGTCTAACGAGCATAGAAAAAATTGCAGACTGGTTAGAAAATGTAAGAAATGAAATAAATGTTGAAAAAGTATCAATAATTGGTCATTCGCAAGGGTGCCTTGAGGCGATAGAATATGGTTCAAAATATAAAAATCATATTTCTAAATTAGTATTGTTGGCTGGGTCTTATAAAATGCCAGTCAATCAAGATTTGATTGATTTAGCTGAGTCTGGCGATAAAAAAGCAGTTCATCTGATGATGAAATGGGGTTATGAGGGATCAAAAAAATTTATTGGCGGAAACCCGGTAGAAAAAATTATCAACTCATCAAGAGAAGTTAAGGAAATTTTATCTGTAGATCTTAAAGCTTGCAATAATTATAAAAACGGAAAAGATGCATCGACAAGTATTGAGTGTCCAACAATTCTTATTTTTGGAGCACTTGATAAAATGGTGCCAACTGAAAATGGAAAAAAATTTGCTAATTTAATAAAAAACTCAAAAACTGAGATTTTAAATGATTGTGGACATATGATTATGTTTGAAAAAGCTTTTGAAATGAGGGAAAAGGTAGCAGAATTTTTAAAAAAATGAAAAACTTTTCAATTATAAAATCAAGAAGATTAAGAAGCACACCTTACACTGATAGAATAGAAGCTCATGGGGTGAGTGGTTATACAGTTTACAATCACATGCTACTCCCGGTCTCTTTTAAGTCGGTAGAAGCTGATTATGAGCATCTTAAGAAATTTGTGCAAGTATGGGATGTGGCTGCAGAAAGACAGGTACAAATTACTGGAAAAGACTCTGCAAAATTAGTTCAACTAATGACGTGTAGAGATTTATCAAATTCAAAAGTTGGAAAATGCTATTATGCACCTTTAATTGACGATCAAGGAAATTTAGTTAATGATCCAATTATAAATAAACTTGCAGATGATAAATGGTGGCTTTCAATAGCCGACTCAGATGTAATATTTTTTGCAAAAGGTTTAGCTGCCGGATACAAATTTGAAGTGGAGATTACTGAACCAAACGTAAATATTTTAGCTGTCCAAGGACCTTTGTCTGATAATCTTTTGGCAAAAATATTTGGTGAAGAAATTAGACAATTAAAATTTTTTAATTTTAAGTATTACGAATTCAAAGGAAAAAAATATTTTATTGCCAGATCTGGATGGTCTAAACAAAGCGGTTTTGAAATATATGTTGAAGATGATAAAGCCGGTCAAGAGTTATATGACTATTTGTTTGAATATGGTAAAGAATTTAATGTAAAAGCAGGATGTCCAAATTTAATTGAAAGAATAGAATCTGCTTTATTATCTTATGGTAATGATTTTGATAATAGAGACAATCCATTTGAGGCAAATTTTGATAAATTTGTGAATTTAGAATCGGATGTAAATTTCTTGGGCAAAGAAAGATTGAAACAAATTAAGCAAAATGGAATAAAAAGAAAATTAATGGGTGTTAAGATTGATCATAATAAAATTGATATGTACTGTGAAAAAACATTATATGATGATAATAATAATATCGTTGGTCACGTTAGGTCTGCCGCATATTCTCCAACATTTAAAAAAGTGATTGGAATTGCAATGATTAATAAACCCTATTGGGATGCAAAACATCAATTTAAAATTGATATCAATGAGAAAATATTTCTAGGAACAGTTTGCGATTTACCTTTCATTTAGTATAAGTTAATCAACATGAATATAGCGATTGTAGGAGCAACAGGAAATGTTGGAAGAAAAATTATAGAAGTTCTGGAAAGAAAAAACTTTTCAGTGACTAATCTATACCTTCTAGCATCTGCTAAAAGCTCAGGTGTAAAAATCAAATTTAAAGACAGTGAAATTGAAGTAAGCGACCTAGAAAATTTTGATTTCTCAAAAGCTGATATTACATTTTTTTCTGCAGGTGGAAAAATTTCAGAAAAATATGTCTCTGCAGCAGCAAAGCATACAGTAGTTATAGATAATTCAAGCTATTTTAGAATGGATCCAGATGTGCCTTTAATTGTTCCTCAAGTCAATTCTAAAGAAATAAAAAATATGAAAAAAAATATTTTAGCTAATCCAAACTGTTCAACTGCTCAATTGGTAATAGTTTTAAAAAATTTGAATGATAATTTTAAAATAAAAAGATTGGTAATATCAACTTACCAATCCACATCAGGTGCTGGAAAAAAACCTATGGATGAGCTTTTGAATCAAACAAAGAAAGCTCTTGAGTCTAAAAAAATTAAAAGTGAGAATTTTACTAAACAAATAGCATTTAATGCTATACCGCATATAGATAAATTTAGTACAGATGGATATACGAAAGAGGAAATTAAAATGATACAAGAGTCTAATAAAATTTTAGGTTCGAATATAGATATCACAGCAACGTGTGTTAGAATTCCTGTTTTAGTATCTCATGCGGAGTCTGTTAACGTTGAATTTGAGAATGAGGCACCAATTGACAAGGTTATAGAAATTTTAAATCAATCACCTGGTTGTAAAGTAATTGATGATAGGAATGATGGAGGATATATTACCCCAGTAGAAGCTGAAGGAAAAAATGAAACTTTTATTTCAAGAATTAGAAAAGATAATAGTAAAAAAAATGCCATTAACATGTGGATAGTTTCAGACAATTTATTAAGAGGAGCGGCTTTAAATGCAGTGGAAATTGCGGAGGCATACATTAAGAAGTAATTATGAAAGATAACAATCCTATATCTCCACACATACAAGTTTATAACTGGCATATTTCATCACTTGTTTCAATTTCTCACAGAATAACAGGAGTGATAAATTATTTATTATTAATACTTGTTTGTTTTTGGGTGATTAGTTTAATATTTGGCTCAGAAAGTTATCAATACTTTAAAAAATTTTCAGAATCGATGGTGGGTAAGTTTTTTATTATTGGATTTATTTGGTCCTATTTATTTCAGATTTTAAGTGAAATCAGACATTGGTTCTGGGACATGGGTTATGGTTTTGAATTGAGAACTACAAAAATAACAGGTGTCATTGTGATATTAGGCTCTTTTATATTAACAATAGCTTTATACCTTCTAAGTGGAGTTCTAATTTAATGCTTCAAGCTACAAAAAAATGGTTATTCCAAAAAATCAGTTCAGTAATAATGGTTCCTTTTATGATTTGGTTTTTAATGAATATTGTTACAATATTTAATGGAAGTTATGATGAGGTAGTTAATTTCTTTACCTCACAGCCATCTAAAATATTATTTTCAATTTTCATAGTTAGCATGTTTTTTTATTCAGCTCTCAGTATTAGTGAGATTTTTGAGGACTATATAAAGCAGGAAAATGCAAAAAAATACGCAAATTTAGGTGTTTTTTTGTCATCTTTAATTATCCCTCTATTTACAATAATTACTATTATATATTTATAATTATGAAATCTTACAAAATTATTGATCACGAATATGATGTAGTTGTGTTAGGTGCTGGTGGTTCAGGCTTGAGAGCTGCTGTTGGGTTAAGTGAAGCTGGGCTTAAGACAGCTTGTATATCAAAAGTTTTTCCAACTAGAAGCCATACATCTGCTGCTCAAGGTGGAATTTCTGCAGCGCTAGGTAATATGGGCGAAGATGATTGGCGTTGGCATATGTATGATACAGTTAAAGGTGCAGATTGGTTGGGTGATCAGGATTGCATAGAATACTTGTGTAAAGAAGCTCCTCGAGCAGTTTTGGAATTAGAAAAATACGGTGTTCCTTTTAGTAGAACAGATGATGGCAAAATTTACCAAAGACCTTTTGGTGGAATGACAAAAAACTATGGTAACGAACCAGTACAAAGAACTTGTGCAGCAGCAGATAGAACTGGCCATGCAATTTTACATACATTGTATGGACAAGCTTTGAAACATAATACAGAATTTTTTATTGAGTATTTTGCATTAGATCTTTTAATGAAAAATGGTGAGTGCAAAGGTTTGATTGCTTGGAATTTAAATGATGGCACAATTCATAGGTTTAGGTCTCATATAACAATTATTGCAACAGGTGGTTACGGAAAAATATACTATTCAGCTACTTCAGCACATACTTGTACTGGTGATGGGAATGCAATGGTATTAAGAGCAGGTTTACCTTTACAAGATATGGAATTTGTTCAATTTCATCCAACAGGTATCTATGGTCATGGCACTTTAATATCTGAGGGTGTAAGAGGTGAAGGCGGATATCTTGTAAACTCTAAAGGTGAAAGATTTATGGAGAGATATGCTCCTAAAGCAAAGGACTTAGCATCAAGAGATGTGGTGAGCAGATCTATTGCAGTTGAAATAAATGAAGGCAGAGGAGTTGGCAAAGATAAAGATCACGTTCACTTACATTTAGATCACCTAGATAAAAATGTTATCGAGGAGAGATTACCAGGCATATCAGAGTCTTCGAAGTTATTCGCTAACGTTGATGTTACTAAAGAACCAATACCAGTAGTACCAACTGTTCATTATAACATGGGAGGTATACCTACAAATTATAAAGCTGAAGTGTTAACACTAAATGGTTCTGAAAAAACAGTTCCGGGATTAATGGCTATTGGTGAGGCTGCATGCGTATCTGTTCATGGAGCAAATAGATTAGGATCTAATTCATTAATTGATTTAGTTGTTTTTGGTAGAGCTGCAGCAAAAAGAGCATCCGAATTAGTAAAACCTGGACAACCACATGAAGATATTCCAGATTCTGAAACTGATAAATGTTTATCAAGATTTGATAAGCTTAGAAATTCTAGTGGTGCAAACAGTACTGCAGATTTAAGATTATCTATGCAAAAAACAATGCAGTCAAAGTGTGCCGTTTTTAGAACAGAAAAAACTTTGAAAGAAGGCATTGAGCAAATAAGAAAACCATTTGAAGGTATGGAAAATTTATCAGTGAAAGATAAATCTTTAATTTTTAATACTGATTTAGTTGAAACATTAGAGTTTGATAACTTAATAAGACAAGCAATAACAACAATGGACTCAGCATATTATAGAAAGGAGAGCAGAGGTGCTCATGCTAGAGAAGATTATCCTAAGAGAGACGATGAAAAATACATGCAACATACTTTATCTTGGTGTGAAGGTAAGAAAACAAAAATAGATTACAGACCAGTTCACAGATCAACACTAACTAATGATGTGCAATATTTCCCGCCACAGGAAAGAGTCTACTGATGGTTCAAATAAATTTGCCTAAGAATTCAAAAATCCAGAAGGGCAAATATTTTAAAGACACAACAGGTTCTAAGAATATAAGAAAAGTTAATATTTATAGATGGGATCCATCAACTGGCGAAAACCCAAGAATTGATACTTACGAAGTGGATATGGATAATTGTCCATCAAAAGTCTTAGATCTACTAAATAAAATAAAAAATGAAATTGATCCTACTATCGCCTATAGAAGATCATGTGCACATGGAGTTTGTGGTTCTTGCGCAATGAATATGGATGGAAAAAATGGTTTAGCTTGCACTAAACCTCATTCAGAGATTAAAGGAGATATTAATATTTATCCTCTCCCTCATTTAAAAGTATTAAAAGATCTTATTGGAGATTTAAGTACACTTTATAGACAATATGAGTCTGTGGAACCTTGGCTAAAAAATTCAAACGATTCTAGCAAAAACGAGAACTTACAATCCAAAGAAGATAGAGCTAAACTTGATGGACTTTATGAATGTATTATGTGCGCATGCTGTTCCACGTCATGCCCTAGTTATTGGTGGAACGGAGACAAATATCTTGGTCCAGCTGTCTTACTTCAAGCTTACAGGTGGATAATAGACTCAAGAGATGAAGATAGAAAAGCAAGATTAAAAAAAGTAGCTGACGAACTAAAACTATATAGGTGCCATACAATCATGAACTGTACAAATGCTTGTCCAAAGGGTCTTAATCCAGCAAAAGCTATAGCATCTATCAAAAAAATGCTTGCAACAAGCTAATTAGTTAATTAAATAATTTTGCCGATGAATTTAATACAACATTACGTAAATGGTAAAATTTTTCCTGGTTCATCCAAAAGAAGTGGAAAAGTTTTTAATCCCGCGACAGGATCACAAGAAAGTGAAGTCTCACTTGGAACAAAAAATGACTTAGACCAAGCTGTTGATATAGCATCAAAAGCCTTTGAAACATGGTCACTAAAACCACCAATACAAAGAGCAAGAGTCATGTTTAAATTTAAAGAATTGATAGAAAAAAATTCAGATGAACTAACAAAATTAATCGTTTCTGAACATGGTAAGGTTTACGAGGATGCGAAAGGTTCACTGACAAGAGGTTTAGAGATAGTTGAGTTTGCCTGCGGTATACCTCAAATGTTAAAAGGGGAATTTACAGAAAATGTTGGCACTGAGATTGACAGCTGGTCAATTAGACAGCCACTTGGTGTTTGTGCAGGTATAACCCCATTTAATTTTCCAGCTATGGTACCAATGTGGATGTTTCCGATGGCTATAGCATGTGGAAATACATTTATTTTAAAACCTTCAGAGAAAGATCCTTCATGTTCAATAAAGTTAGCAGAGCTATTTTCAGAAGCTGGTTTACCTGATGGAGTTCTTAATGTTGTCAATGGAGATAAAGAGGTAGTTGATGCAATTTTAATAAATAAAAAAATTCAAGCAGTAAGTTTTGTTGGATCGACTCCAATAGCAAAATATATTTACGAAAATGCTGCAAAAAATGAAAAAAGGGTACAAGCTTTAGGAGGTGCAAAAAATCATTGTGTAGTTATGCCTGACTGTGATTTAGATCAAGCTGTTAACGGATTAATGGGAGCAGCATACGGATCTGCAGGAGAAAGATGCATGGCCCAATCAGTTGCAGTTGCTGTTGGAAAAATTGGTGATGAATTAGTAGGAAAACTATCAAAAAAAGTCGAGGCTTTAAAAGTTGGTCCTGGAATGGATAAAAGTTCAGAGATGGGTCCCTTAGTTACAAAAGAACATCTTGAAAAAGTGAGAGGATATGTAGATTTAGGTGTGAAAGAGGGCGCTAAGTTAGTTGTGGATGGTAGAAATATAAAGTTACAAGGTTATGAAAAAGGATTTTTTATTGGAGGATGTTTATTTGATCATGTGAGTAAAGATATGAGAATTTACAAAGAAGAGATCTTCGGTCCAGTTTTATCAATTGTAAGAGCTAAAGATTTTAACGAGGCAATTAATTTAATTAACGAACATGAATTTGGTAATGGAACAAGTATTTACACACGTGATGGTGACGTTGGAAGAACTTTTGCAAGCAAAATTAAAGTTGGCATGGTTGGTATAAATATACCTATACCTGTGCCAGTCGCATTCCACAGTTTTGGTGGATGGAAAAGATCACTTTTTGGAGATCAACACATGCATGGACCTGAGGGTGTAAGATTTTATACGAAATTAAAAACAATTACATCTAGGTGGCCTTCAGGTGTTAGATCAAACCCAGAGTTTATAATGCCAACAATGAAATAGAAAAATACTATGACCAAGATATCTTTAATTGGAGCAGGACAAATAGGAGGAACGCTAGCACATTTGATTGGCATAAAAGAGTTAGTAAATGAGTTAGTTTTGTTTGATGTGGCTAGTGGAATTGCTAAAGGCAAAGGTTTAGATATTGCTCAATCTTCGTCTGTTGATGGTTTTAATGTAAAATTTTCTGGCACGGACAACTACGAAGATATAAAAAATTCTGATGTCATAATAATTACAGCTGGTGTTCCAAGAAAACCGGGTATGAGCAGAGATGATCTATTAGGGATAAATTTAAAGATAATCAAACAAGTAGCCGAAGGTATAAAAAAAAATTCACCTAATGCATTTGTAATTTGTATAACAAATCCATTAGATGTAATGGTTATGGCTTTACAAAAGTTTTCTGGATTACCAGCTAATAAAGTTGTGGGGATGGCAGGAATATTAGATAGCTCAAGATATAAACTATTTTTATCATTAGAATTAAATGTACCGGTAAAAGACATAGAGGCGATGGTAATGGGTGGTCATGGAGATACTATGGTACCATTACCTAGGTTAACAAAAATATCTGGCAAACCTCTTTTAGATTTAGTTAAAGAAGGTAAAATTTCATCTGAAAAACTTGAGAGCATTAACCAAAGAACTAGAGATGGTGGAGCAGAGATAGTCAAGTATTTAGAAAAAGGATCAGCATTTTATGCTCCAGCGGCCTCGGGAGTTCAGATGGCAGAATCTTATTTACAGGATAAAAAACTAACATTACCCTGTGCTGTCAAATTAGATGGTCAATATGGATTTAAAGATGTATATGCAGGTGTTCCAGCAATAATTGGAAGCAAAGGTGTTGAAAAAATTGTGGAGATTGAATTAAACGATCAAGAAAAAAAAGAATTTATTCACTCAGTAGATTCAGTTAAGAAATTATGGGATGCCGCCACTAAAATAGATCCCGATTTAAAATAATGAATATTCACGAACATCAAGCAAAACAAATCTTAAAAAAATATGGTGCGAGTGTTCCAAAAGGTGATTTTGCTTTCACAGTAAACGAGTTAATTGAAAAAGCAAAAGCGATTAAGACCGATAAATATGTTTTAAAAGCACAGATACACGCTGGAGGTAGAGGTAAAGCTGGAGGGGTTAAAATATTAAATAATATTAAGGAATTAACTGATGCTGCAAAAGAGATGTTGGGTAAAACTCTTATTACTCACCAGACTGGTCCAAATGGCAAAGAAGTAAAAAGACTTTATATTGAAGAGTCGTCGAAAATTAAGAAAGAATTTTATTTGTCTTGTCTTATTGATAGAGCAAGTTCAAAAATTGCATTTATTTCTAGTGATCAAGGAGGAATGGACATTGAAGAAGTAGCTAAAAAGAGTCCTGAAAAAATAATTACGACTAAAGTAGATTATCTTGAGGATATTGATGATGAAAATTGCAAAAAAATTATCAAAATTTTTAATCTAAAAGACAATACAATGTTACAAGGAATAAATCTAATTAAATCAATTTATAAAATGTTTATATCTACTGATGCAAACCTAGTTGAAATAAATCCTTTAATATTAACTGAAGATGAAAATCTAATCTGTTTAGATGCCAAAATGAATTTTGATGATAATTCAATTTTTAGGCAACCAGAGATTCAAAGCCTAAGGGATTTAAATGAGGAAGATCCATCAGAAATTGAAGCAAGCAAACATGATTTAGCCTATATAAAATTAGATGGATCAATTGGCTGTATGGTAAATGGAGCAGGATTAGCAATGGCAACCATGGATATAATTAAATTGTTTGGGCAAGAGCCAGCAAATTTTTTAGATGTGGGTGGTGGAGCTTCAAAAGAAAAAGTTTCTGCAGCCTTTAAAATTATACTTTCAGATCCAAATGTTAAAGGAATATTAATAAATATTTTTGGAGGAATTATGAGATGTGATATTCTTGCTCAAGGAGTTGTTGAAGCAGCAAAAGAAATTAATATCAATGTACCACTTGTAGTTAGATTAGCTGGAACAAATTATAAAGAAGGTAAACTAATTTTAGATAACTCAGGGTTAAAAATAATTTCTGCATCAGATTTATCAGATGCGGCTAGCAAAATTGTAAAAGCAATAAAATAATGTCTATTTTAGTAAATAAAGAAACTAAAGTAATTTGCCAAGGATTTACAGGATCCCATGGCACATTTCACTCTGAACAAGCTATTAAGTATGGAACTAATCTTGTAGGTGGCGTAACTCCTAAAAAGGGAGGCCAAGAACATTTGGGTAAACCAGTCTTTAATACTGTTAAAGAAGCTAAAGATAAAACTGGCGCGAATGCTTCAATGATTTATGTCCCAGCAAAGTTTGCTGCAGCTGCAATAATTGAAGCATTAGATGCATCTATAGAATTGATTGTTTGTATCACTGAGGGGATACCAATATTAGACATGTTAAAAGTTAAACAAAAATTATCAAAATCTAAATCAAGATTAATTGGTCCTAACTGTCCAGGTATTATTACACCTGGTGAATGTAAAATTGGAATAATGCCAGGAAATATTCATAAAAAAGGAACAGTTGGAATAGTCTCAAGATCAGGTACATTAACTTATGAAGCGGTAGCTCAAACTACAGAAAATGGACTGGGTCAATCGACTTGTATAGGTATTGGTGGCGACCCAATTAATGGAACAAATTTTATTGATTGTCTCGATCTTTTTTTAAAAGACGATGAAACAAAATCTATACTAATGATCGGGGAAATTGGTGGTTCTGCCGAGGAAGAAGCTGCTGAATTTATAAAAAGTCATTCTATCAAAAAGCCTATGGTTGGATTTATTGCAGGAGTTACGGCACCTCCTGGTAGAAGAATGGGACATGCTGGAGCAATAATTTCCGGAGGCAAAGGTAGCGCAAATGACAAAATAGAAACTATGGAAAAAGCAGGCATTACTATAGCTAATTCCCCTGCTGAGTTGGGTAAAACACTTGTAGATAAATTGTCTCTTTAAATAAAGGAACTTTGTATTATAAATAGTAAATATAAATGAGTTCCTCAAATAACTTAGAAAATAAAAATGCAACTTTTCTAAATAAATCCAACAGCGGATTTATTGAAGAAATGTATGTAAAATTTATAGAGGGAGATCCAAATTTACCTGAAAGTTGGAGAAGCTATTTTGAAAGTCTTGATGAAGATCTAGAAATCATTTCCAAAGAAATTCAAGGGCCGAATTGGAGCCCTAAAAAAATAAAAATTCATAGAAATAGTTTAAACTATAAAAATAATGTCCCTACAGAAAATGTTAATGCAGATAAAAAAGTATCAGATTCTATAAGAGCTATAACGCTAATAAGAGCCTACAGAACAAGAGGACATTTGATTGCAAATTTAGACCCTTTGGGTTTAATGAAAAAAGAGTACTTACACGATTTACATCCACAGGATCATGGTTTTACTGCAGATGATCTTAATAGGAAAATTTTCTTAGACAATTATATGGATATAGGACATGCAACAATTAAAGAAATAACAAACAATTTAAAAAAAATCTATTGCTCAACAATTGGTGCAGAGTTTATGCATATTACAGATCCAACCGAAAAAGTCTGGTTTAGAGAAAGAATGGAAAAAAAAGAAAATCAGTTGAATTTTACTAGAAATGGAAAAATAGCAATTATGAATAAAATAATCCAAGCAGAAGGATTTGAAAAATTCTTAGCAAAAAAATACGTTGGAACCAAAAGATTCGGTTTAGATGGTGGTGAGTCTTTAATACCATCTTTAGAACAAATAATTAAAAGAGGCGGTCAATTAGGAGCAAAAGAAATTAAAATCGGAATGCCTCATAGAGGAAGGTTAAATGTTTTAGCAAATGTTTTACAAAAGTCATATAAAAGAATTTTTAATGAATTTGCAGGTGAATTTTCAGCTACACATGATGATTCTACAGGTGATGTAAAATATCATTTAGGAGCATCTTCAGATAGAGAATTTGATGGAAATTCTGTTCACGTGAGTTTGACAGATAACCCATCACATTTAGAGGCAGTCAATCCCATAGTCCTCGGTCAAACTAGAGCAAAACAATTTTTTCATGAGGACGAAGAAAGAAAAAAAGTAATACCAGTTCTAATTCATGGAGACGCTGCGTTTGCTGGACAAGGTGTAGTGGCAGAATGTTTTGCCATGTCAGGTCTTAAAGGACATAATACTGGGGGGACCATTCACATAATTGTAAACAACCAAATTGGATTTACAACTAGCCCAAGGTTTGCAAGATCAAGTCCATATCCTTCTGATTTAGGAAAAGTTGTGGAGGCACCTATTTTACATTGTAATGGAGACGATCCAGAGTCTGTTGTTCATTGTGCAAAAATCGCAATAGAATTTAGGCAAAAATTTAATAAAGATGTTGTTATAGATATGATTTGCTATAGACGGTTTGGCCATAATGAAGGAGATGAACCTTCATTCACTCAGCCATTAATGTATAAAAAGATTAGGGCTCACCCAACTACTCTAAATATTTATGGTAAAAAACTGGTTCAAGAAGGGACTTTATCTGAAAGCGAGTTTAGTAAAATGAATACAGATTTTAAACAACTTTTGGAAAATCAGTTTAAAACTGCAAAAGATTATAAACCAAAATTAAATTGGTTCGAAGGAACATGGTCAAGATATCAACCGACCAAAGGCAAAGATAAAAAAGGAGTAACAGGAGTAAATAATGAGAAAATTAAAAAGATATCAGAAAAAATTAACTCAATACCTTCAAAAATATTTGCTCATAAAACAATCGAAAGAGTGTTTTCACAAAGAGCAAAAACAGTGGTAGAAGGAAGAAATATTGATTGGTCAACAGCAGAAAGCTTGGCTTTTGGTACTTTGTTAGATGAAGGTTTTCCAGTCAGATTAGTTGGGCAAGACTCAGGTAGAGGTACATTTAGTCAAAGACATTCAGTAATTAGGAATCAAAATGATAATTCAAGATACATACCATTAAACAATATTTCAAATAACCAAAAAAAGTACGAAATAGTCGACAGTTTGTTGTCTGAATTGGCAGTTCTAGGTTTTGAATATGGTTATAGTTTGGTCGAACCGGAAACACTAACTATATGGGAAGCACAATTTGGTGATTTTGCAAATGGAGCACAAGTAGTTATAGATCAATTTATAGCATCAGGAGAGAGAAAGTGGTCCAGGGCCTCAGGTCTTGTAATGCTTTTGCCCCACGGATATGAGGGACAAGGACCAGAACATTCATCTGCAAGATTAGAGCGTTTTTTACAATTATGTGCCCAAGAAAATATTCAGGTTATGAATTGTACAACACCCGCTAACTATTTTCACGCTTTAAGAAGACAAATTCATAGAGAATTTAGAAAACCATTAATCATTATGACACCCAAGTCCTTGTTAAGACATAAATATTGTGTATCAAATTTAGATGATTTTAATAAATTTAATTCTTTTCATAGAGTATTAGAAGACCATGCTTTAATCAAAAATTCTAAATTTATAAAAATTAAAAAAGCTAAAAAAGTCAGAAAAGTTATAATTTGCTCAGGTAAAATTTATTTTGATCTATTAGAAGCGAGAGAAAAAAATAAGGTTGATGATGTAATTTTTGTTAGAATTGAAGAATTATATCCATTCCCAGTAAAATCTTTAACTAAAGCTATAAAACCATATATCTCAAATTCTCAGTTTTATTGGTGTCAGGAAGAGCCTAAAAATATGGGCGCATGGTCGTCTGTAAGAGATTATATTCAATGGACTTTAGATAATTTAGGAGTTAAAAAGAAATTAGATTATATTGGCAGAAAAGCAGCAGCATCGCCTGCGACTGGATATGCTAATAGACATGCTAAACAACAAAAAGAAATTTTAGAAAAAGTATTTAAATAGATGTCAGAAAAAATAGTTGTTCCTGTCCTTGGAGAGAGCATAACCGAAGCTACAGTTGCAAAATGGCTTAAAAGTAAAGGTGATAGCGTTGAAGCAGATGAACCCATTGTTGAGCTAGAAACTGACAAAGTAAATTTAGAAGTACCCTCACCATCTGAAGGAATTTTAGGAGAGATAAATTTTGAAACAGGATCTACAGTTGAAGTTGGAGCAACGTTAGGGTCTATTATTGGAGGTCAATCAGCTTCTAAAAATCATAAAATCGAAAAAATAAAAGCTTCGGTCAAACCATCAGAAAATATTAATGACAATATAATTAAATTGGATGAGGAAAGAGATACCAAACTCTTTGATAGCAATAATGAAGAAGAAAATTTAAAAATTCAACCTAAACAAGTGGCAAAACAGGAACCGGAGGAAGAGGCACTTGTTTTAACTGAAGAAGTAAAAAGTGATGAAAAAGTTAGATCAGGTAAAGAAAAAGTTATGTCACCTGCTGTTAGAAAAATAGTAAACGAAAATAATATAAATATGGAAGGTATTAAGGGATCAGGTAAAGATGGGATGATTCTAAAAGGAGACTTGCTAAGTTTAATGGGTGTTAAACCGTCTCCATCAGAAAGAAAATTAAAATTTGGAGAGGAAGAAAAGATTAAAATGTCTAGGTTAAGAATGACAATTGCAAAAAGATTAAAACAAGCCCAAGAAAATGCAGCAATGCTAACTACTTTTAATGAAGTAGACATGACAAACATTATGAATATGAGAAAAGAAAATCAGGATGATTTTCAGCAAAAATTTAAAATAAAATTGGGTATAATGTCATTTTTTGTTAAAGCTTGCGTAGTTGGACTTAAGTTATATCCAGCAATCAATGCAGAAATAGAAAGTGAGAACATAATTTATAAAAATTATTACAATATCAGTTTTGCGGTTGGAACAGAGAAAGGATTGGTGGTGCCAGTTTTAAAAAACGCAGATGAAATGTCTTTTGCAGACATTGAGATGAATATAAAAACTCTATCTGATAAGGCTAGAGATGGAAAAATTACAATTGAAGACCTACAAGGGGGAACATTCACAATTAGTAATGGAGGCGTATATGGTTCTATGTTATCTACCCCAATTTTAAACTTACCACAATCAGGTGTTTTGGGCATGCATAATATTGTAAGTAGACCATATGTAATTAATAATGAAATTAAAATTAGACCAATTATGTATTTAGCATTATCTTATGATCATCGTATAATTGATGGAAAAGAAGCGGTCTCATTTTTAAAAACTGTCAAAGAAAACTTGGAGGATCCGAGAAGATTATTTTTAAATTTATAAATCTATGTCTGAAAAATTTGATGCAATTGTTATTGGTGGTGGCCCAGGTGGATATGTTTGTGCAATAAGGCTTGCTCAATTAGGAAAAAAAACTGCATGTGTAGAATACAGAGGCACTTTAGGTGGAACATGTTTAAATATTGGATGCATACCTTCAAAAAATTTATTGAACCTTTCTGAAAATTTTCAAAAAGCAAAAAATTTTTCAAAAGTAGGAATCGAGATAAGTGATATTAAATTAAATCTTGATAAAATGATGAAAAATAAAGATAAAGCGGTAACTGTATTAACTAAAGGAGTAGAATTTTTATTTAAAAAAAATAAAGTTTCTTATTTAAAGGGTTTCGGAAGCTTTGTTTCAGACAAAAAAATAAAAATCAAAGGTTCTGACGGCAAAGAGTCTGAAATTGAAGGTGAAAATATAATTATAGCTACAGGCTCAGAGCCCTCTCAAATGCCAAATATTAAATTTGATGAGAAAAGAATTGTATCTTCAACAGGTGCTCTCTCTTTAAAAAAAGTTCCTAAAAAAATGATAGTAATCGGTGGTGGATACATAGGACTAGAAATGGGTTCTGTTTGGTCAAGATTAGGTTCTGATGTCCATGTAATTGAATTTTTAGATCACATAACACCTGGAATGGATAAAGAAATTTCAAATGAATTTATGAAAATTTTAAAAAAACAAAAAATAAAATTTCATATGAGCACAAAAGTAGAGAAAATTACAAAAAAAGAAGAAAATGTAGAAATAGAGACTTCTAATAACAAGGGTGAAAAGAGTTCTCATGATTGTGATGTCGCTTTAATTTCAATAGGTAGAAAAGCATTTACAGATAACCTAAATTTAGAGAAAATAAACTTAAAAACTGACGAAAAAGGTAGAGTTAAAGTAGATAAAAATTTTAAGACAGACAAAAAAAATATTTTTGCTATAGGTGATGTAATTCAAGGGCCGATGTTAGCGCATAAGGCTGAAGAAGAGGGTATTGCAGTGGCAGAAATTATTGCAGGACAATCTGGACATGTAAATTATGATTTAATCCCTGGAGTTATTTATACTTCTCCAGAGGTAGCAACTATCGGAAAAACAGAGGAACAATTAAAAAAACAAAATATAAGTTATAAAATAGGAAAGTTTCCATTTATGGCAAACTCTAGAGCAAAGGCAATTGATGAGCCAGAAGGTTTTGTAAAAATTTTAGCTGATAATTCGACTGACAAAGTTTTAGGGGTTCATATTATAGGTCCCCACGCTGGTGAAATGATCGCTGAAATGGCAGTTGCAATGGAATTTGGCGCAAGTTCCGAGGACATTGCGAGGACTTGTCATGCACATCCTACCTTTTCTGAGGCAATTAAAGAAGCTGCATTATCAGTAGATAAAAGACAGATTCATTCGTAATATACAACTTGTATCACAAATGAAGTTTCCAGTTCTTATCCCAAATATATTTGACCATCCATTTACATATACTTCTGATATAAATCTGAAGGTAGGTGATTATGTTGAAGTACCATTTGGTAAAAAAAAAGTTAATGGTGTTGTCTGGAATGAGTTTGAACAAGATCAATTAAAAAGGTTTCAATTAAAAAAAATATTAAGGAAATTGGATGTTAATCCATTAAAAAAAACAACTATAGATTTCTTAAATTGGTTTTCAAAATATAACATAGTTCCTAAGGGAATGGCTTTAAAACTTCATTTACTGAGCAATCAAGCTATCGAAAATAAAACAACTGATAATTTCATAGAGTACAACTCCATAACCAAAAGATCTATTTATAAATTAAATAATGAACAGCTTACCTGCTTAACCAATCTATCTAAAAATAATAACAAATTCTCTGTTAATGTACTTCAAGGTACTACAGGTTCAGGAAAAACATTAGTTTATTTCAATCTTATTAAAGATAAAATCGAACAAAATAAACAAGTACTAGTACTACTTCCTGAAATAGGTTTAACAGGAGAATTCGAAAAAAAATTTATAGACTTTTTTGGTTTTAAACCAGCTGTATGGCACTCTAGCGTGACACCAAAAAATAAAAAAATCATATGGAATGGTTTAAGCAGCGGAAATATTAAAGCTATTATTGGTGCAAGATCATCTCTTTTTTTACCTTTCAAAAATTTAGGGATAATTATTGTTGATGAGGAACACGATCAATCTTTTAAACAAGATGAAGGAGTGGCTTATAATGCAAGAGATATGGCTATATCAAGAGCATCTTATGAAAACATTCCAGTAAACTTAATTTCTGCAGTTCCTTCAATTGAAACATACAACAACATAACAAAAGGAAAGTATTTCTCTTATCGGATTTTAAAAAGATATAAAAATGCAAGGCTACCTGAATATGAGTTAATTGATTTAACGAAAGAAAAAAGGATTAAAAATAGTTTATTTTCTGAAAAAATTATTAGAAAAGTAAAAAACCATTTAAAACAAAATGACCAAGTATTATTCTTTGTTAATCGACGAGGATACTCTCCTTTTGTTATTTGTAAAAAATGTTTAAAAAATTTCATTTGTCCAAAGTGTTCTATTAATCTTGTTTATCATAAAAAAATAAACAAGATTTTATGTCACTATTGTGGATATAAAAAAAGCTTAGAAACAATTTGTAAATTTGATAATGAAAAATGTGAATTTATTTATAGCGGTTTGGGTGTTGAAAAAATATTAGAAGAAGTAAAGAAAAATTTTCCTGGGAAAAAAACTGCAATTTTTTCAAGTGATACAATTAATAAAAAAAATTCACAAATTGAAATACAAAAAATTATTGATAATGAGACTAAAATTTTAATAGGAACACAATTAATATCAAAAGGCTTTCATTTTCCTAATTTAAATTGCATAGTAATACTTGATTTAGATTTAGCTTCAAGAGGTTTTGACATAAGAAGTGTGGAAAAAACTGTGCAGTTGTATCATCAATTGTCAGGGCGTGCCGGAAGAGAGGGCAAACCATCAAAAGTATATTTTCAAACAATTAATAAAATAAATAATGTGATATCTCAAATTATAAATCCAGACCCATACATATTTTTAAAAAATGAACTTGAGTTGAGAAAAAAATTCAAATTACCACCTTTTGAAAGATTTGTTTCAATTATAATAAGTTGCAAAGATGCTTCTATGTCAGAAAAGATTGGATATAAACTTGTTACATCACTAAAAAAAAAAACAGGTGGGAATATATTAGGTCCTGTAAACGCACCAATTTATAAAATTAGGGGCAAATATAGAAATAGAATACTTATTAGATCGAGTAAAAATATAAATATTCAGGGACAGATACAAAATACTATAAAAAATTTTAAACTACCGCCCCAAATAAAACTTTCAGTTGATGTTGATCCAATAAACTTCAATTAATATTGAAAAAAAAGATGTATTTTTTTAACCTCTAGCTTGAACGTATCTAGGCTATATGCTAATTAATTCAAAAAATTTAAAGATCTAATTATAATAACTTGAAAAAACTCACACAAAATGGCCTTTAACAGTTACTCAAAAGCTTTGTATGAATTATCAACTGAATCCAATGTCGCTGACGAAGTCGAACACCAGTCTAAATCAATTTTAAAAGCTTTGGAAACAATAAAAGAATTTAATGCTTTTATCAAAAACCCTCTTTTTAAACAAAATGATCATGTTGAAATGCTAAACGGTCTATCAAAGAAATTTAACTTTAACCCAATACTAAATAAATTCTTAAATTTTTTGGTGAACAAGCGCAGACTTTTTTATTTAGATAAAATTTTAAAGGATTTTGTTTCATATTGTTCATTTAAAAGAGGTGAAGTGGATGCAAAATTGATATCTGCCAAAGAACTTAAAGATAATGAAATAGAAAAAATCAAAAAAGAGCTTTTCGCTAAGTTTGGATCAAAAATTAAT
This sequence comes from uncultured Pelagibacteraceae bacterium, assembly GCA_902583455.1. Lineage (GTDB taxonomy): Bacteria > Pseudomonadota > Alphaproteobacteria > Pelagibacterales > Pelagibacteraceae > Pelagibacter. The sequence continues at coordinate 88,228 of CACHVY010000001.1, read as the reverse complement.
TTAGATTACAAAGTAGACAAAGATCTTATTTCAGGATTAATAATTCAAGTTGGAAGTATTATGATTGATAATTCTATGAAAAATAAACTTAAACAAATCAAATCACAGATGATCGAGGTATAAATGGATATAAATCCTTCAGAAGTAACAAAAATATTAAAAGAACAAATCAAAAAATTTGGAGACAAGTCTGAGGTAACTGAAATTGGACAAGTTTTATCTGTTGGTGACGGTATAGCCAGAATATATGGTCTTGATAATGTTCAAGCTGGAGAGATGGTTGAATTCTCTGACGGCTCGAAGGGAATGGCTTTAAACCTTGAAAGTGATAACGTTGGCGTAGTTATTTTTGGTGATGACAGAGCTATTAAAGAAGGAGATACAGTAAAAAGAACTGGATCAATTGTTGATGTTCCAGTCGGCAAACAATTATTAGGAAGAGTAGTTGATGGGTTAGGAAACCCAATAGATGGCAAAGCTAATCTCGAAAAAAATCTAGAAAGAAGAAGAGTGGAAGTAAAAGCGCCAGGTATAATACCGAGACAATCAGTAGGTGAACCAATGCAAACTGGTTTAAAATCGATAGATAGTTTAATCCCAATTGGTAGAGGCCAAAGAGAATTAATAATAGGAGATAGACAAACTGGAAAAACTGCAGTCGCAATTGACACAATTATAAATCAAAAAAAAATTAATGAGTCAGATGATGAAAGCAAAAAACTTTATTGTATTTATGTCGCTATAGGCCAAAAAAGATCTACGGTTGCACAAATTGTAAAGACATTAGAGGATGCAGGAGCTATGGACTATACGACTATAGTTTCAGCAACAGCTTCAGATTCTGCTCCATTACAATTCTTAGCACCTTATACTGGTTGTGCTATGGGAGAATATTTTAGAGATAATGGAATGCATGCACTCATTATTTACGATGACTTATCAAAACAAGCAGTAGCCTACCGTCAGATGTCTCTATTACTTAGAAGACCTCCAGGTAGAGAAGCTTATCCAGGTGATGTCTTTTATTTACACAGTAGACTTCTAGAAAGAGCAGCGAAATTAAGTGACGCCAATGGTGGAGGCTCATTAACAGCATTACCTGTTATAGAGACACAAGCGGGTGATGTTTCTGCATATATTCCAACTAATGTAATTTCTATTACTGACGGGCAAATTTTTTTAGAAACAGAATTGTTTAATCAAGGTATTAGACCAGCGGTTAATGTTGGATTGTCTGTTTCGCGAGTTGGATCAGCCGCTCAAACTAAAGCGATGAAAAAAGTTGCAGGTTCAATTAAATTAGAATTAGCTCAATATAGAGAAATGGCAGCATTTGCTCAATTTGGTTCTGATTTAGATGCTTCAACTCAAAAATTATTGAATAGAGGATCAAAATTAACAGAATTATTAAAGCAAAAACAATATTCACCAATGACTGTTGCAGAGCAAGTTTTAACTATATTTGCAGGTGTTAGAGGATACCTTGATGATATAGACTTAAAAAATATCGAAGATTTCGAAAATCAACTTTTAGAAAAATGCAAATCTGAAAAACCTGAGATTATTGACAGTATTTCAAGCACTGGAAAACTTGATGAAGATATAGAAAAAAAATTAGCATCTCTGATAAATGATTTAAAAGAAAAGTTTAAAAATGCCTAGTTTAGATGATTTAAGAAAAAGAATTACGAGTGTTAAATCGACCCAAAAAATCACTAAAGCGATGAAAATGGTTGCTGCTGCTAAATTACGAAAAGCCCAAGAAAACGCTGAAAAAGGCAGACCTTATTCTGAAAAAATGAATAATATTATATTAAATCTTTCAGCAGGTGTCAGCGATCCTCAGTCAGCACCAAAATTATTAGTTGGCACAGGAAAAGAGGATGTTCATTTATGTATCGTTTTAACTTCTGATAGAGGATTATGTGGTGGATTTAACAGCAATATAATAAAAAAAGCAAAAAATTATTTTGAAAAAATACAAAAAGAGGGAAAATCTCTTAAAATCATAACTGTTGGCTCGAAAGGATATGATCAACTAAAAAGACAGTATGGTAACAGTATAATTGAAAATATTTCATTTAAAGAGTCAAAAAATATTAATTATTTTGATGCAGCAAAGGTTGGCAATTTAATAATCGAAAAATTTCAAAATGAAGAGTTTGACTTTTGCACAATATTTTTCAATAAATTTAAAAATGTTATATCTCAAATACCGCAAGCTCAACAAATAATACCTCTTGAAAATGGAAATAAAGAAAAAGATGAAAAACTTGACTCTAGTTATGAGTTTGAACCTGATGAAGATGAAATTCTAAGCAACTTACTACCTAAAAATATTTCAACTCAAATATTTAAAGCTATGTTGGAAAATTCAGCAAGTGAACAAGGGTCTAGGATGACAGCAATGGATAATGCGACAAGAAATGCTGGAGATTTAGTTGATAAACTCACTATTCAGTATAATAGAAGTCGTCAAGCTGCTATTACAAAGGAGTTAATTGAAATAATATCAGGAGCAGAAAGTTTATAATATGAGCAAAAAAGGAATAATTACTCAGGTTATAGGAGCAGTAGTAGACGTAAAATTTGATGGTGCATTACCAGAAATACTCACGGCTTTAAAATGTGATAATGGCGGAAATAAATTAATCTTAGAAGTAGCGCAACACTTAGGAGAGTCTAGCGTAAGAACTATTGCGATGGATAGCACAGAAGGATTAAAACGTGGAGACGAAGCTCTAGATACGGGTGCTCCGATCCAAGTTCCTGTAGGTCCTGAAACTCTCGGAAGAATTATCAATGTTATTGGCGAGCCAATTGATGAAAAAGGTGATGTAAAAACTAAAGAAAGTTGGCCAATTCATAGACAAGCTCCAACTTTCAACGATCAATCAACTGAAACAGAAATTTTAGTAACTGGGATAAAAGTTATCGACCTATTAGCCCCTTATGCAAAAGGTGGAAAAATTGGTCTATTCGGAGGAGCTGGTGTTGGAAAAACTGTAATTATAATGGAGTTAATTAATAATATAGCAAAAGCGCATGGAGGTTTTTCAGTATTTGCTGGTGTTGGTGAAAGAACCAGAGAAGGCAATGATCTTTATCATGAGATGATAGAGTCTGGAGTAATTAAACCAGAGGGCAAAGGTTCAAAGGCTGCTTTGGTTTATGGACAAATGAATGAACCACCAGGTGCAAGAGCAAGGGTAGCTCTTACTGGTTTAACAGTAGCAGAATATTTTAGGGATCAAGAGGGTCAAGATGTATTATTTTTCGTAGATAATATTTTTAGATTTACACAAGCGGGCTCAGAGGTGTCAGCTTTACTTGGTAGAATTCCTTCTGCGGTTGGATATCAACCAACTTTAGCCACGGATATGGGTAATTTACAAGAGAGAATTACAACAACTAATAAAGGCTCAATAACCTCTGTTCAAGCCATTTATGTCCCCGCAGATGATTTAACAGACCCTGCGCCAGCGACATCATTTTCTCATTTAGATGCAACAACTGTATTATCAAGACAAATAGCAGAGCTTGGGATTTACCCAGCAGTGGATCCTTTAGACTCAACATCAAGAATACTTGATCCAAGAATTGTTGGAGAAGAACACTATAGAGTTGCAAGATCTGTTCAAAAAATTTTACAAACATATAAATCTTTACAAGACATAATAGCAATTCTAGGGATGGATGAGCTATCAGAAGAAGATAAATTGACAGTAGCAAGAGCAAGAAAAATTCAAAGATTTTTATCTCAACCGTTTTTCGTAGCGGAAGTTTTTACAGGATCTCCAGGAAAACTTGTGGATTTAGAATCAACTATCAAAGGATTTGATGCAATATGTAAGGGTGAATATGATCATTTACCTGAGGCAGCTTTTTATATGGTTGGCACAATCGAAGAGGCAGTTCAAAAAGCTGAAAAAATGGCTAAGGAAGCAGCAGCCTAAATGGACCAATTTAATTTAGAAATCATAAGTCCAGAAAGATCTTTTTTAACAAAAAAAGATACTGATGAAGTAGTTATCCCCGGTATTGAGGGATATATGGGTATACTAAAAGATCATATTCCTTTAATTTCTTTCTTAAAGCCTGGAATTATTGACGTAAAGTCCAAAAATGAAAACATAAATTTTTATGTAGATGACGGCATTGTCGAATTTAAAGATAATACTTTGTCCATACTCACGAGTAATATTTTTGATTTAAGAGATGTAAATAAAAGTAAACTTGATAAAATTATAAAAGATACTGAGGAAGTATTAAAAAAAGAAAATATTAAAGATCAAGAACGATATATATTAAACCAAAAAATTGAAGTTTTAAATTCTATCAAATTTAATTAAAAATAATTTTTTTTACCTCAGTTTTCAAGTTTTCGTAAACATCAGTTTTAAAATTAACAACTCTTTTAGTAATATCATCTATGTCAATCCATCTCCATTCAGAAAACTCTGGTTTTTTAGTCTTAATATTGATCTCTGTATCGTCACCTTTAAATCTCATGCAAAACCATTTCTGTTTTTGTCCTTTGTATTTACCTCTCCAAATTATCCCAACAAGATTTTCAGGCAAAAAATATGTTTGATAACCTTCAATTTCTTTTATTAAGTCCACATTTTTCACACCTGTCTCTTCCTCAAGTTCTCTCAGTGCAGCATCTAAAAATTTTTCATTTTCATCCACACCACCTTGAGGCATTTGCCAATAATTTTTAGGATTATCTAGTCTTTTGGCTACAAAAACTTTATTATCCTTGTTTAAGAGAATAATACCCACACCTATTCTTAAGGGTAAATTTTTAAATTTTTCTTGCATAAAATTATCCAGTGAATAATTTTCTAGCAAATTTAAGCTGATTGTCATTTTCAGATAGAATTCTGAATTCTTCAGACTCTTCCTCTACGGTTATGTCTGGAGTTACACCAACTTCTGAAATTGATTTTCCTGATGGCAAATAATACTTCGAAATAGTTAATCTAATTGCGCCACGATTTTTTAAAGGTATTATTGATTGCACTGATCCTTTTCCATAACTTTTCTCACCAATTAATACTGCTCTTTTATGATCTTTTAGAGCTCCTGCCACTATTTCTGATGCAGAAGCAGAGCCTTTGTTAATTAAAACTACAAGAGCTTTGCCATTGATAATATCGCCATCTCTTGCAAACCATTTTTGATTTTCATTTTTCTTTCTTCCCTTAGTTGATACTATTTCGCCATCATCTAAAAAAAAATCTGATATTTTAATCGCTTGACCTAATAATCCACCTGGATTATTTCTCAAATCTAGAATATAGCCTTCTATTTTTTTATTTTTTTTTAATTCTTTAATCTTATTTTTAATTTGGTCGTCACTATTTTCGTTAAATGATGTGAGACGAATGTACCCAATTTTTTCATCAAACACTTCAGATTTAACAGATGCAACCTGAATAATTTCTCTGGTTATATTAAAAACTAATGATTTTCTCACACCAACTCTTCGTACAGTAATTTCTAAAGATGATCCAACAGGGCCTCTCATTAATTCAACTGCTTCATTCAATGTTTTTCCTTGTACCTGTGTGTTATTTATTTTGACAATGTAGTCTCCAGCCTTAACACCTTCTCTTTCAGCAGGTGAATTATCGAGAGGTGATATAACTTTCACAACACCTGCTTCCATACCAACTTCTATACCTAAACCCCCAAACTCACCTTTGGTTTCTGTTTGCATTTCTTCCAAATGTTTTGGAGACATATATGATGAATACGGATCTAATGATTGTAAGACACCATTAATTGCCGCATCAATCGAATCTGATTGATCCACCTCTTCTACGTATTCTTTATTTATTTTGTCTAAAACTTCTCCAAAAAGATCTATTTTGTCATAAACTGTTTCTTCCTGAGCTATAACTTTTCCATAATACAAAATAAAAAAAATGATAAAAGTAAATATTCTTTTATAATTCATTAAACAATTACCCTTTCTTTAGGAATTAATTCAGACCATATTTTTTCAAGCTCATAAAATTTTCTTTTTTCCGGGTTAAAAATGTGAACAATAATATCGATACCATCAACAAGCTTCCACTCTGCGCTGTCTCTTCCTTCAATCTTGCATTGACTAAATCCATTTTCTTTAAATTTATCTAAGACCTGTTCTGATAATGACTGGATATGTCTTGAAGAGGTTCCACTTGCTATTATCATATGATCTGCAATTGAAGACTTATCTTTTAAGTCAATTGAAACTATGTCAAGTGCCTTATTATTATCTAATGTTTCAATTATTAATTTTTTAAGATTGGTTTTTTTGACCATTAATTATTAATCATATCAAAAATTTCTAATTTTAGAAGATGAAATGTTAACTTTTTTAAATTCAATATAAATAAGACCTTTATTTTTAATTGACTTATATGCGATAGATTTTTTAGCCTTTGCTTTAAAACCATTTCTATCAAAAACTACGATTTTACAAATTTTTGGTATTTTTTTCCAATTGTCCCATTTATGAAAATTTAATAAATTATCTGCACCTAGTAAAAAATATATCTCTTTCTTTTTACTTTTACTTTTAAAATACTTTATTAAATTTATTGTCTTATTTGAATTAATTTTTTTTTCAAAAAAAACAACTTTAATATATTTTTGTTTCTTTGTTAAAAATTTTGAAAGTTTTATTCTTTTGTTTAAATCAAAATAACTTTTTTTTTTAAATGGATTTTTTTTTGTTATAGCCCAAATTATCTTTTTTAAATCAAATTTTTTTTTTGCTATTTGAGAAATTTTCAAATGTCCTTTATGAGGTGGGTCGAATGTGCCTCCTAGTATACCTATTTTGTCTATGAGTTTATTTTCTGATTTGGCCATTTCCAGCTACGTGGTATTTAAATGATACTAATTGATTTAGCCCCACAGGACCTCTTGGCGGTAACTTGTTTGTAGATATTCCAACTTCTCCACCAAAGCCTAGTTCTCCTCCATCAGCAAATTGAGTCGATGTATTATGCATAACTATAGAACTTTTTACATTTCTCACAAAATAATTAGCATTTACAGGGTTATTTGTAATAATAGAGTCGGTATGCATGGTACCAAATTTATTAATGTGTTGAACTGCCTCATTAACATTTTTAACAATTTTAACAGAGATTTTTGAATCAAGATATTCTTTACGCCAGTCTTTATTAGTTGCTTTTTTAAGTTTACCACTAAAAATTTTTCTGACTTTATTATCTGCGTATATTAAACAATTATTATTTTTTAATTCGTTAAGTATCAAATTAATTTCTTTTTTTGGGCAATCTTTATGAATTAATAAAGTTTCAGTAGCTCCACATATGCTAACGTTTCTCATTTTTGCATTTAGAACAACATTCCTTGCCATTTTTGTATTTACTTTTTTATCGATAAATGTGTGACAAATACCTTCCAAGTGACCTATTACTGGAACATTACATAATTCTTTGACTTTCCTAACAAGGTTTTTGCCTCCTCTAGGAATCATAACATCAATATAATTTCTCATATCTTTTAGAAGGGAGCTAACAACTTTTCTATCTTTTCTTTCAATAAATTGAACATAATTTACATTCACTTTATTAGCCTTGAGAGATTTTCTAAATAGTTTGACAAATATTTTATTAGTAAAAAAAGCTTCTGAACCACCCTTGAGGATAACTGAATTACCTGATTTAAAACAAAGACAAGATAAATCTACAGTCACGTTAGGCCTACTTTCGTAAATCACACCAATGACTCCAATTGGTATAGATATTTTTTTAATTTTTAGACCGTTTGGTCTTTTCCATCTATCTAAAATAACCCCAATTGGGTCCTTTAATTTAATTATTTCAGTTATTGTTTTAGTTATCGAACTAAGCTTTAATTTATTTAATTCGAGTCTTGCAACTAAATTTTTATCAATATTTTTTATTTTGGCATACTTAATATCTTTTTTGTTTTGTTTAAGTATTTTATTTATATTTTTTTTTATTAAATCACTGAATTTTAACAAAACCTTATTTTTTGTGTTTGTATCCACTTTTTCTAAACTTGCTTTATAAGAATTTTGACCTAATTTTTGTAAATATTTTTTCATTCTAGATTTCCACCATATCATCTTTGTGAACAACTTCAGTTTTTGTTTTGTAACCTATTAATTCTTCAATTTTATTTGACTGATGACCTTTTATTTTGTCAATTTCCTCAGATGAAAATGAACTCAGGCCTATTGCTAGCTCTTTATCATTCTTACTAATTATTTTTATTTGATCACCCTTTTTGAATGAACCTTCAACACTCTTTACGCCTGCGGCCAACAAACTCTTGCCTTTTCGTAATGCATTTTCAGCACCTTCATCAATCTTTAAATATCCTTTTGCATGTAAAGTACTAGCAATCCACTTTTTTCTAGCATCTAATTTAGAAATTTCAGGAATAAACCAAGTGCATATTTTTTTATCTAAAATATTACTCAAAGGTCTTTCTTTTAATCCGTTTGCTATTGCCATTTTACATCCTGAGAGCGCGCATATTTTAGCTGCATCAATTTTAGTTCTCATACCACCTGATCCATACTCACTAGTTTTTCCAGAAGCTAATTTAATTATATTTTGGTCTATTTTCTTAATTCTATTTATCAATTTAGCATGCTTATGAATTTTTGGATTTTTTGTATAAAGTCCATCCACATCTGATAATAACACAAGACAATCTGCATCAGAAATTTGAGCAACTCTTGAGGCTAGCCTATCATTATCTCCATATTTTATTTCAGAAGTAGCAATAGTATCGTTTTCATTAACTATCGGTATAAAATTAAGATTAAATAAATTTTCAATCGTCCTTTTAGCATTTATAGCCCTCCTTCTAATTTCAGTATCTTCTAGTGTAAGCAATATTTGGGAAATATTAATTTGTTGAATAGCGAAAACTTCCTTAAATAAATTCATTAACTCGATTTGTCCTACAGATGCTATAGCTTGACTTTGATCTATTTTAAGTTTTTTCTTTGCTATATTTAATTTTTTACAACCAAGAGCAATTGCACCTGAACTTACTATAATAATATTCTTATTTTTTTTTCTTAAAGCCTTAATGTCTTTTGCAAACTCCAATAACCATTTTTTTCTGATAATTTTTTTTTCATTAATAATTAATGATGATCCTATTTTAACAATAATAGTTTTGGAATTTTCAAGATACATTTTTAAGCAACTTCTTTTTTAAATTTGATATTAATTTTTTGTCAAAAGTAGATAATTGAAAAACTTTTTTATTTAATTTTTCCTCAAATTTCATCTTTCTATTTTTGAGCTCTTTTTGCGACAATAAATCGACTTTATTTAATACTATAATTTCTTTTTTTTTTAATAATTCCTTACTATACTCACCTAATTCTTTTCTAATTTGTTTATAAGAATTAACCAAATCTTCCTCAGAAACATCAATTAAGTGTAATAGTGTTTTACATCTTTCTACATGTTTTAAAAACTTAATACCTAAACCGACGCCGGTGTGCGCTCCTTCAATTAATCCTGGTATATCTGCTAATGTAATCTCTTTATTATCATACATTGCAACACCTAGATTAGGATTTATAGTTGTAAACTTGTAATTTGCAATTTTGGGATTTGCAGAGGTTATTGAAGCAAGTAAACTTGATTTACCTGCGTTTGGTAAACCTATTATTCCAATATCAGCAATTGTTTTAAGTTGTAACCAAATCCAAAATTCCTCACCTTTTGTACCTTTTGTAAATTTTCTTGGAGCTCTATTTGTAGATGACTTAAATCTGGTATTTCCAAAACCACCTCGACCTCCTACAGCAACAGTAAACTCATCTTTTTCTTTCTTGAAATCAAAAAGTAAAGTTTTGTTATCTTCTTCAAAGATTTGAGTCCCTATTGGAACAGATAAGAATAAATCTTTTCCACCTCTCCCTGTTTGGTTTTTTCCTTTACCATCACCACCCCTTTTGGCTTTAAAATGTTGTTGATATCTATAATCGATTAAAGTATTTAAATTTCTCTCTGACTTAAGTACCACAGAGCCACCCTTGCCCCCGTCACCTCCATCTGGACCTCCGAACTCTATAAATTTTTCACGTCTAAAGCTTGGAGATCCTGTGCCACCGTTACCAGCTTTAACAAATATCTTTACTTGATCTAGAAATTTCATAATACAACTTTTGTTTATGTTGTATGAATTTAATTGGGTTTTACTGAAACGTAAGTTCTATCTGACTTACTTTTTTTAAAAACAACCTTACCCTTAACAACCGAGAAAATAGAGTGATCTTTGCCCATGCCAACGTTTTGGCCTGGAAAAATTTTAGTTCCTCTTTGCCTAACTATTATATTGCCAGGTACAACGAATTGGCCACCATATTTTTTTACACCTAATCTTCTACCAGCACTATCTCTTCCGTTTCGAGAGGATCCACCTGCTTTTTTTGTTGCCATAATTAATCTTTATAATTTATTTTACTTATCTTTTTTTATTTCAGTCTTTTTTTCTTTTTTTACTTTACTAATTTTTTCAGCCTCAGACAATACTTTACCTTCTTTTGACATTATCTTATTGACTCTAATTAATGAGTATTGCTGTCTGTGACCATTTTTTCTTCTAGAATTTTTTCTTCGTCTTTTTTTAAATATTAGAACTGTCCTATTTTTAGCATTTTTTAAAAATTCGGCTTCTACTTTCGCACCTTGAACAGTAGGTAAACCCACTTCAATATTTTTATCATCTCCGTAGGCAAGTATTTCCTTAAATTCAATTATAGAATTTGGTTTCTGGTCTCCAAATTTTTCTATTTTAATTATTTCTCCAGCTTTAACTTTATATTGTTTCCCACCAGTTTGTATTATTGCAAAAGACATGTTTTATCCTTAAAAAATTAAATGCAATATATAATTAGCTTTTTTATAGTCAAGATTAATAAGCTAAAAATTATCCTTTAAATCCCTTAGTTTTGAGAAGTCTTCAATATTTTCTGCCTTTAAAAATATGTTGCACTCAAGCTCTTCTTTTAAAATAGATGGAATTGTTGGTATCCCTGCCTTTAAATTTTTATTAATTAAGTCTATTTTTTTTTTAAGATTTTTATTATGTGGATCATGTTCAATACAGAATTTTGCATTACTTAATGTATATTCATGTCCACAATATATTAAAGTTTCTTTATCAAAAGTTTTAATCAATGATAATGATCTGAACATATCTTCATATGTTCCTTCAAATAACCTTCCACAGCTTAATGAAAATAAAGTATCTCCTGTGAACAATATTTTGTCATTGAAAAAATGATAGCAAATATGACCCAAGGTATGACCTGGAGTATGATAAGTTTTAAATTGAAAATCACCCTCTATAAAAATCTCCTCATTTTTTAAGCAAATATCTATACCTGGTATTCTTTTTTTATCTTCTATAAAACCAATTATTTTACATTTATATTTTTCTTTTAAAATTAAATTTCCATCGATATGATCAAAATGATGATGTGTGTTTAGGACATATTTTAATTTTAGATTTAATTTTTCTAATGATTTAATAACTGGACCAGACTCGCTTGGATCTATAACTAGTGCCTCATTATTATTATGCACTATATATGAAAAATTATCTTTTAAGCATTTTACAATTTCAACTTTTATCATTTTTCTATTAAAAAAATACCAAGTTCTGAAGTTAAATTTTTAAAATTTAAATTAAACTTGTTAATTGAAGATACTTTATTATTTGTGAGAGCTAAAGATTTAAATAAATTTATTTTTCTATTGTTACAAAAATTTACGAAGTCTTTAATCGAACACATGTGTAGATTAGGTGTATTATACCACTCATTTGGTAGCGTTTTTGTAACAGGCATAGTGCCTTTAAATAGCAAGTTAAATCTCACTTTCCAAAAACCAAAGTTTGGTATTGTTACAATTGATGTTTTTCCAATTCTTAATAAATCACTTATTACCTTTTCAGGATTTAAAAAAGCTTGCAAAGTTTGACTTAAAATAACGTAATCAAAACTATTACTAGGAAATTGTTGTAAATCCATCTCAGCATTACCTTCGATAACAGTAAGTCCTCTTTCAATACATTTTTGAACATTATCTTTTGATATTTCTAAACCCCTAATTTTTTTTGATATATTTTCATTTATAAACTTCATTAATTCACCATCTCCACACCCAACATCTAAAATTGATTTATCTTTTTCAATAGAGTTTGCAATAATCTTAAATTCTTCCTTCATAATTATATTCTGTACGAATTATCTACAAAATTCTTTAACGAATTTGTAAAATCAGGAACATCCAATAAAAATGAATCATGTCCCTTATCAGATTTAACTTCTAAAAATCCCACATCAGCATTAATCGCATTTAGAGCAATTACAATTTCTCTATTTTCAGCTGTAGGATAAAGCCAATCAGAAGTAAACGAAATTATAAAAAATTTTGTTTTTGTATTCCTAAATACTTTCGATAAGTCACCATTAAAACTTTTGCTAAGATCAAAATAATCCATAGCTCGCGTTATATAAAGATAACTATTTGCGTCAAACCTATCAACAAATATTGATCCTTGATATCTAAGATAACTTTCTATTTGAAAATCAGCATCAAAACTAAATTTAATCTTATCACGCTTTTGAAGTTTTCTTCCAAATTTTTCCTCTAAACCTTTTTTTGATAAATAAGTTATATGAGCTGCCATTCTGGCGACTGACAAACCCTTTGCTGGAGATATATTTTCTAACTCATAATTGCCATTTTTCCAGTTTTCATCTGCCATTATTGCTTGCCTACCTAATTCATTGAAAGCAATATTTTGAGCTGAATGACTGGCCGAGCAAGCTATAGGTATAGCTATTTTTGACTTATTTGGATAGTTAGCGACAAATTGTAAAACTTGCATTCCTCCCATAGACCCACCTGTTACACAAAATAATTTATCTATATTAAAATGGTCAAGTAAATTGAACTGTGCATTAACCATGTCATTTATTGTTATTATTGGAAAATTAATACCAATTTTTTTTCCACTCTTTTCATCTAAAGTACTTGGTCCATAAGACCCCATACAACCACCAATAACATTTGCACAAATTATGAAATATTTATTAGTATCAAGCGCTTTGTTTGGACCAATGACATATGACCACCATCCATCTTTATTTGTTACAGGATTTTTACCTGACGCAAATTGATCACCTGTGAGAGCGTGGAATACCATAATAGCATTTTTTTTATCTTTATTGAGTTTCCCGTATGTTTCGAACGCCAAAGGATAATTAGAGATAGTAATACCACAATCTAATTTTAATGGTTTTTTAATAATAATTTTTTTAATCTTTTCAAATTTACTCATAGTATCTGATTTGAATTGTGATGAAAAAAAACTTGTTTAGCGGTTTTTTTATAGCGCTCGCAATTCAGTTAAATCAGCGCAATGATCTTCTATAGCATGTAATCAATTATGTCAATTGCAACCAATCGTTGTTTAATTTTATTTCAATTATCTCATTATTATTTATATATATGATTATGCAAAAAGTAATTTTTAGAAAAATTAGGATAAAAAGTTATAAACCTGGCAGGTCGGTAATTTTAAATAAGAAAAAGGTAATCAAGTTATCAGCAAACGAGTCTGCGCTGGGTTTATCTAGAAGGGTAAAAAAAGGGTTATCAAAAATTGGATCGTTATCCAAATATCCTGACTCAAAATCTAAAACTTTACGTACAGAAATTTCAAAGAAATTTAGATGTAATTTTGATCAGATAATTTGTGGCTCAGGGTCAGATGAGATAATTCAAATGATTTGTCAATTATTCTTAAGAAAATCAGATGAAGTAATTGTACCTAAATTCAGTTTCTTAATGTACAGAATTTATTCAGGAATTGTAGGAGCAAAAGTTATTTATTCTAAAGAAAACAATTATAAAATATCAATAGATAATATTTTAAAAAAAGTTACTAAAAAAACTAAAATTGTATTTCTAGCTAATCCAAATAATCCAACAGCTACATATTTAACTGCATTAGAATTAAAAGATTTAAGGAGAAGACTTAGATCTAATATTTTATTGGTTATAGATGATGCTTATCAAGAATACATGATGAATAAAGACTATAAATCTGGTCTCGAATTATTTAAAAATAAAAATAACGTTTTTATTCTAAGAACTTTTTCTAAAATTTATGGACTAGCCTCTCTAAGGGTTGGATGGGGATATGGATCAAAGGAAATTGTACAAGCATTAATGAAAATTAAACCACCATTTAATGTAACAAAAATTGGCGAATTATCTGCTATAGAATCGCTCAAAGATAAAAAATTTATAGATAAGTCAATTAAACATAACAAAAAATGGGCAGATATAATTAAAGCTAACTTTGAAAATTTTAATATAAATACAAATGAAGTGTCTGCAAACTTTTTATTATTAAATTTTGATAAATCTAAAATTTCAGCAAAAAAATTTAAGAATAAACTTGAAGAAAAAGGTATTATTGTTAGAAGCCTCGAAGTATATGGTATAAAAAATAAATTAAGAGTTACGATAGGAAATTCAAAAGAAAATAAATTTTTAATTAAAACTCTAAAATCGATATTTTCAAATGTTTAACAATATATTAATAATTGGATGTGGACTAATAGGATCGTCAATTTTGAGAGCTTCTATAAGCAAAAAAATTTCAAAAAACATCTATGTGTTTGAAAAATCTAAAAAAAATATTCACTTTATAAAAAAAATTAATAAGAAAATTAGATTTATTAAAAAAATAGACCATCAGGTTTCTGATATGGATCTAATTCTTCTTTGTACACACATTAGCCAATATAAAAATATAATTAAGAGTCTACAAAAATATGTTTCTTCAAAGAATCTAATAAGCGATACAGGTTCTACAAAACGTAATATAGAGAAGTTAATTAACGAAAATAAAAATTTAAAAGACATATTCATATTAAGCCATCCAATTGCAGGATCAGAGGTCAGCGGACCAGAGTTTGGTAATAAAAATTTGTTTAGAGATAAATGGTGTATTATTTTAAAAAATAAAGACAAATCTGCAAAAAGATTGAAAAAAATTGAGAGATTTTGGAAAAAAATTGGATCAAAAATAATATTTATGAATTCTATTGATCATGATAAAATTTTTTCGATAACAAGTCATTTACCCCACCTAATTGCATATAATCTTATAAAAACTGCGATAGATTTTCAAAAGAAAAATAAAAAGAATGTCATTAAGTACAGTGCTGGCGGCCTAAGAGATTTTTCAAGAACAGCGGCCTCAAACGAAATAATGTGGCGTGATATTTTCTTTGGTAACAGCGATAATATTATTGATTCAATAAATATGTTTATTAAGAATCTTAATAAATTTAAAAGACTTATAAAAAGAAAAAGTAACAAAAATATACTAAAAATTTTAAAAAATTCAAAAAAAGTCCGAAAACAAATTATTGAACTAAAGCAGGATATTTCAAAACCTAATTTCGGAAGGGATATCTTTTAATTAAGATCCATGAGATCCAAAAGATAATTTTCGTAGCCAGCGTATGATTTTAGCGAAGTGCTGTAAATTGGCCTTCTTGCTTGATTAAAACTTATTGTTTTTATAACTCTCTTATTTTTGTGGTGCTCTAGACAATTTTCGTCCCACTCCAAAGAGCAAAATTTAAGTAATTTTTCTACTTCTTCCTTCGTATTGTTAATTAGATTTTCATATCTTAAATCATAAATTTCATTTGGGAAAAGCCTTTTCCAAAAGAACATTAAATCTTTATATGATCTGTAATATTTAGACAAATCACTTAAATCGTTTCCAAAATCTATTTTGGTTGGAAAATAATTTTTATAAATTGACCAACAATTATCAATAGGATTTCTAACTATATTTATAAATTTTGAGTTTGGCAAAAATTTCAAAATAAATCCTATATAAAAAAAGTTTAACGGAGCCTTATCCGTAAACACCTTGCTCGAATCATCGATATTAGTTAAGAAATTTAAGTATTCTTTATTACATTTTAGTAAGTCATTTTTTTCAATATTTTGATTTGATTTAAAATAATCGTTATATATTTTTTGTATATAAGGTAATTCACCTCCACCAATAACGTTTTTATGGGACGCCAAAATTTGCTCTGTTAAGGAGGTGCCTGATCTAGGCATTCCTACTATAAAAATAACTTTTCTATCTATTTTATTTAATTTACAATCATTTAAAGATTTAAATTTTTCTTTAATTGTATCAAACCTTTTTTTACTTTTGCTAAAATTATAATTACTAATTTTTTTAGATATATCATTTGCTTTTTTGTAATTATTGAATGACTCAACATAGTTTTTTTGATCTCCATATGCTTTTCCTAATGCAAAATGCAAATGTAACAGCGAATTATCGTTAAGCTTCATATTTAATAACTTTTCCTTTATGTTTAAAAAGTGTTTATGTTTAGAATTATATTTTTCCATTTGAGAAATTAGCCTATCTGCCTCAGTAAAATCTTTTTTAAGCTTTAACATTTGAAAATATAATTCTTTAGATTTCTCAAATTTACCTAAACTATTATATAGTCCTGCCAAGTTATACATTACTACCAATGCATCTGGCTTTATAGATAAAATCATTTCATAGATATTCACTGCTTCTTCGGTTTGATCTAAATCTTTTTTTAAATTAGCTAAATTATTTAATAAACTTAAATTATTTTTATCAATTTCCAGACCTATTTTGTATTTTTTTTCAGCTTTTTTGTATTCATAAATATTTGAGTAAAACATTCCTAAATTATTTAAAAAATCAACATTTTTAGGATTATGCTTTAATGCCTCATTCATTACATCAATAGCCTTATAGGTCTCACCTTTATTGTTATATGCTAAACACAATAGATTATAAAAAACATCTATATGATTATTTTCCAAAATTAAACCACATTCCTCAATAACTTGATCATATTTTTTTTCTAAAAACTTTTTCTTTAATTCTTCGAATTTATTTTTTAAATCTGTCTCACTCATTATCACATATTCATAACTTAAGTTTAGTTATTTCACACTACAATTTGACTAAATTTTTTTAAATTAATTCTTTAAGAGGTTCAAGATAATTTTCATATCCACTAAATGATTTTACAGAGGATTTGTAAATTGGCTCTCTGGCTTGATTAAAACTTATAGTTTTGATTGCTCTTTTATTTTTATGATGATTTAAACAATTTTCATCCCAATCTAGCGAACAAAATTTTAATAAGTTTTCAACTTCTATTTTAGTATTATTTACTAAATTTTCATATTGAAGATCGTATATAAGGCTTGGAAAAAATTTTTTCCAAAAATTCATCAAGCTTTGATATTGTTTATGATAATTAACTAAATCTACCAAATCATCAGTAAAATTAATCTTAGTAGGAAAACAATTTTTATACATAGACCAGCAATTATCAATCGGATTTCTGATTAAATTAATGAATTTAGAATTAGGTAAAAATTTTATTATAAACCCCAAATAAAAAAAGTTTAGTGGTGCTTTGTCAGTAAAAAATTTGTTTGAATCGTCAAGGCTCGATGTGAACTCAATATAATCCTTTTTACATCTTAATAAATCATCTTGATCCAAATTTTCTTTTGTTTCAATATAGTTCTTAAATATTTTTTCCATATAAGGTAATTCTCCTCCCCCAAATACATTTTGATGAGATGAAAGAATTTGCTCTGTTAAAGAGGTCCCAGATCTTGGTAAACCAATTATAAATAAAAAACCTCTACTGTTTGTGTTTAATTTTAAATCACCTAATGAAGAAAATTTATCTTTAATAAAGGAAAATTTTTTTTTATCACTTTCAAAATCATATTTACTTAATTTTTTTGATAAGTGATTAGCTTTTTTATAATTTTCAAATGATTTTTCATAATCTTTTAAGTCATTGTATGCCTTTCCTAAGGCATAATGTAAGTGTAATAACGAATTATCATTAAGCTTCATCATAGACATTTTCTTTTTCATATTAAGAAAATGTGGGTGGTCCGCATTATATTTTGTTGTTTGTGATATCATCCTATCCGCCATTGTTAACTCTGATTTAATGGTTAACATTTTTTTTAACAATTTTTTTGACTCCTCAAATTTACCTATTTGGCTATATAAAAGTGCTAAATTATAAATAACTGTAATTGCATTAGGCTGAATAGATAAAATTTTTTCAAAAATTTCTGCAGCTTCATCAATTTTGTATAAACTTTTCTTTAAATTCCCCAAATTGTTCAATATTTTAAGGTTGTTTTGGTCAAGCTCTAAGCCTTTGACGTAAAAATCCTCAGCTTTTTTATACTTATATATATTTTTATAACTCATTCCAATATTGTTATAAAAATCTACATTTTTAGGATTATGCTTTAATGCCTCATTCATTACATCAATAGCCTTATAGGTCTCACCTTTATTGTTATATGCTAAACACAATAGATTATAAAAAACATCTATTTTATTTTCTTTTAATATATCTTCACATTCTTTTATAACCTCTTCATATTTATTAACCAAAAATTTTTCTTTTAATTCTTCAAATTTTTTTTTTAAGTTTAATATGCTCATTTATCTAATTGCTATAACTTTTAATTTAGCTGTTCTCTCAATCAATTTGAATGTTTTTTTTATACTCATAAACAGAACTTTTTTTTTAGGACCATAAGCATGTATTAATTGATTTTTCGATAAACAAATTGCAACATGTCCTTTCCAAAAAACAATAGAATTTTTTTTAATTTTTTTTGCTCTCTTAAAATATTTTATTTGGTCTTTTGTATCTCTTGGGCAATATAAATTATTAAATTTATAGAAAATTTGAACCAATCCAGAGCAATCTATCCCTCTATAGGTTTTTCCACCCCATTTGTATGGAATATTTTTGAACATTTCAATATCTTTAAAAATCTGCTGACTATAATTTATTGAAACAACATCTTTTTTTTTTATCCAATAATTATCAAATTTACAAAATTTATCTTTTATTTCGGTCACTGAAATTTTTGAACAAAATGGTAATTTAATATTGAGTAAAAATTTCTCCTCTGGCTTTGAGTATAATTTGGCACTTAAGGATGAGACTTTGTGTGTAATTTTAATACGCTCCAAAAATTTTCTTTTTTTTATGAAACCAGTGTAATTATCATATGAAGTCTTAATTTTTAACCAGTCTTTTTTTTTTTTTAATATTTTAAACTTTTCACCATAAATCAGTTGTGATGATAATTTTGAATTCAAAGACCTTTTTTCGTAAATATTTACTATAGGATAATTATTTATCATCTGATTGGTGCTACTTTTGAAATGTATATAATTAAAAATAAAACTGGTATTCCAATTAAAGCAGTAGTTATAAAGTAGACTTGATAACCCACTACATCCACCCAAGCTCCAGAATAACCAGCTAAAAGTTTAGGTAAAAATAACATTAATGAGCTGAAAAGTGCATATTGAGTAGCAGTAAATCTTACAGATGTTAATCCAGACAAGTATATTACAAACGCAGCCCCTGCAAAACCGCTAGAAATATTGTCAGCAGTAATCACAGATATTAAGTATTTAATATTAGTTTCTGTGGTTGCCAACCAAGCAAAAAGTAGATTACTTAATGATGCTATAAGTCCGCCGATAAATAAAGTGATCATTGTTCCGAATTTCATAGCAAAATATCCACCAAATAATCCTCCTAAAATTGTAGCAAAAACTCCAAAAAATTTAGAATATGTTGCGATTTCATTTATGCTATACCCTTTTTCTAAATAAAAAATATTTGCCATAACCCCCATAACAACATCTGCCATTCTATAAAGTGATATCAAAAGCAAAATAAGTAGAGCTACTTTACCGTATCTATCTATAAAATTTTTAATTGGATTAAAGTAGCTTTCTTTAATTATCACCATATCTTGTAACCTCAATTTAATTAATAAAAAAAGATAAAAACTGCTAAATAAAAAACAAATCATTAGCTTTAAGATTGTAAAGAAAAAACTTAATAAGTTTTTGTCAGTAAAAGGATTGTGTATATTTGAATAAGAAAATATGAATATTATTACTGAAATTAATATATTTACAAAGAATTTAAAGTGCAAATTTGTTTTATTAGAAAGTATTTTTTTTTTACTTGGTTCATGAGATACAAGATTCGTAAAAACACCAATTAACATTAATAATGACATAGTTAGATATACTTTTTTCCAAACATTATGTTCATAAACCTCAGCCCCCCAAAATGAGGCTAGCCATAAGCTACCAGCTCCACCAACAAGCATGCCAACTCTGTAACCTGCTATATAAGTAGAAGACAGTGACCCCTGCAATTTTTGGTCTACTGACTCGATTCTGTAAGCATCAATTATTATATCTTGGGTTGCACTAAAAAAAGCGACAAGAGTTATACATACAGCTGTAATATAAATATTATTTTGAGGATCATTTATTGACGTGAGAATTAATGAAAAAATAATTAACAGCTGGGTTAAGAGTAACCAACTTCTTCTATGTCCCATTTTAGAAAAAAAAGGAATACTAACTTTATCTACTAATGGAGACCATAAAAATTTAAAAGCATACGCAAATCCAGCCCAACTAAAAAGTGTAACAGTACTTCTCTCAATACCAGCTTTAGTTAACCATACTGATAAGGTAGAAAATACTAAAAGTATAGGTAATCCAGATGAAAAACCTAACAATATCATTTTAAGTGGTTTCTCAGTAAAAAAAAATATAAATTTTCTTTTCATTATTTTCTCCAAAAAGATGGTAAAAAAATTATTAAAATCGCAAATATTTCAAGTCTTCCTAAAATCATACCTGCTGATAATAGCCACTTAGACTGATCAGGAAGTCCAGAATAATTACTATTTGGTCCAATTTCGTTTCCTAAACCAGGCCCAACATTGGACAAAGAAGATGCAGCGCCGGAAATTGAAGTTATAAAGTCTAAACCTGTTAAAGTTAGCATTGAAGCCAGCACAAAAAATATCAAAATATAAAGATATATAAATGATACAATTGAAGCTATTAACTTATCCTCAACCTTGCTATTGTTGTATTTCAAATTTATTATTGCTCTTGGATATATAATTTTGAGCAATTGATTTCTTACAAAGTAATACAAAATGTGCACTCTAAAAATTTTTATCCCACATGTGGTTGAGCCAGCACAACCACCAATAAACATAAGTATTAAAAAAAAAATTAATGGAAAATTTCCCCATTGATCAAATTCTTTAGTTACATATCCTGTGCCTGTTAAAATTGAAACTACATTAAAAATTACTGATCTTAAGTGTATTTCAAAAACATCCTTATTAACTATTACAAGATAAATAAATAATACTAATATTGAGACTAAAGTTAGTTTAAAAAAAAGTTTAACTTGTTCATCTTTGAATATGATTTTTTTATCATCGGAAATGAATTTTATATATAATATAAATGGAATACTACCTGACAAAATAAATAAAATAGAAATAATTTCTATATATGCATTATTAAAGTACCCTATAGACTGATCATAATTTGAAAAACCTCCAGTTGCGATAGTTGTCATAGAATGTGTCAAACTATCGAATGTGTTCATACCAAAAATTTTATAAAAAAATGCACACAAAAAAGTCAAAGATGTATATACAATAATAAGTTTTAGAGAGATTTCTTTTGATTTTGGCAATATTTTTTCAGAGGTATCATAGGAAGAAATTTTTAATAGTTGCATTCCACCAATATTCATTATTGGCATAAGAGTAATCGCCATCAAAATCACTCCAATCCCCCCAAGCCATTGAAGCATTGATCTCCAGACAAGTATACCTCTTGGAGAACTTTCAATATTACTTAATATTGTTGCTCCTGTAGTTGTTATGCCTGACATGCTCTCAAAAAAAGAATCTGTGATAGTTAAATTCAATTCAGAGAAAAAAAATGGTAAAGATCCAAATGCCGCAATACTTAACCATGATAAGGCTGTTAACAAAAAAGCTTGTTGTGTATTTATTAATTTTAAATGATCTATGTTAGACAAAAAAAACAATATTCCGAAAGTAATTGTTATAATTCCAGAAATAATGAAAGTTGAATCAAATTCATCGTAAATGAGTTGGAACACCACAGGAACTAGCATAGCAACTCCTAAAATTATTAATAAAATCCCTAAAGTAAAAAATACTGTTTTATAATTGGACATTTTTAACGAACATTATTTTATGGAAAATAAATTTCAACATTATATGAATAAAATATGTTCTTAAAATACAGTTTATTTTAAATTAATGATGAATATTAAAAAAGAAGATATAGAAAAATCGAACTCTTGGCCAATTGTTGAGGCAAAAAAGATTCTCAAAGAAAGAAAAAAATTTATAGACAAAAAAGGAAAAATTACACTTCAGACTGGATATGGTCCTTCAGGATTACCTCATATTGGAACATTTGGAGAAGTTGCAAGAACAAGCATGGTAGTCAATGCCTTAAATTATTTGACAGATTTACCAAAAGAAATAATTACGTTTTCGGATGATTTAGACGGTTTGAGAAAAGTGCCAGATAACGTTCCAAACAAAGATATACTTAAAAAAAATTTGCATAAACCTCTTACAGATATTCCTGACCCTTTTGGAAAATTTAAAAGTTTTGGGGAACATAATAATGAAATGCTGAAAAAATTTTTAGATGAATTCAACTTCAAATATAAATTCATGAGTTCAACTACTCTATATAAGTCTGGATTTTTTAATGTTACACTAAAAAAAATATTAGATAATTACGAAGGGATAATGAAAATAATTATTCCTACATTAGGTAAAGAAAGACAAAAAACATATTCACCATTTCTTCCTATATGTAAAGAAACAGGCCAAGTATTAGAAATACCCATTGTCGAAATAAATAAAAAAAATTCATCTTTAATTTTTGATAATAATGGAAAAAAATTGGAGACAAGTATTTTGGATGGTAATTGCAAACTTCAATGGAAAGTGGATTGGGCAATGAGATGGTATACTCTTGATATTGATTTTGAAATGTATGGAAAAGACTTAATTGAGAGTGCAATTCTATCTACTAAAATAATTAAACTCTTAGGAAAAAATAATCCTTCAGGTTTTGCCTATGAACTATTTCTTGATGATAAAGGTGAAAAAATTTCAAAGTCAAAAGGAAACGGTGTAACTATTGATGAATGGCTTAATTATGCCTCACCAGAAAGCTTATCTTTGTTTATGTATCAGAATCCAAAAAGAGCAAAAAAATTATATAAAGAAATTGTACCAAAAGCTGTAGATGAATATTTAGATCTAATCGAAAAAAGTAAGAAACAAGATGCACGAGAGTTGTTGCTTAATCCTTTATGGCACGTTCATAATGGCAAAATTCCTTCGGAGGATTACATCATGAGTTTTTCCATGCTTTTAAATTTAGTTGAAACTAGTAATGCTACATCTGCAGAAATGCTTTGGAAATTTGTAAAAAATTATAAAAAAGATATCGCTAAAGACAACTTTCCTATATTTAATAATTTAATAAAATATTCAATCAAATACTTTAACGATATCGTTAAACAAAACAAAAAATATAAAAAACCAAATATTTCAGAAAAAAAAGCTTTGTTAGATTTAATTTCAAGCTTAGAAAAATGTTCTGACAATATGAAGCCTGAGGATATTCAAACAGAAATTTATACAGTAGGAAAAAATAATGGTTATAGGGAAAATCTTAGAGAATGGTTTAAATTAATTTACGAGGTAGTCTTCGGAGTAGAAAATGGTCCGAGGCTTGGGTTTTTCATAAGTTTTTTTGGAAGAAAGGAAATGATTTCACTTATTAAAGAGAAAATAAATTAATGTTCGATAAAATTAGACCATTGATATTTAAATTGGATCCTGAATTGGCACATACATTAGCCATTAAGGCTCTTAAAACAAATTTGTTTTTAAAACAAAAAATTTCAGAAGTATCATATTTAAAATCTGAATTATTTGGAAGAGAGATAAAAAATCCAATCGGGGTTGCCGCTGGTTTTGACAAAGATGCCGAGGTTTATAATTCATTATTTAATCTAGGTTTCGGTTTTGTTGAGGTGGGAACAGTTACACCTTTAAAACAATATGGAAACAAAAAACCAAGAGTTTTTAGGTTAGAGAACGATAAAGCTTTAATAAATCGTCTTGGTTTTAATAATTCAGGCAGTGATGTTGTAAGTGATAGAATAAAAAAAAATAAACCGATTGGTATACTTGGTGTAAACATAGGGCCAAATTGGAACAGCAAAGATAGAGTAGGAGACTATCTAATTGGATTTAATAAATTTTATAAATTAGCAGATTATATAACAATTAATATTTCATCACCTAATACAGAAAACTTAAGAGATTTTCATAATTTAGATGAATTAGGCGATTTATTAGATAAAATTTTTTCTGAAAAAAAAAAATTAAATAGCGACATTCCAATTGCTTTAAAGGTTTCACCAGATATTGATAATAATATTGTTAAAGATATATCTAAAATATTAATACAATATAAAGTCAGTGCGTTAATTGTTTCAAATACTACCGATCAAAATAGAGATAACCTGAAAGACCATCAAAAATTTCAGAAAGGCGGTTTATCGGGTAAACCTTTGAACGATATATCAAATAAATTGATAAATAATTTTTTTAAAAATTTAAATGGACAAATAAAAATTATTGGTGTGGGGGGTGTGGAATCTGGAGAAACGGCATACAAAAAATTTTTGAGTGGGGCTAATTTTGTTCAACTTTATACAGGCATGGTTTTTAGAGGACCTAAAATTGCGATAAAAATTAATGAAGAACTTAAAAAAATATTAAAGGAAAAAAATATAAAAAATTATTCCGATATTATTGGTAAATTATAAACTTGACTGAATCAAATTGTACAATTATACATTCTCCTCATGCCAAAAAAGTGCGAATTAACTGGAAAAAGACCTTTAAAAGGCCACAAGGTTAGTCATGCGAACAATAAAGTTAAAAGAAGATTTTTACCAAGTGTTAAAAAGGTCAGTTTTAAAAGTGAATTATTAAACAAAAAACTAAAGATAACTGTCTCTAATGCAGCAATGAGATCTATAGATAAAAAAGGAAGCTTTGATCAATTTATGAAAACTGTGAAATCAAAAAATTTATCTATAAGATTAAAAAAAATTAAAAAAAGCATAATCCAAAAATCAGCATAATGAATAGGTTGTTTTTAACCTTATCCCTTTTAATGGGGTTTGTAGTACTAATTTCAAATTTTCTAGTCCAGTTTCCTGTCAAATATTACGGATTGGAAAATATTTTAACCTACGGAGCTTTTAGTTACCCAATAGCTTTTTTAATTACTGATTTAGCCAATAGATCTTTTGGTAAAATAGTAGCTAGAAAGATTGTTTATTTTGGTTTCACAATTGGAATATTATTTACACTTATATTTTCTACAAATTTTTCTGATTTAATCTCAATTAGAATAGCAATTGGGTCTGGAACAGCATTTATAGTTGCGCAATTGTTAGATGTTCAAGTTTTTGATAGATTAAGAAGAAAAACATGGTTTGTTGCTCCTTTATTTTCATCACTAATAGGCTCAACTGTTGATACGTTTTTATTCTTTTCTATTTCATTTTATGGAACTGGAGTGCCTTGGATAACTTTATCACTTGGTGACTTAGGTGTAAAAATATTTATAGCATTAATAATGCTTGTACCATTTAGATTATTACTTGGTACATTTAAGCCAGTCTAAATTATTTTAAAAAAAATTTATACGTCAGTATCTTATAAGCAAGTTTTGCCACTAAAAAATTATATGAATTAAATCCTTTAATTGGGGCTAATTCATTTATATCTGCTCCTATTACATTCGCATTCTTAAAGGTAGTTTTGATTAAACTTAACGTTTCATACCAAAACAAGCCTCCTGGTTCGGGAGTTCCAGTCGCAGGCATAATACTAGAGTCTAAACCATCTACGTCAAAAGTTAAATATACATTCTTATTTTTAATTAATCTTTTAAAATATTTTAAATTCCATTTTTTTTGATCTTTAGCCCAAAATATTTTGATCCTGCTATCATTTTTTTTTAAAAAAGGAATTTCTTCTTTTGAGATATTTCTTATGCCAATTGAAATTAAATCTACATTTTTGAAGTCCAAGCACCTTCTCATGGCTGATGCGTGTGAGTATTTTTGATTATTATAGTTATTTCTTAGATCTGCATGGGCATCAAATTGTAAAATCGTTACATTTTTATAACTTTTGACAAAAGGTTCAATACAGCCTGCTGTGATCGAATGTTCACCTCCTAAAGTCAGTGGAAACAAGTTTTTTTCAATTGATTTCTGGTTTAAAAGTGAAATTTGTTTTAAGGCTTTATTTATATTTTTATTAATTTTAAATGGTTTGATAGTTTTTACCCCTATAAATTTGAAAGGTTCACAATTAAGCTCTTCATCATAAAGCTCAACTTGGTGTGAAGCTTTTATAATTTCTTTGGGCCCATTTTTTGTACCTCCACCATAACTGACTGTTTTTTCTAAACCAAATGGTATAACAACAGATTTTTGTTTAATATTGAACCTGTTATCAATACCCAAAAATCCATTTTTATTTGATAGATATTTCACTTATTCAAAAATTTTAGAGAAATTCTTTCGATCCCTCTTTTTCCACTCGCCTTTGTGGAATGCATCGCTTGCAATTAAAGGTATTACACTAGTTGCTTCAGCAAACACCATTTGTTCTTTAGTGGTATCAACTTTGCCCCAAGAACTAGCCTCTTTTAAAGTTGAACTACTGCATGCCCCATCTCTAGTGTCCGCGACTGTAATTTGAATTGCATATTTATGCATATCCACATTTTTACCCAACAGCTCTGCACAAATAACCGTATCCTGAATAAAATTTTTTGGAACTCCCCCACCAATCATTAACAAACCAGATCCTTTTGATTTTATCTTTATCTCAGTTAATTCTCTAAATTCTCTAATTGAATCGATAGTTATATGCTTTTTTGGATTTTTTTCTTGGTGCATTACTAACCCAAATCCGGCACTAGAATCTGTGAATGCGGGACAGAATATGGGCACTTGGTAGTCATATGACATCTCAATTAAGGAACCTTTTTTCTTTGCATTTTTTTTTAGATATTTGCCAAGCTCAGAGATAAATTCTCTTGATGTATAGGGTCGTGGCTCAAGTGTATCAGCAATTTCTCCAATTACTTTATCACAATGTTGTAGTTCCTCTTCATCAATATAAGTGTCATATATTCTATCGATATAATTTTTTCTTAATTCAGTGTCATCTTGAAACTGAGAGCCTTGATAATGCTTAAAACCTAAGGCCTCAAAGAAATCCATGTCAATAATTGATGCTCCAGTTGCGACTATTGCATCGACCATATTATATTTGACTAAATCTCTATAAATATGCATACATCCAGCTGCAGATGTTGAACCTGCTAATGTCAAAAAAATGGTACAATCTTTTTCACTTAGCATTTCATTATAGATTTTTGCAGCATTAGCTGTCTCTCGAGACACAAAAGACATTTTTTCCATTGAGGAAATTATAGGTCTTGCATCAAACTTCGTTATATCAATATGTTCAACAGGTTTATTTAGAAAATCTTTTTTACTGTTATGACCTAGGGTTTTTTTCACAGGATTTTAAGCAACCAAATAACTTTTGCTTTTATCTTTATTATACATAGTCATTACAGGTTCATCATCAACTTCATAAATTTTGTCGGAATAAAACCCATTAAACTGTGTTCTAAATGTAAGACCATAAGCACCAAGTTGTCCTAGTTCTATGTAATCATTTTCCTTTATATTGTTTGGAAGTATAAAAGGACCTTTCATATAATCCATGCTATCACACGTTGGACCATAAAAATCAAATGCTGTCATTTTTTTTGATATCATTCTACCATTTGTAATAAGTCTTGATGGATAAACTATATTTGGAACACCTCCATCAAATAAAGTTCCATAAGTGCCATCATTAATATAAAGCTTTTGTTTTTTTCTTAAATTTACTCTTACAATTGTTGAACCCGATTCTGCCACCAGTGCTCTACCAGGCTCGCATATAATTTCTGGCAATTTATCTAATTTGAGAGTATTTAATGATTTTTTTATTTCTTCAAAGTAGCTATTCAAAGACTGAGGAATTAAGTCGGGATAAATAGTTGGAAACCCTCCGCCTATATTAATTACTTTTGGTATAATTTTTGTTTTCTTAATTAAATTTCCAATTTCAGTTATTCCTTTTGTATAAGAAATCGGGTGCATACATTGAGAACCAACATGAAAACTTAAACCTAATTTCTTTGTATACTGATTGGTAAGTCTGATTAGGCCTGGGGCCTCGTTATTATTAACACCAAATTTTTTGGACAAATCAATTTCTGCGTGCTCATTTGAAACTGCAATTCTTACATATAATTCTAAATCATTTGCGTGGTTAGTAGTCTCTAGAATTTTGATTAATTCGTCCTTAGTATCCAGCGAGAATGCTTTAACCCCAAATTTGAAATATGCATCCCTTATGTCTTCTCTACTTTTTACGGTATGCATATATGAGCAATCCAAAGAACTATCTATTTCTTTTATGCCTTGGATTTCTTTAATAGATGCCACATCAAAGTTTTTTATACCACTTTCAATTAATGTTTTAACAACTTCTTTGTTCGGATTGGTTTTAACTGCGTATAAAATTTTACCTGGGAAATTTGTTATAAAGTATTTTGAAGCTTTTTTTATTGATTTTTTTCTGATGCAGTACACTGGATCAGATGGTTTTAACTCAGTTATTAGTTCATAAACCGATTTAAATTTTTTCATTTTTAGCTCCTTAAAAAAAATTTAACAAAAAAAAACTGCATAACTTATATGCAATTTTCGTAAGTCGTTTTTTACTTATATAGTGAGCTATGTAAAGAAAAATTATGAGGTTTTTTGGTTTTTTTAGACTATTGAAATTTTAAGATTAATGACCACATAGTTACTATAATGGAGTCAGAAAAGCTTAAAAATATAAACGAATTTGAAGACAAATCTCTTCTAATTGTGGATGACGATAATCCTTTTAGAGAAAGACTTGCAAGAGCTATGGAAAAGAAAGGCTTTAAGGTTTCACAAGCTGAAGGTGTAAAAAAAGGTCTAGATTCTGTAAAAAATAATAAGCCAGCTTTTGCTGTCGTAGACTTAAGACTGGGCGATGGTAACGGTCTTGAGGTTGTAAAAGAAATACAAAATTCAAATTCAAACAGCAGAGTAGTAATGTTAACAGGGTATGGAAACATCCCTACAGCTGTTGCAGCAATCAAACAAGGTGCAATAGATTATTTGGCAAAACCGGCTGATGCAGATGATGTTGAAAAGGCACTTTTAGCTAATCCAAATAAAAAAGCAGAACCACCTGAAAATCCAATGTCAGCTGATCGAGTAAAATGGGAACATATCCACAGAGTATTCGAACTTTGCAATAGAAATGTTTCTGAGACAGCTAGAAGATTAAAAATGCATCGAAGGACCCTTCAAAGAATTTTGTCAAAAAGGTCACCTAGATAGATTTTCTAAACCTTACAAGTCTCGAAGCAAGAAAAGTTAAAATCAAAATTTTGAATAATTCTGCTAATAGAAAAGGCTTTGCACCAAGCTCAAAAATAGGTTTATCCCATCCAATTAGACTTCCTAACCATATTAATCCTAAAATATAGATAGTTGAAACTGATATAAGAATTTTAAAAAAATTTTGTATTATATTTTTTCCAAAGTTAAAATAACCTGTCAAAAAAACTGCACTCAAAAATCCAATTAAGTAACCCATAGTTGGTCCTGTAAAGTAAACTAAACCAACTCCTTTTTCAGGAGAATTAGAGAAAACTGGCAATCCTAAAATTCCTTCAAATAAATACACGGTTATTATTGATAAACCAATTTTGTAACCAAATGCTATACCTAAAAACAAAACTACAAATGTTTGCATCGTCATTGGCACAGGATAAAAAGGAATTTTTATTTTTGCAGATATTGTTAAAATTAAACTTCCCAAGATTATTATAAAAAAATTTTTTAAAATTTTTTGATTTTGATTTGAGTGTACCCTGTCCATACAATTATTATATATTTTTGTTAAAGATTTATCTAGTTTTTTATCAATTTTATAAATACATCTTCAAGGTCTGGATCCCTTGATTGTACATCGAAAATATCAATTTTTTGGCTTTTGATAACATCAATTATTTCTTGTATATTAATAATATTTTTTTCGTAGGAGACAATTAGCTCTTTTTCATTATTTTTTATTATCTTTAATTTTTTTTTTAAGGTATCAATTAATTCTACTTTTTTATTTACTGAGAATTTAACTATTTTTGTTTGTATTTTATTTAACATGTTTTCAGTAGTTTCCAGTGCAATCAAATTTCCTCGATTAATAATACCAATTCGGTCACACATTTCTTCTGCTTCAGATAAATAATGAGTAGTAAGTATAATTGTTACACCTATTTCTCTTAAAGATTTTACGTTATCTAATAATTTCTTTCGTAATTCTACATCAACTCCAGCAGTAGGTTCATCTAAAATTACAATTGGTGGTTTATGCACTAATGCTTTTGCAATTAAAAGCCTCCTCTGCATACCACCTGATAAATTTCTAGTGTAGCTATTAGCTTTTTCATTAAGAGAGACTAGATCTAATATAGTATCAGTAATTCTATCTTTTTTTTTTACACCATAAAGACCAGCCTGAAGTTCCAATAATTTTTTTGGTGTAAAAAAAGGATCAACATTTATCTCTTGAGGGACTATCCCTAGTGAAGCTCTAACTTGTCTAGGGTTTTTGTCCATGTTGAATCCCCAAACATCCACATCTCCAGAAGTTTTAGTAGTTAGTCCTGCAAGAATATTTATAAAAGTACTTTTCCCCGCACCATTTGGACCCAATAAGCCAAAAATTTCTCCTTCTTTCACCTCTAAGTTTAAATTTCTAAGAGCATGAATTTTTTTGTTGTAGGTTTTGTTTAGATTTTTAACAGAAAGTACAATTTTATTATTCATTTAGATTTATAGACTTATAACATTAAGATAAATTAAAATAAAATTTATTAATGAACAAAACATCCAAAAAAGAAAATTACTATTTAATCGATGGATCTGGATATATCTTCAGAGCTTACTATGCATTACCACCTTTATCTAGAAAATCTGATGGGCTACCAACAGGGGCTGTAGCTGGATTTTGCAACATGTTATTCAAATTATTAGAAGATGCAAAATCCTCTGATAATAAATCTAAACCTACTCATTTTGCTGTCATATTTGATTCTGCTAGAAAAAATTTTAGAAATGAGATTTATTCTGAGTATAAAGCAAATAGATCAGATGCACCTGATGATTTGATCCCACAATTTGACTACATTAGAAAATCTGTAGAGGCTTTTAATTTACCATCTATAGAACTCATTAATTATGAAGCAGATGACTTAATAGCAACTTACAGTGAACAAATAATAAAAAAGGGGGGAGATGTTACAATTGTTTCTTCTGATAAAGATTTAATGCAGCTATACAAAAAAAATATAAGAATTTATGACCCAATGAAAAATAAGTTCATTAATGAAGAAGATATTCAAAAAAAATTTGGTGTAAAAGCAGAGAAAGTAATAGATGTTCAATCTTTAGCAGGAGATAGCAGTGATAATGTACCTGGTGTACCTGGTATAGGAATTAAAACTGCTGCAGAATTAATAAATGAGTATGGTACCTTAGAAAATCTTCTTTCAAATTCTAAAAACATTAAACAAAACAAAAGAAGAGAAACACTTATTGAAAACAAACAAAAAGCAATGATTAGTAAAAAGCTAGTTACTTTAAAAAAAGATGTACCCGTCAAAGTTCCGTACAGTGATTTTGTTCTAAAACAGATTGATAAAAAAAAATTGTATAATTTTTTAAGGGACATGGAATTTAATAGGTTGTTGAGTTCAGCAATATCGACTTATGGCGAAGTTGATTTTAAAGACAACAGAAAAGAATTGTTCCAAGCTAAGCCAGAAAGTAAAATTGATAAAAAAAAATATATATTAATAAAAAATGAAAATGAACTCAGTGAATTAATATCTAAAATTGAACAAGAAAGTGAAATATCTATTGATACAGAGACAAGCTCTCTTGATCCACACCGAGCAGAACTAATTGGTATATCTATTTCACCAAAAATTGGTGAGGCTTATTACATACCTTTAAACCATAAAAATTTTAAGAATTTAATGGAAAAAAATGTATTAAACAAATTGCAGAATATCCTAGAAGACAAAAGTATTAAAAAGATTGGTCAAAATATCAAATTTGATTATATCATACTTTATCATAGAGGTATTGATTTAGAACCATTAGAAGACACAATGTTAATGTCTTATGTGTTAGATGCTGGAAAAAATAGGCACAATATGGATACTTTATCAGAAATTCATTTAGGTCATAAAACAATTTCATACAAAGATCTTGTAGGAAGTGGAAAAAAACAAATAAATTTTAGTGAAGTTAAAATTGAAGTTGCAAAGGACTACGCTGCTGAAGATGCAGATATTACTTTCAGACTTTATAAGAAATTTTTAATTAATCTCAAAAATGAAAAATTAATGAATATCTACGAGACTTTTGAAAAACCATTAATTAAAATTTTAGCTCATATGGAAATGGATGGTATCAAACTTGATAAAAAATTTTTAAATAAATTGTCTGAAAATTTTCAAAAAAAAATCTCTGATCTAGAAAAAAAAATTTTTAAAATATCGAAAAAAGAATTTAAAATTGGATCAACCAAGCAACTTGGAGAGGTATTATATAATGACCTGAAAATATCTGCCCTAAAAAAAACGAAGAAAGGTAGTTTTGCTACTGGCGCTAGTGTATTAGAAGATCTCGCTTACAAAGGCCATGAGTTACCACAACTTGTTTTAGAATGGAGACAGCTAACAAAATTAAAAAATACTTATTCAGATTCTTTACCAGAATTCTTAAATCCTAACACAAGTAGAGTGCATACTAGTTTTTTATTAGCCGCTACAACAACAGGCAGATTAGCATCAAGTGATCCCAATTTACAGAATATTCCAATTAAATCTAATGATGGAAAAGAAATTAGAAAAGCATTTATTTCAGATAAAGGATTCAACCTTTTATCTGCAGATTACAACCAAATCGAGATGAGAATATTGGCTGACCTAGCAGATGTAAAAGAACTAAAAAAAGCTTTCAACAATAAAGAGGACATACATTCATTAACAGCAAGCCAAGTTTTTAATGTAAAAATAAAAGATGTTACATCTGAGCTAAGGCGCAAAGCAAAAGCAATAAATTTTGGAATAATTTATGGTATTTCTCAATATGGTCTTGCAAAACAAATCTCTGTGACAACTAATGAAGCTGATGAATTTCTTAAATCTTACTTTAAAAAATTCCCTGAGATCAAAGATTACATGTCAACTACAATAAATTTCTGTAGAAAAAGTGGATATGTTAATAATATTTTTGGAAGAAGAACTCATATTACAGGAATTAATGATAAAAATTTTAATGTAAGAAATTTTCAAGAAAGAGCTGCTATAAATGCACCAATCCAAGGATCAGCGTCTGAGCTAATGAGAATGGCAATGATCAATATTTTTGAAAAAATTAAAGTTAAAAAAATAAAAGATTGCAAGTTACTTTTACAAATTCATGATGAGTTAATTTTTGAGGTTAAGAAAGATAATATAGAAAATATAAAAAAATTAGTAGAAAATGGAATGAAAAGTGTTCAAAAAAGTGATTTGCATTCATTTTCAATTCCAATACTTGTAGATGTAAATATTGGTGAAAATTGGGGATTGTTACAATAAGATAAACTGTTGCCCAAATTATAACAATTTAGTATTTTTAATTACTGCATGACTCAAACAATTGCATTAGTAGATGATGATAGAAATATTCTAACAAGCATTAGTATAGCTTTAGAAAAAGAGGGATTCAAAGTTCAAACATATTTGGACGGAGAAAGCGCACTAATTGGTCTGTCTAGAACTCCACCAGATTTAGCTATAATTGATATTAAAATGCCAAAAATGGATGGAGAAGAATTACTCAAAAAATTAAGAAAAAAAACGTCTCTCCCAGTAATTTTTTTAACTTCCAAAGATGAGGAAGTTGACGAGCTATTAGGACTAAAACTTGGTGCAGATGATTTCGTTAAAAAATCTGGAGGTTTTTCTATAAAAGTTTTAATTGAAAGAATTCGTGTTCAGTTAAGAAAAAAGAATATTAATATTGAGGACACAAAAAATATTATTAATCACGGCAAACTAAAACTTGACCCATCCCAATTAGAATGCGAATGGGGTGGCAAACAATTACCAGATAAATTAACAACTACTGAATTTTTGATAGTTCAAGAATTAGCAAAAAGACCAGGAATAATAAAAGAAAGAGCCCAATTGATGGATATTGCTTATAGAGAGGATACAGATATAGAGGATAGAACAATTGATAGCCATGTGAAAAGAATTAGGAAAAAATTTAAAAAAGTAGATGAAAATTTTTCAGCTATCGAAACTAGATATGGTAGTGGCTATAGGTGGAATGTTAGTTAATGTTTTCCTCAATTATTAAAAATTTATCAATTTTAAAGAAATTCTTATTTATTAATCTAATTATCTTTTTGTTTATAGGTTCACTAACAATAATCTATTTAAGTTACGTTCAACCAAATTTAATTAAAAAAAAAACTTCAATACACATTCAAATCTTAAATAATACTATACAAAACCTAAATAGATTAAATGTTAAATTTAACAAAGAGGATATAAAAAATTTTTTATTTTCTAAAAGATTTCTATTTCAAAGTGTTGATAGGGTAGTATTTTTAGATGAAGATTATGATATAATAGCGGATACTAATACTTTAGACTTAGATCCCAGGTCATTTAGTCAGAGAATTGATATTGTTGAATTTGATATTTCTACAAATAATAACGAAATAGTTACACAAGAAGATAAAATAAACCAAAAAAAAGAAACAGAGCTCAAAGAAAAAATATCGAATTATGCCTCTTCAACTAATTTTGGCAAACCATTTACTTTTACAACTGAAAGCTATCAGCAATTCAAATTATCTACCGTAAAAAACTTAATAATAAATGATACACCTTCTGGTTATTTATTAATTTCAGAAAACGCAAATGAGATTAAAACTGCGATTAATGAAAGAAAAACTTTTATAATACGAACTGCTATATTTGTAGGAATTGTAATTTTTATTTTTTCCTTAGTTTTAAATAGGTATTTTTTAAAGCCAATCAAGAATTTGGTTAATTTTACACAAAGCATTAAAGAGAGAAGTAAAAAAAGAGTCGATTTAACAAATCTAGTTAAAAGAAATGATGAATTAGGAATGTTGTCACACTCATTAAGTGATATGACAAATGAATTACAAAAAAGAGTAAATACAGCAGAAAACTTTTCTACCGATTTAGTACACGAGATTAGAAATCCGCTTGCATCATTAAAAAGTGCTTCAGAAATTTTAAGTGAAACAAGTAGTAATAGTGAGAAAGAAAAATTAGTAAAAATCTTATCACATGATGTTGAAAGAATTGAAAGACTAATTACAGACTATTCGCAAATGTTAAAAGATGAAGTTGCTATAACTCAAGAGCAAATGAAGAATATTGATTTAGAAGAAGTTATCAATTCAGTTGTTGATGATTTTAATGGAATATACTTTTCAAAAAGAGGAATTAAGATCAATTTTAAAATTCAAAAAAATGGTGAAAGATACTTTATTAAAGGTATCGAAAATAGAATCGAGCAAGTTCTAGCAAATCTTCTTGAAAATTCTATTTCTTTTAGCGAAGATAATAAGAAAATTATTGTCGAACTTAAAAAAAATAAAAATAATAAAATCCAACTTTCAGTAGTTGATGAAGGAAGAGGTTTTAAGGAAAAAAATACTGAAAAAATTTTTAAAAGATTTTACAGTAATAGACCTGAAAAATTTGGAGAACATTCTGGACTAGGTTTAAATATAGTAAAAAATCTAGTTGATTTACACGGTGGGAGTGTTAATGCATCAAATAATAAGGCTAAAAACGGAGCAAGGGTTGATATTTATTTTCCAACCATAAATTGACTAGTTGAATAAATTTTGAATTAATGTACAAGCAGAAAAAAAATGACTGATTACAAAGTAAAAGATATCAATTTAGCTGATTTTGGAAGGAAAGAAATTTCTCTCGCAGAAACTGAAATGCCAGGTTTAATGGCATTACGAAAAGAATATAAGGGTAAGAGTCCATTAAAGGGTGCAAGGATTTTAGGATGTTTGCATATGACAATTCAAACTGCAGTCTTAATTGAAACTTTAGTTGACCTTGGTGCTGAGTGCAGATGGTCTTCTTGTAATATATTTTCCACTCAAGATCACGCTGCCGCAGCTATCGCAAAATCTGGAACTCCAGTTTTTGCATGGAAAGGTGAAACCGAGGATGAATATTGGTGGTGTGTAAGACAAACTATTGAGGGAAAAAAAGATTGGAAACCAAACATGATCTTAGATGATGGAGGAGACTTAACAGCTTTAATGCATAAGGATTATAAACATCTTATGAAAGATATTAAAGGATTGTCAGAGGAGACGACAACCGGTGTTTTAGCTTTAAAAAAAATGGAAAGCGAAGGAACTCTTTTGGTCCCAGCGATTAACGTTAATGACTCTGTTACAAAATCAAAATTTGACAATTTATATGGTTGTAGGGAAAGCTTAGTAGATGGTATCAAAAGAGCGACAGATGTAATGATGTCAGGAAAAGTAGCAATAGTAGCTGGTTTTGGGGATGTAGGGAAAGGTAGTGCCGCATCATTAAGACAAGCTGGTGCGAGAGTAATGATAACCGAAACAGATCCAATTTGTGCATTACAAGCAGCTATGGAAGGTTATGAAGTAGTCTTAATGGATGACATGATCAAGCATGCTGACATAGTTGTGACTGCAACTGGGAATAAAGATATTATAACAGCGGATCACATGAGAGACATGAAAGACAGAGCAATACTTTGTAATATTGGCCACTTTGATAATGAAATTCAGGTTGAAGCGCTTAGAAATTACAAGTGGGATGAAATAAAACCTCAGGTGCATGAAATAGAACTACCTAGCAAAAAAAGAATAATTTTACTTGCAGAGGGAAGATTAGTAAATTTAGGATGCGCGACCGGACACCCAAGTTTTGTTATGAGTGCATCATTTACAAATCAAGTTACAGCTCAGATAGAATTATGGAACAATTCTGATAAATATGAAAAAAAAGTTTATGTTTTACCAAAACATCTAGACGAAAAAGTTGCTATGCTTCATTTAGAAAAAGTTGGAGCCAAGTTGACTAAGTTGTCTAAAGAACAAGCAGATTATATTAGCGTAAAACAAGAAGGACCTTATAAACCAGATGCCTATCGCTACTAACGGTAGCTCGATAAAAGTTTCAAATCTAAAAGTTTTAAAAAATTTAGCTTGCAAGATTGCAAATAAAATAAAGTCAGGAGAAACAATTTTATTATACGGTCAACTTGGAGTTGGTAAAACTACATTTGCTAGATTTTTTATAAATCATTTACAAAAAAAAACAAATTCAAAAATTACTGAAGTGCCAAGTCCTACATTTACTGTAATGTATGAATATCTGGCTAATCAAAAATTAATTCATCACTATGATTTTTATAGAGTAAAAAATTACAAAGAATTGAATAATATTGGTGTATTTGAGGATAATGAAGTAATTTCTTTAATAGAATGGCCAGAAAAAATAAAGTTTAAACCAAAAAATCGTATCGAGTTGAAATTCAAATATTTGAAAAACTTTGAAAATAGAAATATTAAAATTAAACTTTTTGGAAATTGTAAAAATTATGAATTTTAAAAAAATTAAGGGCGATGCATCGGATAGAGAGTTCTATAGGTCAAGAAACTCTATATTAGTCTATTCAAAAAAAAATAAATATAAGAATCTTTTAGTATATGACTGCATTAATAAAATTTTGAACAATCATAAAATATACGCTCCAAAACTTATAAAAAACAATTATGACAAAGGTTCTATACAGATTACTGATCTAGGAAAACAAAGTGTAAAAAATATTCTAAAAAAAAATAATAGATATAAAATCTATAAAAAAATAATTGATATACTCATTAGGTTTAAAAAAATAAAAAATACAAAAACCATAAACTTAAAAGGAAAACAATATTATATGAAAAAGTATAATCACAAAGATTTATATAAGGAGGCGGATTTATTCAACAAATGGTACACACCTTACTATAATAAAAAATTGGCCAAACCTTATAAAAAAAAAAAAATTAGAAAAATTATAAATGTCTTAATAAAAAAAATAAAATTACCAAATAACACGTTCGTTCATAGAGACTTTCATGTTTCTAATATGATGTATAAAAATAAAAAGATATGTTTGATAGATAGCCAGGATGCTGTTATTGGTAACCCGGCATATGATTTGGCGTCATTAATAGATGACGTAAGGTATAAATCATCAAATCTATTTAAAAAAAATATTTATTCATACTTTTTAAAAAAAAGTAAAAAAATAGATAGAAAATCTTTTCAAAATGACTTTTTAATACTTTCTGTTTTGAGAAATCTAAAAATTTTAGGAATTTTCACTAGACTTGCAAAAAGAGACAAGAAAAACAATTATCTGAAATTAATACCCTATACATGGAAATTAATTAAACTTAGAACAAGTGGCAATAACATTTTTGATGAGTTAGTTTCTTGCTTAAATAATGAAAAGTAGAAAAGATGAAAAAATTAAACACAGCTATAATTATGTGTGCAGGTTTTGGTAAAAGATTAAAGCCACTAACAAATAAAGTGCCAAAACCCCTCTTAAAAATACATAATAAGTCTCTTCTAGAAAACACAATAGAGTTATTATTTAAATTAAATATAAATAAAATTTTCTTAAATTCTCATCATTTAAGTCAACAAATAAAAAGATACATTTTAGAAAAGAAATTATCGAAAAAAATTAAAGTGTTTGAGGAAAAAAGAAAAATTTTGAACACAGGAGGGGGTATTTTAAATATTGTAAAATCTTCAAATGATAAAAATTACTTAGTTTTAAACCCAGATACAATTTGGACCAAAAAGCATTCAATCGAAATAATTAAAATGAAAAATTTATATTTTTCTAAAAAAGCGTCAAACATGCTCCTAGTAGTTAAAAAAAAAAGAAGTTTTGATAAAAGACTAAGTGGTGATTTTTCAATGAAAAAAAATATTCTTACATATAGTTCAAAAAAAGAATATATATTCACAGGCTGTCAAATAATCAACAGAGATCTATTTATTAATATAAAAAAAAAAATTTTTCCTATTTCATTAATTTGGAACAAATTGTTAATGGATAAAAATTTGTACGGTTATGAAAGTAAAATTAATTTTAAACACGTAACCGATATTAAAATTTATAAAAAATTAATTATTAAATAATAATTTTTTAGCCCTTGCCTCGTCAAGATATCTTGCTTTGATTACCTTTAAACTATTATCAAAATATATAACCAGTGGATTGCCAGTAGGTATTTCTAAATTTGAAATATTTTCATTGCTTATTTTGAATAAATATTTACATAAGGCTCTTATAGAATTTCCATGTGCAGCAACCAATATCCTTTTTTCCAATTTTAGTAGTTTTAATATTTTACTTTCAAAATATGGGATAACTCGATTATATGTGTCCTCTAAAGACTCAGTATCAGGAATATTTCTTTTTGGAATGTTTTTGTATTTATCTATATTCAATGGATGATAAACGTTATTTTTATCTAAATTTTCAGGCTTTAAACTCCATGATCTTCTAAATTCATGTATTTTTTTTTCTCCAAGTTTTTTTTTCATTTCCTCTTTATTTAAGCCAGTTAAAGCTCCA
Organism: uncultured Pelagibacteraceae bacterium; assembly: GCA_902583455.1. Classification (GTDB taxonomy): domain Bacteria; phylum Pseudomonadota; class Alphaproteobacteria; order Pelagibacterales; family Pelagibacteraceae; genus Pelagibacter. The sequence goes on along the minus strand of CACHVY010000001.1, from coordinate 48,183 downwards.
TAATGTCTTTCATTCAGTTGCCAAGCCTCTTCAAACTTTAGATTTTTAATTCCCATAGTTTCTTGGATTAACTTTAATGTATTGATAGCTCTTTTTTGAAATGAGGAAAAGTAGTAATCGAATTTAAGATTTTCATTAATAATTAATTCACCAGCAGTTTTTGCCTCTTTTTTACCTTTATCAGATAAATCTATATCAACCCATCCAGTGAACTTATTTTGACTATTCCATTCGCTCTGTCCATGTCTTATTAATACAAGGTGCACCATTTATACATGTTTAGTAACTTAAAATTACAATTAAATAAATGTTTATAATGAGAAATATTAGAAAATATTTAGACTTATTTTTCAAAATTTCTAATTTTACTATAATAATTCTGTATTTATATCCAGGTAGTATTCTTGGATGGATACTATATGGAAATTTAGAATCGCAGCCTCAATTAACTGGAGATTTTTTATCTTTATCATCCAATCATCTCTATACGTTTTTAATTTTATCATTTATTGCTATTTTAAATTATTCAAATAACTCAAAAAAACTTAATTACATTTTTTTATATTTACTTTTTATTTCGATAATCCTAGAACTAGCACACATTGTTATTCCAAATAGAAGTTTTCAATTTGAGGATTTGATTGGTAACATAACAGGTGTTATAATTTCTTATATATTAATGAAATTTTATGAGTTCATTCGAAGATAGAAAAAAAAATTTTGAAAATAAGTTTGCTCATGATGAAGAGCTTAAATTTAAAGTAAATTCAAAAAGAAACAAATACTTAGGTGAATGGGCTGCAGAAATTTTGGGAAAAAAAGATCAAGAAAAAGAACAATATATATTAGAAGTAATAAAATCTGATTTTAGCGAACCAGGTGATGAAGATATAATTAAAAAGTTGTACCAAGATTTAAAAGACAAAAATATTTCAGAAAATGATGTTAGAGAAAAATTAAATGAACTGCTGCAAACTGCAAAAAAAGATTTTTTATAGTTTAATTATTTTTTTTTTTTTAATTTCAAAACCTATTCATTCATTAGAGGTTGAGGGATTTGCAAAAGTTATTGATGGTGACACAATAATTATAGATAAAAAAAAAATTCGATTATTAGGAATAGATGCACCTGAAATTGAACAACACTGTAAAAAACCCTGGATACAATTTAATTTTATTACTTTAAATAAAAAATACAAATGTGGTTTAGTAGCAAAAGAAAGATTAGATAAAATTATTTCAAAAAATAAAATAAAATGTAAAGGTGAAAAGTATGATCGCTATAAAAGATTAATTGCAATTTGTTATAAAAAAAAAATAGATTTAAACAATTGGATGGTTAAAAATGGGTTAGCATTAAATTACACCAAATATTCAAAAAAATACATTAGTTCTGAAATACAAGCTAAGAGAGAAAAATTGGGATTATGGAAAGGTCAGTTTGATAAACCATGGGAATGGAGAAAAAAAAATAAATAAATTATAATTCTGAAGTGATTCATTTTAAAAAAACTTGGATAATTTTTTTCTTTTTTTTAGTAAGTTGCTCATCGATACCAAAAAATACATCTGATGGCTGTTCAATATTCTCTGAAAGATATTTATGGTACAAGCATTCAAAAAAAACAGAGCAAAAATGGGGCACACCAATTTATATACAATTAGCAATAATTAAAATGGAGTCTGATTTCGATTGGCTTGCTAAACCCGAGAGAAATAAGATTTTTAAAATAATTCCTTATAAAAGACCTTCATCTTCTTTTGGGTATTCTCAAGCAGTCAAGGGTACCTGGAAACAATACAAAAAAGAAACAAACAATCCGCTAGCAATTAGAAACAGGTTCAAAGATAGTGTAGATTTTATAGGATGGTATACAAGCAAATCCTCAAAAATACTAAAAATTTCAAAAGAAGATCCTTTTAGACAATACATTGCTTACCATGAAGGGTGGGGCAATTATAAACACTACAAAAGAAATAAAAAGGTTATTAATTTAGCTAAAAAAGTAAAAGGTTATTCTGAAATATATAAAAAACAATTAACGAAGTGTAAAAAAAAATTAAGTCGAAAGAAATTTATAATTTATTAATTTAACTCTTTATTTAATTTTTCCTCAATATAATTAATACTTTTAGTATTTTTTCCAATTATCAAATAAATTACTGGTATTACATACAAGGTAAAAAATGTTGAAAAAAACATACCTGCAAATATCGTTATACCAACAGTTAATCTACTTGCCTCGCCAGGACCGCTGCTAATTATTAATGGTAAAACTCCAAATATAGTAGAGGAAGATGTCATTAATATTGGTCTTAATCTAATGCTAGCTGACTCCATAACAGCTGTTTTAATATTCTTACCTTCGGCTCTTAATTGATTTGCAAATTCAACAATCAATATCCCATTTTTTGTGGCTAAACCTATAAGAATAATTAATGCTATTTGACTATAAACATTTATTGAACTTCCTACTAATAACAAACCGACCAAACCACCTAAAATAGCAAGTGGAACTGTTAACATGATGGTTAACGGATGTTTGAAACTTTCAAATTGGGCAGCCATTACTAAATAAGCAGTTATTAATGCTAAAACAAAAATTAAATAAATTTGATAACTAATTTCCTTTATTTGCTCACTTTCACCCTTGAATTCAACCCTGGCTTCTGGGGTATTCTTCTTTACAACATCTTCCAAAAAATTAAGTGCTGATACTAATGTGTAATCACCAATAATATTCGCAGATATTGTTACAGCTTTTTGTCTATTATATCTCGATAAAAATGGAGCAGTGCCTTCCTCGTCAATTGTAACTAAATTAGAAAGAGAAATTAGCTTGTTAGTATTTTTTGATCTTACATAAACTTTATTTAAACTAGATGGCTCATTTCTATTAGATATATCACCCTGCAATATTATAGAATATTCTTTTCCGTCTTTAGTAAAGTTAGTAACATTTTTTGAACCAAAAATTGTTTCAATAGTTTTTCCTATCTCTACAGTCGAGATACCTAAGTCAGAGGTTTTTTTTTGATCAATTTTTACATTTAAAATTGGTTTATTTAGTTCAAAATCATCCTCAACATTAGTAAGATTTTTATTTTTTCTTGCCTCCAATTTTATTATTTCTTTCCATCTTATTAATTCTTCATAAGTATTTCCTTGTATTACAAATTGAATAGGTTTTTCTACACCACCAGTTCTAATTCCTTGTGGCATTATTGGAAAAGCTAAAACTCCAGGAACTTTAGAAATCTCTTTAAAAGACTCCATCATAATTTTTTGTCCACTTCTGTCTCTTTTTTCCCAACTCTCTAGTAAAGCGATTATGAATGCAGAGTTTACTTGTTTACTACTTTTTCCAAACCCAGGTACTCTTAATATCACTCTTCTGTACTCACCTTTGCCAATTTTAGGGAGGAGAAATCCTTCAATTTCTTGTGCTTTGTTTGATGTAAAATCAAAGCCAGAACTTTGTGGTGCTTTTACAATTACAAAAAAAGCTCCTCTATCTTCTTTTGGAATTAGTTGTTTGGGAGCATAAAGAAATGCTGCTATCGTTAATATTAATACAGAAAACAAAAAAAATATAACTGTCTTTTTCTTATCGACCCAGTATGAAAGCGAGTTCTTATAAAATATTTTAAAATCTTTCAGTTTTTTTTCGAAACTGTGAGTTAATTTATTTTTTTTATCATTTTGTCCTAGGACCTTACTTGCTAGCATAGGGCTAAGGGATAAAGCTACAAAACTAGAAATTATCACTGCAAAGCTTAAGGTAACGGCAGTTTCCATATAAAGAACACTTGATAATCCCTTAACAAAAATTAAAGGAATAAAAACAGCCACAAGAACTAAAGTTGTTGCAATAATTGCAAATGAAACTTGTTTCGATCCTTTGTAAGCCGCAACTAACGGCGACTCTCCAAGCTCAACTCTTCTTACAATATTCTCTAACATTACTATGGCGTCGTCTACTACAATTCCAATGGCAAGTACTAGTGCCATTAATGTGAAAAGATTTATTGAGAAATCGAAAAAATATATTGCTAGAAACGTAGAAATTAATGAAACGGGCAAAGCAACAAGAGGTACTATTAATGACCTTAAATTACCTAAAAAAGAATAAATTATAAATGATACAAGTATTAAGGCTACAAAAAGTGTTTTATAAACCTCTTTAATTGCACTTGAAATGTAATTACTCCTATCAAAAGAAACTTCTAATTTTGTTCCATCTGGTAGACTGGGTTCAATTTGTTTTATTTTTTTTTTAATTCTATTTGCTACAGAAATAGTATTTGCATCTGAGTTTTGATAAATACCTATACCCACTACTTGTCTACCATTTCCTTTAAATAATGTTCTTGTTGACACTGGACCGAATTCGATTCTAGCAACATCTTCAAGTTTGGTAATAGATCCGTCTATCGATTTTTTTAATGGCAATTTTTTAAAAGATTCAAGCGATTCATATGCATTTTCGAGTTTAATTGTTAAATCAATATCTTTAGACTCTATTTTTCCAGCAGGAAATTCTACATTCTCCTGCCTAAGGACATTTTCTATATCTTGAGTTGTAAGATCTCTAGCTGCTAATGACAGTGGATCTAACCAGACCCTTAGAGAAAGTTCCCTCTCTCCACCCAACCTCACTCTTCCAACACCTTCAACTGTTGAAAAATAGTCGGTTAAATACCTATCCGCATAATCTGTCAATTCAAGATCAGACATAAAGTCAGAACTAAAACTTAACCACATGGTTGTTCTAAAACCAGCTGATTGTTTGAATATTTCAGGTGCATCCGACTCAGTAGGTAAATTATCTAATACTCTTGCAATCGAACTTCTCACGTCATTTGCCACATCATCAATATCAAGATTATCTTTGAATGTTAGATCAATTCTTGACCTTTCATCTTCACTCATTGACTCTATAGAGACTAACCCGGCAGTACCTCCAACAAAGTCCTCAATTTTTTGAGTAATTTGTTTATCAACAACATTTGCAGACGCGCCTTTATAATCTGTTTGTATCGATACTACTGGCCTATCAATATCTGGAATTTCATTAGTGGGGATATCAAAAAAAACTAGACTTCCAAATATTACTAATACCAAACTCATCACTGAGGCAATGACAGGTCTTTTAATAGATAAATCAGTTAGAAACATTTTAATTTAAAATTTTTATTTTAATTTTGTCTCTCACTTTTGAAATTCCTTCGGTAACTATTTTGTCTCCTAAAGACAATCCATCAATTATCGAAACTTTACCAAAGTTTCTCTTTCCAATTTTCACTTTGATCTTATTGACCGTATTATCTTCTAGAACTTTGTAGACAAAAGCAGTTTCACCTTGAATTAAAAGTGAATTTTCAGGAATTCCTAATTGTTCTTTTTTATCGTAAATAATTTTTATATCTAAAAGCATACCTGGAATTAACTTTAAGTCTTTATTTTCAACAATTATACTTGAAAGTACAGATCTTGTACTGGGGTCTACCCTTGAACTGACAGACTCTATAGTACCGTAAAATTTTTTTTCAAACGAATCTGATTTTACTTCAGCTGAAAGCCCAGGTTTTAATATGTTTAAATATATTTCAGGAACTTTAATATTTAGTAATATTGATGTTGTATCATCCAAAGTTAATATAAAAGACTCAGTTCCCAAAACTCCTTGTGCTATTTCTCTTTTCCCTAAAATACCTTTAAAAGGTGCAATAATTTTTTTATCTGAAGTTTCAAAAATAACCTCTCCCTTTTCAACAACCTTACCTATAATTATGTTTTCGTTTAATATTTCACTTTTTTTAATTCTATAATTTTTATTTTTAAGAGATAATGCGGTTCCAAAAGTTTCTATACTTTCATAAAATGTGGACTTACTTACGGCGTTAACTATTACACCTGGCGGTGGCATCTTAGAAAATTTCTTTACAAAGTGTTTAGTAACAAAATGCCTACCAACTATTACTGAAATAATAATAATTAATAAAACTATTAAAAAAAATTGAATTTTTTTCGATTTAATCATGGTGAATACTTACCATATTCACTCCAAGATCCATCATAAATAATTGGCTGGTAGTCTTTATTTACTATCTTATAAGCATATGCTAGCACTGAAGCAGTGACTCCTGATCCACAAGTAAAAACAAATTTATTGTTGTTCTTTGTTTTTATTATTTTTTCAAAAATTAACTTAAGTTCGTCCTTGGTTTTTAATTCGTTTGTAATTTGATTTATACATTCTCCATAAGGCAAACATAAAGAATTTTTGATACTTCCTCTTCTTAATCCTTTTCTAGGCTCATCTATTTCTCCATTAAATCTTTTAAGACTTCTTGCATCAACAACTGCAAAATTATTTGTATCAATATTTTCATTTATTTGGCTAATATTAAAAACATAATTTTCTTTTTTAATTGCTTTGTAATTTGAAGTTACGATATTGGTTTTCTCATCAGTTAAAGCTTTATTTTCTTGTTTCCATTTTTTCAATCCTCCGTTCAAAATATACAATTTTCCAATGTCATGCCCAAAATACAATAAAGAAAACCAACATCTGCAAGCAGAATATAATCTTGAGTTATCGTATATAAGAATTTTATCATTATTAGAAATGCCCAACTTAGAAATACTTTTGCTCCATTGATCCTCTGAGGGCAACATGTGGGGGAGATCAGTATTTTTTTCAGATGTATTGTCTAGGTCGAAAAAGACGGAGTTAGGAATATGACTCTCCTGATATTCTAAATAAGGATCCCTATTTTCAGTTGGTAAATGCCATGAAGCATCAATTATTTTAAATTCTTTTAAATTTTTTTCTGCAAAGTCTGTTGATATTAGGCTCATAGGTTTTTCATAAGATATTTTTGATGATATTCCTCTGCCTTACAATAATTTAAAACCTCAGTTATTTTTGTAACAATCCTGCCTTTAAAATCTAAATTTCTCTTATCTAAAATTTTTCCAGCTACTTTTTTTTGGATTTCATTTAAATAGAAAATTTCACTTCTATATTGAGTTCCTATATCTGGACCTTGTCGGTCAAGAGTTGTTGGATCATGAAAATCAAAAAATAGATTTATTATTTTTTCGTATGAAATGATATTTTCATCAAACTCAATTTTTACTACTTCAGCATGTCCAGTAGTACCAGTGCAAACTTCTTGATAATTTGTATCTTTATTTTTTCCACCGCAGTATCCTACTTCAGTATTAGTTACACCGTCTATTTCACCAAATTTTCTTTCTGGTCCCCAAAAACATCCTAAACCTAATATTGCTATTTCCATTGATTATTAAATTAAAGTATCTAAAAGTATGTTGAGTAAATCATATGCTCAGTAAAAATCAATTAGGTTTTTTGTACATGTTTCTATCAGTGTGCGCCTTCTCACTAATGGATTTAATAATAAAATGGACTGCAGATTACCCACTTGGTCAAGTTGTTTTTTTTAGAGGTTTTTTTGGTATAGTATTTTATTTTTTTGTAATACCTAAAAATAGAATAAATAATTTTTATCAAACAAAAAGAGCATTTTTACATTTTTTAAGGTGTTTTGTGGGTCTTATAGCAATGGTAGCAATATTTATTGCACTAAGAAATTTACCTTTAGCTACAGTAGTTAGTATATCATTTGCTGCACCTATATTTACAACTATTTTCTCAATATTTTTTTTAAGTGAGAGGGTTGGTATCTATAGATGGCTCGCTGTAGTAATTGGATTTGTAGGAATTCTAATTATTACAGAACCAGGTTTTGAAAGTTTAAATATTTATTATATCTTCCCAATAATTTTTTGTATTGGTCTTTCATATGTTGCAATTGCAATAAGACAGCTTTCTTCAACTGAACCAGTTTGGTTAATTTCATTAAATTTTTCGATAGCAATCACAATAGCTGGATTATGTACTTTACCTTATGGTTGGAAAATACCTTCCTTTTTCGATTTTTTTGTTTTGTCTCTAGTTGGTTTGTTTGGTGGTGTTGCAAACCTCTGGCTAAGCCAATCTTATAAATTTTCTGAGGTATCTTTAGTTACTCCATTAAAATATTTAGGATTAGTATTTGCCATTTTTTTTGGTTATTTAATATGGGGTGAAGTTCCATCTTTAAAATCATTAATTGGCGGATTATTAGTAATCTTATCTTCAATTATAATTTTTAGACGTGAAATAATAATTAAAAAAGAACCCACAATACAAAGACATGACTAAAAAACCGTATTATTGGAATAAAGCAATAAAAGTTTTATCAAAAAAAGATAAAATAATGAAAGGGTTAATACTAAAATATCCTGATAAAACCTTAACAACCCGTAAAGATTTGTTTTATTCTTTGTGTAAAAGCATTATTGGTCAACAAATAAGTGTCGCAGCCGCTAACTCAGTTTTTAAAAAATTTTCAAAAGCATGTAAAGGCAAAATAAAGCCTGGTAATGTTGTAGTGTTAAATAAATTAAAACTTAAAAAATGTGGTTTAAGTAAACAAAAGATAAAAGGTATTCAAGAACTTGCAAAAAAAATTAAGAATAAAACCTTTGACGCAAAAAAAATTAAATATATGAGTGACGAAGAAGCAATTGAATATCTCTCTGATTTACGTCAAATTGGGAGATGGTCTGCAGAAATGGTATTAATTTTTAATTTAAATAGATCAAACATTTGGCCAATACAAGATATTGGCCTTTTAAGAGCTATTTCAAATAACTATAAAAAAAAATATCATCCTCCAAAAAATTTTGTAAATAAGCTAAATAAAAAATTTACTCCCTATTGTACTGTAGCTACATGGTATTTATGGAGATCAATAGATGATGAACCAATACAATATTAGAAAAATATCTTTACTTTTTCTGAATTTTTTTATGTAATAAAATTCTAAATGTCAAAAAAACTTATTATTGATTGGGATACATACAATAAGTCTATAGATAATCTTGCAGTCCAAATTAGTGACAGCGGCTTCAAACCTAGCTTTATAATATGTATTGCAAGAGGCGGTCTTAGAGTAGGTGATATTTTAAGTAGAATCTTTAATGTAAAATGTGGATATTTAGGGGTTGAAAGTTATTCAGCAGAAAAAAATAATCAAATTGCTGATAAACAAAACGAATTGACTTTTGCAAGAGATTTGTCAACTACCTCAAGGAGTTATGGAGAAAATATATTAGTAACTGACGACCTAATTGATACAGGTGTAACTCTAGAAAAAACTTTAAAATGGCTAGAAAATTATAAAGACTTCAAAGATAAAAAAATTAACTTCAAATCAGCTGTGCTCTATAAAAAAGAAAAATCTAATTTTAAATCAGATTATATAGTTCACAATTTACAAGATAATCCTTGGATTGTGTTTCCTTACGAATTAAGAGAATTAATTTCTATAGAAGATTTAAAAAAAGAATTGAAGTAAAGGGGCTAGTTTATTGGCCAGCCCCTCGTAAATTTTACGCTACAAGAAAACTTATTACACTCAAAACTGCTATTAACCAAATAGCAGGAGAAGTATTAGATATTTTTCCCGTAAATATTTTAATCAAAGCATAAGATATAAAAGCTAAAGCAATTCCATTACTAATACTATAAGTAAGTGGCATTGTTATCATTGCTACAATTGAGGGAGCAGATTCTGCTATATCATTCCACTCAATATCTGTAATGTTTCTTACAAAAAGAACAGCAACATATAGAAGTGCAGCTCCGTCAATTTCCTTAGGCAAACTTGTTGCAAGAGGAGAAAAGAATAAGCATGATAAAAACAGGATACCAATTACTAAAGAGGTCATACCTGTTCTTCCACCTGCTTTAACACCAGCACCTGACTCTACATAACTTGTTACAGTTGTTGTGCCCATCATAGCACCAGCAACTGTAGCGACACTGTCAGACATCATGGCTTTATTTATATCTGTAACTCTACCTTTGCTATCTACTTTTCCAGCAACATTAGCTACAGATGTTAATGTTCCTGCAGTATCAAAAAAATCGATAAATAATAATGTAAAGACTACAGTTGACATACTTGCTGATAACGCCGCTTTTAAATCAAAATCAAATAAATATGTCATTGGCGGAGGTGAGCTTACTACTCCATTAAATTTTGCTAAGCCCGTTACCCATGCAATTATACTAAAAGCAATTATTCCAATTATAATATTTCCTTTAACTTTAAGTTTTTCAAGAACAACCATAGCAACAAAAGCCAAGCACCCTAATAGCACTAAAGGATTTTTTAAATCACCGAGAGTTACTAAAGTAACCGGATGATCTCCAACAACTCCCATAATTTCTAATCCTATTATGGCTAAAAACAATCCTATACCTGCTCCAATTCCTAATTTTAAACTTTTTGGAATTGAGTTTATTAACCATGCTCTTAAAGGTGTAAGAGAAATAATCAAAAATAATACTCCAGCCACTAAAACTGCACCTAAAGCAGCTTGTGGAGTGTAACCCATACCCGCAACTACACCAAAAGCTACAAAAGCATTTATTCCCATGCCTGGAGCAAGCCCTATTGGCCAAGTTTTTCCGTAAAAAGCCATTATGAAACAAGCAAGAGCGGTTGCTAAAATTGTGGCTGTAAATACTGCACCAAAGTCAAAAAAACCCTTTTCAGGTCCAGCGAATTCCCCCGATAAAATAAAAGGGTTTAAGAACATTATATAGGCCATTGTTAGAAATGTAGTTACACCCGCAATAACTTCAGTTCTAAAATCTGTTTTATGTTTTTTATATTCGAAATATTTGTCTAGCATAATTCCTCCCGATAAAAAAAATTATCAGATTAATAAAATAATTCCTTAATAAAATATTCTTTATTCACAATATTCAACTATAAGTTTATTTTTAATAATTTCTCCTATGCTATTATTCAATCTAATGAAAAAAATAATTAATATATTTTCGATCTTATTATTTATTCTTTTATCGTCCTGCGAAACGGTACAGAATAAAGCTGATGAAGTTATTCAAAAAGAAGATAAGTATTTAATGAAATTTCTAAATAAAAAAAAAGATTTGTTGATTGCAGAATTTGGATACCCAGATTTAACTATGCCAAATGATGGAGAACCACCTGGCTCAGGAAAAATTATATATATTTCAAAAAAATACGGGATTAAATGTCAAAGAAGTTTTGAAATTGATGAAAGTGATTTTATTGTAGGTTATTCATCAAAAGGATGTTTTTAACTTGTGGGGCTTTACCCCACAAGCAAGGTTTATGTTATTTAATTTGAATTAATTTTTTTTTCTTAAAATCCGGAACTATTTTTTCACATTCAATAGTTAATAGCCCGTCTTTCAAATTAGCTTCACCAACTTTTACGTCTTCAGCAATTTTAAATGATCTAGTAAATTGTCTTTGAGATATTCCTTTGTGTATAATCTCTCCATTTTCGACAGTATTATCAGATTTTTCAACTTGCTTAGTTCTTACAGTTAAAAGATTGTCTTCATATTCTACTTCAACATCTTTTTTGTTAAATCCCGCAAGAGCTACCTCAATTGAGTATCTGTCTTTACCAGTTTTCCTAATGTTATATGGTGGATAATTTGATTGAGTTGTCAAACTTCCATTTCCTAACATGTTTTCAAATTGCTCAAACATATCATCAAAACCAACAGAAAATGGTCTTAATGAATTAAAGATTGATAGATCCTTACTTGTCATTTTTCCTCCTTTGTTAGCAAGGTTATTTAGTGTCCCATTAGGCAACACTTAAAGTTATATGGTAACTATTTTAAAATTTTCAATATGAAATTTTTTATTTATTTTGCTGTAATGCTTTAACATGCTCGTCAGCACTTTCTGCTAGAGCATTTAAATCGTAACCACCTTCTAAGATCGAAACTACTTTTCTATTATTATATTTATTTGTTGCAAGAAGTGTTCTTCTTGTAATTTCATAAAAATCTTTCGACTTTAGTTTAAATTGTGCAAGAGGATCATCCTGATGTGCATCGAAACCTGCTGAAAAAATTAAAAACTCAGGTTTAAATTCATTTAACTTTTTTAACACATGATTATATGCATCAAAATAATTTTCAGATGATGTACCAGCTGGCAAAGGTATATTAAATATGTTATTAAACTTGCCCTTCTCATTCTCAGATCCGGTTCCAGGATAAAAAGGGTACTGATGAGTTGATATATATAAAACTTTTTTATTATTGTAAAAAATGTCTTGGGTGCCATTACCATGATGAACATCAAAATCTATGATACATACTTTATTGTAATTATATTTTTCAATTAAATATTGAGCCCCTATTGCTGCATTATTAAAAATACAAAAACCCATAGCTTTATTTTTTTCACAGTGATGCCCAGGAGGCCTTACAGCACAAAATACATTATTAAATTTTTTGCTTTCTACACCATCTATTGCTTTAATTATAGAACCTACTGCATCGTATGTTGCCTTCTTACTTCCGGGAGATATAATTGTGTCTCCATCTAAAAATTTTAAACCGCTAGACGGAAATGAATTTTCTATGCTATCAACATAATCAGACCCATGAACTTTTTTTAAAATTTTTAGGTCAAACTTTTCTGACTTAACCCATAATAGATTTTTCCTCTTTTTTAATCTCCTAACAACTGCCGAAACTCTTTTTGGTTGTTCTGGATGACCATCACCAGTAATGTGATCCTCTGATGTATCGGATGTTACTATTGCAGTACTCACTTAAAGTATTCTTCTAATATTTCTGCATAAATTTTAGTTAAATTTTTTAAGTCTTTTAAGGATACTGCCTCATCTATTTTATGCATAGTTTTGCCAACTAAACCAAACTCAAGGCAAGGCGATATCTTTCTTATAAATCTTGCATCAGATGTACCACCCGATGTTGATAGTTTCGGTTTAATTTTTGTATTATTTTTAATAATATTTTGAATTTTATAAACAAAACTACTCGGTTCACATAAAAATGCCTCTCCAGATACTTTATATTCAATTTCATATCTAGATTTTTTCTTCCCACATATCTTTGAAAAAATAGTATTTAGTTTTTTCTTTAAAGATTTTGACGTATGTCTATTGTTAAATCGTATATTAAAAGTGGCCCACGCAGAACCTGGAATAATATTATCTATATTGTTATTTATATTTATACTTGTAACTTCTAGATTAGTTGGCTGAAAATTCTTTGTACCACTATCAAATTTTATATCTTTTAATTTCTTTAAAATTTCTATTATAGTTGTAGATGGATTATTGGCTCGGTGTGGGTATGCAACATGCCCTTGAACACCATTAATAACTAACTTTCCAGTTAAACTACCCCTTCTACCGATTTTAACCATTTCACCCAATTTATTAGGATTGGTTGGTTCTCCCACTAAACAAAAATTTATTTTTTCTTTTTTATTTTTTAAATAATCTACTAGCTTTTTTGTTCCATTAACCGCATCGCCTTCTTCATCCCCTGTAATCAAAAAGCTTATTGAACCTTTTAAATTTTTACTTTTTGTCAAAAAAATACTTACAGCAGATACAAAAGCTGCAATTGAACTTTTCATATCATTAGCGCCCCTGCCAATTAGATGACCATTTTTAACTTTTGGTTTAAACGGGTTCACAGTCCAGTCATTTAAATTACCTGGAGGCACAACATCCAAATGTCCAGCATAACAAAAATTTGGACCTTTATTTCCTAATCTTGCATACAAATTTTTTACGGGTTTATGTGTTTTATCTTTAAAAGTAATTATCTTAGTTTTGAAACCTAATTTTGTTAATTTTTTTTCAAGAAAACTCATCACCCCTGCGTCTATAGGTGTAATAGATGGAAATCTAATTAGCTCTTTAGCTAACTCAAGCTCATTTATTTTTTGCATTTTTATTCTCTTAAAAGATCGTTTACCGAAGTTTTAGATCTTGTTTTTTCATCAACTTGTTTAATTATTACTGCGCAGTATAGCGATGCAGCTGATGAATTATTTTTATCTGGTAAGGTTCCTGGTACAACAACTGAGTAAGGAGGTATTTTACCATAAGATATTTTTCCTGACTTCCGATCTACAATTTTAGTTGATTGACCAATGTACATTCCCATGCTCAAAACTGATCCTTCACCAACGATCACTCCTTCAACTACTTCGGACATTGCACCTAAAAAAACGTTATCTTCAATAATTGTAGGCAATGCTTGAGCCGGTTCCAAAACTCCACCAACTCCAGACCCTGCTGATATATGACAATTTTTTCCAATTTGACAACAACTGCCAGCTCTTGCGAAGGTGTCTATCATCGTGCCCTCATCAATGTATGCGCCTATGTTTACATAGCAGGGCATCAACACAGCATTTTTACCGACAAAAGATCCTTTTCTAACTGGAGAATTAGGAACCATTCTAAAGCCAGCTTTTTCATGATCCTCTTTAGACCAACCAGCAGTTTTACCTTTTAACAAATGAGCTTTGTCATACCAACTACTATAAGGACCATTTAAATTTTCCATTGGATATATTCTAAAACTAAGCATTATTGCTTTCTTAATGTGTTGGTGAGCAATCCATTGACCATTTATTTTTTCAGCGGCTCTAACTTTTCCGCTATCCAAGTCCGCAATTATTTGATTAATTGCATCTTTAAGCTTTGGATCTGAGCTAGGGCTAATTTTATCCTTAATTTCCCAGGCATCATTAATAATTTTTTCTAAAGACATAATTTACTTGTTTTTTAATATCCTTATTTCTTTAAGAAATAAAGACAGATTTTCTATTTTATGAGAAATATAATCTTTATTAGAGTCTATCTTGCCAAAATGCTCATCATTAATTAGCCAAACTGTATAGCATCCTCTTTCGTGACCAATACCCAAATTTTTTGCAATATCTTCAATATAGATCGTTTCTTTTGGATTTATCTTAAATTTTTTGAGCATTAGATCAAAAGTCTTTGCCTCAGGTTTTGGGACATATCCAGCATCTTGAATATCGAACACTTTATCTCTTCCAAAAAGATCATAAACTCCAAGGTGTGATAATATATTTTCAGCGTGTTCAGCACTCCCGTTAGTGAAAATAAACTTCTCCATATCTAAATTAATCAATTCATCTCTCATAATTTTATCTTCTTTCATAAAAGAGAGATCGATTGTGTGTACATATTTCAAAAATTCTTGAGGCGGTATGTCATGATGTATCATTAGCCCATTTAAACTTGTGTTATACTTATAAAAATAATCAGTTTGTAATTTTTTAGCTTCGTCTCGATTTATTTTAAGTCTTTCCGAAATAAATTGTGTCATACGATTGGATACTTGGCCAAATACTTTTTCTAATGAATAATTGTTATGTTTACCGTAACATACACCATCAAGATCTAATAATAGATATTTCATTTTTTTTAAATTTTTCATTTTCTGATTAAAGTTCCTGATCCTTTATCTGAAAAAATTTCAAATAATATTGAATGTTTTTTTCTACCATCAATTATTGCAACAGCCGTTACTCCGTTATTAATAGCATCTAAACATGTATTTATCTTTGGTATCATTCCCTCAGTTATTGTTTCATCTTTGATCATCTCTAAAATTTTGGAAGAGGAAACTTCTTGTATTAGCCTTTTATTTTTGTCTAAAACCCCTTCTACATTAGTCATTAAAAGCAATCTTCTTGATTTGAGCGATTTAGCTATTGCTCCTGCAGCAGTGTCTCCGTTTATATTATACGTCTGCAGATCTTTTCCTAATCCTAAAGGAGAAACAACAGGAATAAGATTTTCATTTAATATTTTATTTATAACATCAGCGTCAATTTTTTTTGGCACACCCACGAAGCCCAATTCACTTGACTCTGGATCAACATGAATAACATTATTATTTTTTGTATTAATTGAAACTCCTTTTGTCCCTTTTTCTTCTAATGATTTAACAATATCATTATTAAAGTCTATAAGAACATTCTCTACAGTATTTATGATTTTCTTGTCGGTTACTCTTAGACCTCTTATAAACTTAGATTTGATGTTTGATTTCTCTAATTCTCTTTTTATTCTAGGACCTCCACCATGTACCACAATAACAGAAAGCCCTAACTCGTTTAATATTTTTAAATCTGATATAAAATTATTAAAAATTTCTCTGTCAATAAATACGTTGCCGCCATATTTTATTACTATCAATTCATTTTTATATTTCTGAACGTATTTGTGAACTTCCTCAATAGGTGGACCATCTTTAGGTAAAATTTTCTCTAGTTCCATTTAAGAAGCGGTTTTAACAGTAGTTCTTTTCATAATTACATACTGTTGGGCCATAGTAAGAATATTGTTTGCGGTCCAATACAGCACAAGTCCTGATGGAAAAGGAGCTAAAATTATTGTTAAAAATAATGGAAAGAACATAAAAATTTTTTTTTGTATTTCATCCTGAGGGGCTGGATTTAGTTTCTGCTGCAGCCACATTGTAAAACCCATCATTACAGGAAGAGCTCCAATAATCATGAAAGATGGTGGATCCCACGGAATTAAACCAAATAGATTAAAAATTGAAGTTGGGTCCTTTTCAGACAAATCTTTTATCCATCCAAAAAATGGCTGATGTCTCATTTCAATTGTTACAAATAACATTTTGTAAATTGCAAAGAAGAAGGGTATAGAAATCAAAATTGGCAAACAGCCTGATACTGGGTTAATGCCTTCTTTTTTATATAGTTGCATCATTGCTTGTTGTAATTTCATTTTATCTTCTTTATGAATTTCTTTTAGACGAGCCATCTCAGGTTGAACTAACTTCATACGGCTCATTGATTTAAAAGCATAATTATTTAATGGAAAAAATGCTAATCTTAAACAGACAGTTATTAGTATTATTGCAATTCCATAATTACCTGCGAGTTTGAAGAAATAATCATTTAAAAAAAATAGAGGTTTTACTATCCAATAAAACCATCCCCAATCAATTACAAGATCGAACTTTTTAAGACCTAAACTTTCATTGTAACCATCAATAACATTTACTTCTTTTGCTGCAACAACCACATTAACAAGATTACTAATTTGGGCATTTGGTTTAGAGTCATAGGATTCTGTTTCTATGTAGTTAACTTTGAATTTTTCATTATATTCAAAGTTGGCTCTGAATTTTTTATTTTTTTGTGGAATTATACTTGTTAACCAATATTTATCAGTTATTCCTAAAAATCCATTACTAGCATTTTTTGAATATTCTTTGTCTAAGATATCTTTGTAATCTTTTTCGATCAGTTGATCATCTAAAACTCCGAGAGGACCCTCATGAAGAATAAAAAAGTCTATAATGTCTGGAATTTTAGTTCTAATAATTTGTGCATATGGGTAAAAACTATAAATCTTATCTGAACTATTTCTAATTTTTTGTTCTATGGTAAATAAATATTGATTATCAATTTTTATAGTCTTCTCAAAAGTTAATCCCTGATTATTTTTCCAGATAAGACTCACATCATCATTTGGTGTAAGTTTTGAATTACCTTTAATTTCCCAAACTGTTTTATTATTAGGAATATCTATGTTTTTATTGTTAGATACCCAACCAGACTCAATATAATAGCCCTTTGAAGTTGATTTTGGATTTAATAAAGTTACGAATTGATCAGAGTCAAGTTGGGTTTTATATTTTTTGAAAATTAAATCATCTATAGTTGCACCCTTTAATGAAATTGAACCCTTAATACTCTCATTTTCGAAATAAAATCTGTCATCCAATTTTAATGCTTCTTCTCTAGAGAGATTGGTAATTTTTTCAGTAGTGTCTATATTTGGAGCATCACTACTCTCAACAATTTTTTCATTTTCTTTTCTTTTTTTTATTTCTTCCGGTGATGGTTGAAAAAATAAGCTCCACATCACTATGATAGCTAAACTAAGCGATATAGCAGCAATTATATTTTTTGTATCCATAATTATTTTTTGTTTTTTAAAGGTCTGTAACCTTCTCCACCACCTAAAAATTTAATTGGATGACAAGTTATTAGTCTAAGAAAGCCTTTAATAGATCCTTTCAAAGGCCCGTAGGTTTTTAAACAATCAATAAAGTAATCCGAGCAAGATGGAAAATATCTACAGTGGTTACCCAACAATGGGGAAATTAAATATTGATAAATTCCAATAATTTTTATTAGTATTATATTAATAAACTTAATCATAAAATTTTTTTAAAATTTACAAGCATTGTTTCTTTAATATCACTGTACTTACTATCTAAAACATTTTTTTTAGCAATAATTAAGTACGAATATTTTAAATTTATTTTGATAGTTTTTAGAATATAATTTATTATATTTTTCAATCTTCTTTTAATTTTATTTCTTTGAACTGCTTTTCCAAGTTTTCTTTTAGTAATAATACTTAAATTTAATCTATTACTATTTTTATTTGTTAATTTTTTAAAAAAAATTGTAGAATAATAATTATTTATTTTCTTACCAGTCAAAATTTTTTTGAAATCTTCGTTCTTAGAAAGACTTAAAATTTTAATACCCATTATACGGTTAGTTTTTTTCTACCTTTTTTCCTTCTCCTTGACAGTAGTTTTCTCCCACCTTTTGTTTTCATTTTAGATCTGAAGCCATGTCGCCTTTTTCTAACAAGTCTGCTTGGTTGATATGTTCTTTTCATAGGTAATGTTTAAATATTAAAATTTCGGGTAGTTATAGAAAATATATATGTATAAGTACAGAAAATTTTTATAATACTTCAACATATGGAAAATACAAAAAAATTAAAAATTTATTTAGGTATTTCTTATATAATTTTGATATCCTCATTCTTATATTATTTTTTTAGCAAATTTTCTTTGCAAGAAGTATCAAGTTATGAGTTTATAAAAAACAATGTTGACTACTTTTCAAATCTAAAAAATAAGAATTACTTTACATTAATCATAACTTTTTTTTTCTTTGTAGTTATCTGGGTTTTGCTACTGGGATTTGGTTCACCAGTCGCTCTAGCATCAGGTTTCATATTTGGAAAATGGATGGGCACAATCCTAATTGCTATATCTTTATCTATTGGTTCTTTATTACTATATTTAATTACTATTTTTTTTTTTAAAGATTTGGTTCACCAAAAACTTGGCAGTCGAATGGTTTTCTTAAAAGAGTTATTTAATAAAAATGAATTTTTATATTTTTTGGTTTATAGATTTATTGGAGGAATACCTTTTTTTATAGCCAATACACTTCCTGTAATATTTAATATTAAAATAAAAAATTATTTTTTTGGAACTTTAATTGGGATGATACCTCAATTGTTTATTATGGTTTCAATTGGCAGTGGTCTTGAAAAAATTATTAACGCTAATACCACTCCACCCTCATTTTTTGAAATAATTTTTTCTAAAGATATATATTTACCTCTTATAGCTTTCTTGTTCATAGTAATAATTAGCATTTTTTTAAAAAAGAAATTGTATAAATAAAATAATTGGTGCCCCTTGCCCGACTTGCACGGACGACTTTTTCCTTACCATGGAAATACTCTACTACCTGAGTTAAAGGGGCTTTTAAGAAATGATAAATCTACTGTATAAAATTAATTTTTTCAAATTATTGCCTTATTTTTTTTTTTTAATATAAGTATAATTTTGTTAAGAAAATTTATGGGAATTCACTACGATTATAAATCTACTCGAGGCGCTAAGGCTATGGAGAAGCAAGCTAAAAGAGAAAAAAAGCTTGCTGAGAAAAGAGCAAAAAAACAACTTAAGTCTGGTTTAAATAAAAAAGGGGAAGAAACAATTCCTATTGATCAAGTAGTCACATTAGAACATTTAACAAATCCTGAAAAAAAATAACAAGAATGAATAATAAAAGAAAGCCCTCAAAGCTTGATCTTGAAAGGGCTTTACGTCAAAACTTAAAAAAAAGAAAAATTTTTAAAAAACCAAAAAAAAAAAATGATACTAAATGATAAACAAATAAAAAAGTTAACAGAAGAGGAAGAAATGATAACACCTTTCGTCTCAGAAAGTATATCAAAAGGCATAAGTCACGGGCTTAACTCTTTTGGCTACGATTTAAGATGTGGCTCAGAATTTAAAATATTTACAAATATAAAAGGTGCTACAGCTGACCCGAAAAATTTCAGTGAGGATAATTTTGTGACAGTAAAAGGTGAAGAGTTCATATTAATACCTCCAAATTCATTTGCACTAGCAAGTAGTTTAGAATATTTTAAGATGCCGAGAAATGTTACAGGTCTTGTTACAGCTAAATCTACTTATGCAAGATGCGGATTAGGTACCCCTCCAACAGTTTTAGAAGCAGGGTGGCATGGAAATTTAGTTTTAGAGTTTTCTAATCACACAAGTAATTCTATAAAACTTTATGCCAATAGTGGCGCTGCACAGATATTATTTTTTAAAGGAGATCAACCGGAGGTCTCTTACTCAGATAGAAAAGGTAAGTATCAAGGCCAAGTTGGAATTACTCTAGCAAAATCAAAATAAATGAAAAGATTTTTAATAAATGGCCCTAATAAAGGTGTTAAGGGTGAAATAAATGTAAGTGGTGCTAAAAATTCTTGTTTGCCTTTAATGGCAGCTTCAATTTTGTTTAAGAAAAAGGTTATTTTGAGAAACGTACCTTTTGTAAAGGATGTTTTGACCATGAAAGATTTGCTTATATCTTTAGGCTCAAAAGTTGAGCTCAAAAAAGAAAAAAAAATTATTAAAATAATAAATAATAAAAAACATAAATTAACTGTTCCATACAATTTAGTTTCTACTATGAGAGCAGGCGTTTTAACAATGGGACCTTTATTAGCCAGATACCCAAAAAGTAAAATTAGAGTTGCTTTAGGTGGAGGTTGTGCTTTGGGTATTAGAGACACTTCTTGGCATCTTTCAGGATTTAGAAGTCTTGGTGCAGATAATACTCTTAACAGAGGTTATGTGAACATTTACTCAAAAAACGGTTTAAAAGGAAATATTTTTAAATTTCCAAAAGTTACTGTTACAGGAAGTTCAAATTTGATTATGGCATCAGTGCTTATAAAAGGAGAACACATAATCAAAAATATTTCGATAGAACCTGAAGTTATAGATTTGATTAAATTTTTAAATAATTCTGGAGCACAAATAAAGTTTATCGGAAAAAGATCTATAATAATTCAAGGGGTTAATGAACTTGTAAATGGCGATCATACAATTATTGGTGATAGAATTGAAGCTTTTAGTTACTTATGTGTTGCAGCGATAACGAATGGAAGAGTAAAAGTAAAAAAAATTGATCCCAGACACTTAAATACAGAATTAAGAATATTAAAAAAAATTGGATACAAAATAGAAATTAAAGACAATTCAATCATGATTTCACCAGGTAAAAAAACAAAACCTGTATCAATTAAAACTGGTCCTTGGCCGCAATTTGCCACCGATAACATGCCAATTATTCTTGCAGTTTTAACAAAGGTTTCTGGAAAAAGTGTAATTGAAGAAACAATATTTTCAAATAGATTTATGGCAGTCCCAGAGTTAAAAAGAATGGGTGCAAAAATATCAATAAAGAAAAATAAGGCATTTATTATTGGACAAAAAAAATTAAATGCTGCAGATTGCATTTCATCAGATTTAAGAACTACATTTTCAATAATTTTAGGTGCAATATCGTCTGAGGGATCTTCTACAATATCCAGAATTTATCATGGTTTAAGAGGTTATGAAAACTTACAAATTAAGCTCAAAAAATTAGGTATTAAAATTAAACTAAAAAAATAATGTCAAAAAAATATTTAGCTAAAATTTTAGCAAGGGATTTGAATGGATTAAACCTAATTTCTTTATATTGTCATAAATCAATTTTAAAAGTATCAGATATTAAATTTCTAAAAAAAAATAAGATTTTTCTATTATCTTTACTGAGAAACTCAATTAAAGCCAAAAATAAAAATAAAAAGGTATTGAGCATATGTAAGTTTGAATTTATTGACCAAGCTAGGTCAAAAAATATAAATCAATGTTCATCAAAAAAAAATTTGTCACTTCTTGCTATCGATACTATTAAAACTAAAAAGGGCTTCGAATTTAATTTGTTATTTTCTAATAATGGCTTTATAACATTATCCTCAGAAATTATAGAAGTTACACTTGAAGATTTAAAGGAAATTAAAAATGACTTATAGATTAAATGCAAATAGTAAAAATTTTCAAAAGGATCTAATAAAAAAAATAAATAAAAGATCAGTTTTTTCTGAAAAGGATTATAATATTGCAAAAAAAATTGTTTTAGATGTAAAAAAAAGTGGGGATAAAGCGGTACTTAAATACGAAAAAAAATTTAATAAAAATTATAAGCTTAAAACAAACTATGACAATATAATTAAAAATATTAAAAAATTAAATCCAAAAGTAAAAAAATCTATAGATTTCGCATTTCAAAGAATTCTATCGTTTCATAAAAATCAAAAGTCAAAAGATATCAAATTTTCAGATAAATTGAATAACAAAATTGATTACAAGTACAAACCGCTAAATTCAGTTGGGATTTATATACCCGGTGGCAATGCAAGTTTTCCATCTACAGTTTTAATGAATGCAATTCCTGCTATGCTGGCAGGTGTCAAGAGAATTGTTATTGCTAATCCTGTAAGAGGTAAAGATCAAAGTGCCGCTGTTTTATACGCTGCTAAAAAGTGTGGTGTAAAAGAAATTTATAGAGTAGGTGGAGCACAAGCTATAGCTGCTCTTGCTTATGGAACAAAAACAATCAAAAAAGTAGATAAAATAGTTGGACCAGGAAATATTTACGTTGCAGCAGCAAAAAAAATAGTTTTTGGTGAAGTTGGTATTGATATGATTGCTGGCCCATCAGAGATAACAGTAGTTGCAGACAAAAGTTCAAATGTAAGATGGGTTGCGGCTGACTTAATTGGTCAAGCAGAACACGATATTAATGCTCAGTGCATCCTTATCTCAAAAAATAAAGAATTAATTGATAAAGTTCAAAAAGAATTAAAAATTCAGTTACAAAGTTTACCACGTAGAAAAATTGCATTAGGTAGCTTAAAAAAAAATGGTTTATTAATTTTTGCAAATTCAGACAAAAAAATTTCTAATATTATAAACATTATAGCACCGGAGCATTTAGAGCTTAGTGTAGACAAATATAAATCTATTTTAAAAAATGTAAAAAACGCGGGATCAATATGTACGGGAAAATATTCAGCAATGGCCGTAACCGATTATTGTGCGGGCAGTAATCACACTTTGCCAACGCACTCTTCTGCAAAATTTTTCAGCGGACTGTCTGTTTTTGATTTTTTTAAAAGAATTTCTTACATAAATTTATCAAAAAAGGGTATTGAAACTATTGGTGAAAAAGTTATAAATCTTGCAACTTATGAAGGTTTAGATGGACACGCTAAATCAGTTAAATTAAGAATAGGAGAATAAAATTTGTCAAAGCAAGACTCTTTAGAATTTAAAGGAAAAGTTATAGATCTTTTACCCAATGCAATGTTTAGAGTAAAGCTAGAAAACAATCATATTGTAACTGCACACACTGCAGGAAAGCTAAGAAAAAACAGAATTAGGGTTTTGCAAGGAGATAACGTTACAGTTGAGGTTACTCCCTACGATTTAACAAAAGGGCGTATCATTTTTAGATTTTAATGGCCTTGTAGCTCAGTAGTAGAGCAGTACCCTGAAAAGGTATGTGTCGTAAGTGCGATTCTTACCAAGGCCACCACCAAAGTGACATTAAGTCAATTTAAATTGCTTGCATTAAATTTAGAAATCTAATAACAACCCACTAAGCTTAATAAGCTTAAGTATAATAACTAACGAAAGAGTAAAATGAGTCTAAAAGGTAAAGTAAAGTGGTTCAATGGAAAAAAAGGTTATGGTTTCATTGAGCGAGAAGACAAAGAAAAAGATGTATTCGTACATGCTTCAGCTGTAAGAGAAGCAGGTTTAAGATTCTTAAACGAAGGTGACGAGCTTACATTTGAAGTTGAAGACGGAGAAAAAGGTCCTGCCGCAGTAAAACTGCAAAAAACCTCTTAATTCTAATTCATCAAAATAATTGTATAGGGATAAGCAAGCTCAAAAGCTGATTTTATTCCTATACAATCAACTGTTGATTTTTTTTTTTAAACTGTTAATTAAATCGCAATGATTGAAATTATTAAAAGTTTAACATTATCTCACAGACACCATTTTCATGCTGGCTGCACGCTAGCTATTTAATCATTATATAAATTTAAAAATATCCACAATTAGTATAAAACAAAGATAGGAGCACGGGTAGCTCAGTTGGTTAGAGCAGCGGTTTGTGGAACCGAAGGTCGACAGTTCGAATCTGTCCCCGTGTACCAAAAAATGGAAAAACAAAAAAAAATAAAACCTCTAAAGGAATTACCTTCAGGTTTTGAAGATAGAAAAGAAAAAGAGCTTTTAATCAGAGACTTCATAATTTCAAAGATTAAAGAGGTAATGGTTAAGTATGGCTTTCAATATCTTGAAACCCCAAGTTTTGAATATACTGAAAGTATAGGTAAATTTTTACCTGATAAAGAAAGGCCTGGAGAAGGTGTATTTTCTTTTAAAGACGAAAATAGATGGTTATCTTTACGTTATGATTTAACAGCACCCCTGGCGAGATATGTTGCAAAAAATTTTAATGAAATACCGAAACCTTTTAAACGCTATCAATTAGGTACAGTGTGGAGGAATGAAAAACCTGGACCGGGAAGATATAGAGAGTTTCTTCAGTTCGATGCTGATTACGTAGGTACAAAAAATTTACAGGCAGATGCAGAACTATGTGTAATGATATCAGAAATTTTAGAAAATTGTGGCTTAACTAAAAATGACTACACAATCAAAATATCATCTAGGAAAATTACGGATGAATTATTCAAAAAACTAGAAATTCAATCGCAGGAAAAAATTTCTATAATTCTTCGAGCTTTAGATAAAATAGATAGGTTAGGGTGGACAGAAGTTAAAAAATTACTAGGTGAAGGTAGAAAAGATAAATCAGGAGATTACACTAAAGGAGCAGAATTAGACAATGATCAAATTAAAGTTATTGAAAGCTCTTTGAATGTTAACTCACCTGAGAGCGAGGATTTAAAACAAATAATAAAAATCTTTAAAGATTATAAATTTGACAACTATAAGTTCGATCCTTCGGTAATAAGAGGTTTAGAGTACTACACAGGCCCAATATTTGAAGTTAATCTAAATTTCAATGTAAAAAATTTAAAAGGTCAAGTTATTCAATTTGGATCAATAGGAGGTGGAGGTAGATACGACAATTTAGTGAGCAATTTTGGTAATCTTGATTATCCAGCAACTGGCATATCAGTAGGTATAGATAGACTTGTGTTTGCACTAATGCAAAAAAAAGAATTTGATTTAAAAGTTACGCGCCCTGTAATGATTAGTGTCTTTGATCAAAACAATATGAAAAAATATATAGAAATACTAAAGAAACTTAGATCGGAAAATATTAATTCAGAGATTTACCCTGGTGAGGGAAAAATAAAAAAACAAATGGAGTATGCTAATAAAATTGGCTGTCCTTGTGTAATTTTTGTTGGCGAAGAAGAAATAAAAAAATCAGAAGTTAAAATAAAAGATCTAAGAACCGGAAAAGAAACTAATATTAAAGATGAGAACATTGTTAATGAAATCAAAAAAATTATCTGAAAATATATTAAAGTTAATAAAATCAGAGGGCTTTAGGTATATTAATTTAGATACTGTAATAGAAACGAAACATATTGTTGAAAGATCTGGTGAGTCATTTAGGCGTTTTATTTTTTCTTTTAATGATCAGAAGGGTAATGAAATTTGTCTTAGACCAGACTTAACAATTGCATCATGTCTAAAGTATTTAAATGAGAAAAATAAAACATCTAAAAAAGTATTTTACAGTGGACAAGCTTTTAGAAAAACTCAAAAGATATCAGATAGTATAATAAGAAATCAAATTGGTTTTGAAATAATTGGCTCAAACAAGGAAAAAGATGACGATAAAAAAATTATTAATACAGCTGTTAAATCATTATCGAAAGTAAAATTTTCATCTGGCGTTTTGACTATTGGAAACATAGAAATATTTAAACTCCTATTGACTAAATTGGATATCCCTAAAAGATGGAGATTGAGACTTCAAAGACATTTTTGGAGAGAAAAATATTTTAATGATTTGTTAAAAAGATTGGAGACTAATTCTGATGTAGATCCGACTATTGTAGAAATAGATAAAAAAAAATATGAAGCAATGCTTAAACAAAAACAATCAAAAATTATTGCTGGTAGATCACTTGATGAGATTCTAAACAGATTTAATAATAAGATAAATGATCCTAGAAGACCTCAAAAAGGAAAAAATGTTGCAAAAATAATAAAAGAATTTCTTAAAATTGATTGTCCAATCAGCGAAGCATTTAACAAATTAAACTTTTTTTTTAAAAAACATAAAATTAATTTAAGAGTAGAAAAAAATTATTTTCCGATCTCTAAAAATAAATTTTCAAGATTAAATATAAAATATTCAGCATCTTTTGGAAGGCAATTAGAATATTACACAGGCCTAGTCTTCAAAATTGATGTTAAAATTAAATCTAATAAAATTAACATTATTAATGGTGGAAGATACGATAATCTTATTGGCGATCTTGGATCAAATAAAAAAATACCAGCAGTTGGAGCAGCTATAAATTTAAATGATTAATATTGGAATTCCCAGCAAAGGCAGATTAAGAAAAGATATATTAAAAATTTTTTCAAAAAATAATTTACAACTTAAATCTGAAAGAGGAGAGAGAGATCTATTAGGGTCTGTTAAAGGATATAAAAATTTAAATATTACTTATTTACACGCTAGAGAAATCGTTGAAAGATTAGGAGACGGAACTTTGGATATTGGTTTTTCAGGGTTTGATCTATTAAAAGAAAGTGTAATTAATGTGCAAAAAAAAATAATAGTGAAAAAAAAATATACTTTCGGTAAAGCTAATCTAGTAATCGCAATTCCTGATGATTGGATTGATGTTCAAACAATAGCTGATTTGGAGGAAATTGCATTTGATTTTAAAGAGAAAAAAAAAACTAGATTAAGAGTGGCAACAAAGTATCCAAACTTAACAACAAATTTTATGTTTGAAAGAGGTGTTACACAATTTAAAATTGTAAAAAGTCTTGGTGCAACAGAAATATATCCATTCACAGGTTCGTCAGAAATTATAACAGATATCACTTCAACAGGGGAAACTTTAAGAGCTAATAATTTAAGAGTATTAAAAGACGGAGTAATTCTTAAATCTCAAGCGTGTTTAATGATTTCTCAAAAAAGCCAAAAAAAGAGAGGTATTTTTAATATTATAAATAAACTTAATAAAAATGTATAGTGTGGGAATGGAATCGTTACTTACAATTTTAATTATTATTTTGCTTCTTGGTAATTTCTTAGCAATTGTTTTTCTAATTAAGCGTAAACAACCTGAGCCAGTTAACAACGAACAAATTTTTAAAGACGAATTAAGTTCATTAAAAAATACATTTAGCCAATCTTTTGGGTCGATGAGCAAAGAAATAGCAAAAGATATGACAGGTGCCCTTACAAAAGTTGATGAAAAAGTATCAGTTTTTAATCAACAAGTAAGTGAGTTAAACAAAAGCCAAGATAATTTTAGTAGAATTTTGAGTGGTGTAAAATCATATGGAACTCTTGCGGAATTTGGATTAGGTGCACTCCTAAAAGATTTGTTACCATCATCTCAATATATCGCAAATGCTAAAATGAAAGAGGACACATCAGAAACAGTAGAGTTTGCAATTAAACTTCAAGATGTGATGTTGCCAATTGATAGTCACTGGCCTGTTGAAAAATATAAAGCAATTGATGATGCATATAATGCTAATGACAAAGATGCACAAGCAGAGGCCAGGAAAGATTTAGCATCAGCTTTTAGGTTAAAGGCTAAAACTGTTAACGCAAAATATATAGCACCGCCGAAAAGTACAGATTTTGCAATTGTTTATGTTCCAACTGAGGGATTATTTTCAGAACTCTCTAGCTATAGAGACCCTAAAACTAAAGAGCTACTTTTACAGGAGTTAAGAACCAAATATAAAGTTACAATTTCCGGCCCTAACACTTTATCTGCTTTATTACAATCCTATCATTTAGGATTTCAAACACTCAAAGTTCAACAACATGCTACACAAATTTATAGTGATTTAAGAAATATAAGCTCAAGATTCGAAAAACATTTCGATGGTATAAAAGAACTCAGAAAAAAATTAGAACAAGCCATGCAAGCTACTGATAGTTTTGGAAGAGATGCAAGATCTATAATGAATACACTTGGAAATATTAAAGATCCCGAACAAGTTGAAATAGCATCAAAAAATGAGAATGTTGAAAAATTAAATATACCAACCTCAAAACAAGCTAAAAATTAATTTAAATTATTTTAAATAGCTCTATAAATGATTTGATGAAGTGGAACACCAAATTTGCCTATCCAAAATCAACAAGATCTTTGATAAATGGTTCAAGACATTATTCTTTAGATGGATCAAGTTTACCCTCTGTAACAACAATCTTGTCAGCCACTAAAAGTGAAGAAGACAAAGCTGCAATTCTTGCTTGGAAACAAAGGGTAGGGAGTGTGGAAGCAGAAAGAATTAAGAAAGAGGCCTCAGCCAGAGGAAGTTCTATGCATTCTTATATTGAACAGTTTTTATACGGAAAATTAAATCAAGAACTATTAGAGGACAATAACAAATCTAAAAAAATGGCAGAAGAGATTATTGATAATGGTTTAAAAAATAAATTGCTAGAGATATGGGGGTCTGAAGCTACAATATATTATCCTGGTAAATATGCAGGCACTGCAGATTGTATAGGAGTTTATGAGGGCAAAGAATCAATTTTAGACTTTAAACAGAGCAATAAACCAAAAAAAGAGGAATACATAGAGGATTACTTTTTACAAATCGGAGCTTACTCTTTAGCTCACAATACTGTTTATAATTCAAATATTACCCAAGGCGTAATTTTACTATGTACTGTAGATAGATTGTTTCAGGATTTTAAAATTGAAGGCAATGAACTAATAAATTTTCAAAACAAATTTCTTGAGAGAGTTGAAAAATTTTATCACTTAATTAACAAATAATTATTTGATTTTACTTAAAATTAATATATTAGAAACTTACTTGCTACTTGTTTAGATGCGAGCCTTCACACCTTACAATTAGCATTAATTTATAAATTATGAACATAGTAATTTGGGATATAGAATCTTCAAGCTCTAGCACAGACTTTGGAAGTATTATTGAAATAGGTGGAATTTTAGTAGATGAAAACTTAGTAGAAAAAGAAAGATTTAATTTAAGATGTAGACTTCCTGAAGGAGAAATTCCTCAATGTATGGCTCTTCTTGTTAACAAAACTGATGTTAACATGTTAACAAAAGCAAATCTAAGTCATTATCAAATGTTATCTCAAGTTGAGATGATTTTTAAAAAGTGGAGCCCGGCTATATTCTTAGGTTGGTCCAATATAGGTTTTGATGATGAAATGATAAGAAAAGAGTTCTTCAAAGGATTAAGATATCCATACATCACAAATTCATCCCCCAACAAAAGACATGATGGTTTAAATATTGCTCGAGGAGCGTTTGCTTTAAATAACAGAATTTTAAAAACTGAGATTAATGAAAAAGGAAACGCCGTGATGAAATTAGAATCTTTAGCTAGGATGAACGGTTTTGAGACTAAAGGAGCTCATAGTGCCTTATTTGATGCTGAACTTACCCATAAAGTTTTAGGTCTAATAAAGAATAAACAACAAGATACATGGGATAATTTTTTAAAGACTTCTAACAAACTTGATACAGAGACAATAATAAAAAAAGAAAAGATTATTACTCTTAATGAGTACTTTTACGGAAAATCAAGACTTTATCTTTGTGCGCCCCTTCATCCAAAATTTTGTATTCATCCAATATATCAATGGGGGCAGGCTGTTGATCTGAGAGTTGATGTCGAACCTCTCCTTAAAATGTCTATCAATGAACTAAAATCTGAGATGAAAAAAACACCAAAATTTTTAAGAACTATTAGGTCAAATAAAGCGCCAATAATAATAGGTAAAGAGTATGGCATGAAAGCCGAACCTTATAGCGCTATGGACGTCTCTTTAATTAATAAAAGAGCAGAACTTGTAAATACTAATGAAAAATTTTCTGAGAATATCTTAACTGCATTAAGAGAAATTGCCGAGGAAAAAGAGCAATCAAAATCTCAAGAAGATATAGAGCCAGAGGAGAGTATTTATATAAAATTTACGCCTAACAAAGATACTAATTTATTTCAAAAATGGCATGAGGCACCATGGAACGATAAGCTAAGGTTATTAGATAAATTTGAAGATGAAAGAATGGTAGGGTTTGGAAAAAAAATCATATTTCAAGAAGCTCCTCATGTCTTACCAGAGTCTATGTTGAAAAAAATCAAGATGGAAATTGCTAAAAGAATTTTAAGTGAAAAAAAAGAGAAATGGTGGACTTGTAAAGAATTTTACCATGAATGCGACAATCTTAGAGATAAATTTACTAATGAAGGCAATGAGCCAAATTTAAAGTTTCTTGATAAATTAAATAATTACGTAATGTCGATTGAGAAAAAATATAAAAATATTTGATGTGGATAAAACTATTTAAATTATTTGAAAAACTTGAATATAAAAAGAAATTTTATATAAGAAATATATGGCAACAGTAAATGTTACAGATGAAAATTTTGAGTCAGAAGTTATCAAGGCTGATAAACCAGTTGTTGTAGATTTTTGGGCAGAGTGGTGTGGACCTTGTAAACAAATCGGACCCATATTAGAAGAAATTTCAAACGAAATGTCCGAAGTGGTAATTGCTAAACACAATATTGATAATGAACCTAATACCCCTACTAAGTATGGAGTAAGAGGAATTCCTACTATGTTACTATTTTCAGATGGCGAACTTAAAGCAACTAAAGTTGGAGCAACCACAAAATCTAATATTGTATCTTGGATTAAAGAAAATATTTAATTAAGATCTAAAACTTCACCAGCTAAATAAAGACTTCCTGCACATAAAAAAATGCAATTTTTATCTTTGTTATTCATTAATAAAGACTCTTTAATGCTCTCAGCAGTAAGAATATTTTTGTTATTAAGTTTCCTTTTAAACTCTTCTTTAGAGATGGAACCCTCTTGATTAGGAATGTCTATAAGAGTTATTGAATTTACAGAATTTTCAAATTGATTAACAAACTCTTTATGAGGTTTGTCATTCATCATACCACAAATAAGATGTACTTTTTCGTTTTGTTGTTTAACCCAATTAGAAATTGAAATTGCCGAATTAATGTTATGTCCCCCGTCTATTATTAGTCTATTTTCGCCTATTAAATTTTTTAATTTACCTGATTTTATTTCTTCTAAACGTCCTTTTAATCTCATTTTTTTCATACTATTTTTGATATTAGCATCAGATATATTGAATATTTTTCTGGCTGCTGCAATTGAAGTACTGATATTATAAATTTGGTGATCACCAATTAAATTAGGCTGAGGAAGCATTATTTCTCCTAATTCATCTTGATAATGAATAAAACTGTTTTCAGCTTTTGCCACGTTAAAGTCATCACCAAAAAAATATTTTTTAGATTTGTTTTCTATTAAAGATTTTTTAATTTTTATTTTTATCTCTGAATTCATTTGATTATTAATGAATATGTTAGATCTTGGTAACGCACTAGTTTTTTCATAAATTACACCATCAATTGTTTTATTATCCAACCAATTTAAATGATCTAAGTGGATTACTCCTAAAAGGGTTAGCAAATTTTGTTTGAATACATTTGTGCTATCAAATCTATGAAATAGACCAGCTTCTATAATATTTACATTATCTTTGAAACTCTCAGCATATTTCATAAATGCACATGTTAATATCTCAAAAACCGTTGCATTATCGTGTGCTAATATTGTATCGATGTCTTCTAACAAAATGGCAAGATTGTTTTCGTCAATTTCTTCATTATTAAAAACGAATCTTTCTGTGTATGATTGTAAATGAGGAGAGGTATATAAGTTATATTTAAATCCAGCTTCTTTCAAAATTGTGCTTAAAGCGGTAGCCATGGAAGCTTTAGAATTTGTTCCAACTACAGTTATAACATTTTTTATTTTGTTTTGTGGATTACCTAATTTATTTAATAAATTAAATGTTCTGTCTAGAGAAAGATCAATCTTTTTACTATGACGCTTCTCTATTTTCGATATTATTTTCTGAAGTTTTGTCACCATCTTCTATTTTTATCTCAGATTGTTTCTTTAGCAAGATAGATAACAAAATACCAATTTTTTCTGGTAAATCTTTTCTTTGAATTATTGTATCTACAAAACCACATGCTTGAACGTGCTCTGATTTTTGAAAATTTTCTGGCAACTCTTCTTTAACAGTTCCCTCAATTACCCGTCTTCCTGCGAAAGCAATTAAAGCACCTGGCTCAGCAATCTGAATATCACCAAGCATCGCATATGAAGCAGTGATACCTCCTGCGACAGGATCAGCAAATAATATTATATATGGAATTTTATTTTTTTTAAGTTCATTTATAGCTAGTGTCGTTCTTGTCATCTGGTTTAACGAAATTATGGACTCTTGCATTTTCATCCCACCTCCTGTTGCAACTACCAACAATGGTTGATTATTTTCTATTGAGTGCTGAGCGGCAAATAAAAAAGCCTCACCTTCAGCAGCACCGATACTAGCTCCCATATAATTAAAGTCGGATGCGATTGCTGTTAATCTTATTTTATTTATTGTTCCATCCGCTACTACCATACTGCAATTTAAACCAGTTTTTTTTCTAGCACTTTTTAATCTGTCTTTATATGACTTTGTGTCAGCAAAATTTAAGGGATCATCTGGTGGCATAGGTGTTTTTAAAATTTCATAACCCTCACTACCAAACAATAAATCAAATCTTTGTTTAGGATTAATCCTAAAATGTTTGTGACACGGACCTGGGCATACCCATAAATTTTCTTCTAAATCTTTTTTTAAAATTGGACCTTTGCAACAAGATGTCCAATCACTCTCCTCCATGTCCTTACGAGATGGTCTTTTTTTTAGGAGTCTTTTAATTTTTTGTCCAAAATCTAGTGTTTTTTTTAACCAATTCATAAAATTTTATTCTTTAATTTTCTTACTAATCTACCTACATTTGTGACAGGATTTTGTCTATCTTTTAAACTCCTTGTTATTTCTCGACAAATTGCGCTACCAACGACTAGACCGTCAGCAGATCTCAGATTCGAAATAGTTTTGTGGGTAATGCCAAAACCTATAACAACATTTTTTGATGGTTTGATTTTTTTTATAACATTATAATTTTTAATAATTCTTTTTATACTATATTTTAATGCAGACCCTGTAGTTGATATAGTTGAAATCATATAAATCATTTCATGTGAACTCTTTGCTATTTCTTTCATTCTTTTAAAAGTTGTAGTAGGGGCTATCAATTGAACGAAACAAATAGAATTTTTCTTACATAATTTGGCAAAATTTTTATTATCAGGGAACGATAAATCAACAACAATTAACCCATCAACACCAGACTCTTTACATTTTTGAATGAATTTTTTATCTCCATAATTAAATATCATTTGGTAGTAACCCATCAATATCATTGGTTTATATGGTTTTAATTTCTTAAATCTTTTTACAAGTTTAAAAATATCATTTAATCGAATACCATTTTGCAAGGCTCTGTAAGAGCTATTTTGAATATCTTTGCCATCAGCTGTTGGACAATTGTGAGGTATTCCCCATTCTACAATATCCAAATCTTTTGATATTGAATTTAGTATCTGTAGGGATTTTTCCTTAGTATTATCACCGCAAACTGTATAGGATATTAATGCAGGTCTATTTTCTTTTTTTGCAATTTTAAAGGCATTGTTAATAGAATTTTTCATTTTGGATAATATCCTAATTGTTCAATATAGATTTTTTTATCCTTGTAACCTTTTCCACAATTGTTGACCACAAGCACATCCCCTTTTTTCAATTTTGGAGCTAAACGAATACATTCACTCCATGCATGTGCTGGTTCTAAACTTGGTCTTATATCTTCTAATTTTGTAATTAACTTGAAAGCAGCTAATGCTTCTTTATCTGATGCATTCGTGTATCGCGCTCTCCCAGAGTCTTTAAGAAATCCATGTAGTGGACTTGAGCCAGGATAGTCCAAACCCGCACTTATGGAATGTGTATCTGCGATTTGACCTTCTTTGTTAGTCAAACAATATTGTGCAGCTCCATGTAAAATAGCTACTTTTGCGTTTGTAGATAAAGGCGCAGCATATTTTGCTTCAACACCAATTAGTTCAACATGTTTTTTATCGTAGTCAATAAACTCATTCCAAAATCCTAGCGCGCTACTTCCTCCACCTATGACATTGATTAATTTAAGTTTAGGTATTTCACCAAACTCCTTTATTAATTGTTTTTTTAATTCTCTTGAAATTTGGGAGGTTGACCATGCACATATTTTTAAAAAAATATTGCAGCCAATTGCTGAACCTACTGCGAGATGTGTATTATCACAGTTTGAAACATAGTGGCGCATACACTCAGAAACAGCATCTACCAAAGTCTTTGAACCTGAATCGACAGGCACAACTTCAGCACCTGCGTCACGCATAAATTTTACATTAGGTGCTTGTCTAGAAATATCTTTTGTTCCCATAAAAATTTTGCACTTTAAATTCATTTTTTTTGCTGCCATTGCAAGATTTTTTCCAAACATTCCAGCGCCAGTATCTCCTGCTATGTAACGTTTACCACTTTCTTTACAAATTAATGCGTTAACAGTTGCATGATACGCCTTGTGCGCATCACCGTTTATAGCAGACACGTCTTTACACCAAATTTGAGCTCCACCTAAGTGTCTAGTTAAATTTTCTAATTTAAAAAAGGGTGTTTCACCACCAAGATAATATTTAAAATAATGATCCCTTTTTTTAAGAAATTTTCTATCTTTTCTTAATTTTTCAAAAAGCTTAGATAAATCCTCAATTGGTTTTCGCATTGTTTCTGCACAATAGTTTCCACCAAATTTATTTCCATAAAATCCAAACTTATCGTGCTGGTCAATAAGAGGGGTCTTTTTCTTTAATTTAATCATTTAATTTTTTAACGTTGTCTAAGAAAATTTTTACTTTAGAAATATCTTTTAATCCAGATGTCTCTACGCCCCCAGATATGTCAATATAATTACAAATTTTCATAAACTTATCAAGATTATCGTTGTGTTTAATGTTTCCAGCTATCATCCTATTAACATTGGCAGGCACATTTTCCATCAAAGTGTGGTCAAATTCTAATGATTTTTCATATCCCTTACTGTCAAATAATATTATATCAGAACAATCCTCGTATTTCTTATATTTGATAATATCTTCTTTAGTCTCTACGGTAATTGCAGAAATAATCTTTTTGTTATATTTCTTTTTTATTGATTTTATTTCATCAGGTGTACAATCGTAAATTTGATAATAATCAAAATTTAGATTTTGCATTTTGTTTAAAATAAATTCATCGGGCTTAACTAGTACAGATACAAATTGAGATTTTTTATTGTCAACTTTGAGAAGTTTCTGAAGAGAATTTGTATCAACAAATCTTTTAGATTTTGGATAATTACATATAAAACCAATTAATTCAGGAGGATATTTATAATTTATTAAAAAATTTAATGTTTTGCTATCAGATATTCCACAGATTTTACATTCAAGTTTCATTAACTTAAATGATCACTTAATTTTTTAAAGTTACTTTTAATATTTCCATTTGTTAAATCCCTGCCTATAACTAGCCAGTCACTTCCTTGTTTAAATGCTGATTTTGGAGTCATAACTCTTTTTTGGTCATTTATCTTTGAAGAAATTCTTATTCCTGGAGTTATAATTTCTTTTTTAAAAAATTTTCTTACAAATTTTACTTCGTGCGGGCTACAAACTATTGCATCAAGTTTAGCTTTAGTGGCCAGCTTTGCTTGAAAAGTAACAATATCTTTTAAAGATCTTTTATGACCAATGCTTTTTAAATCTGTATTATTTAAAGAAGTTAAAGTTGTAACTCCTACTATTTTAGTTTTGCCAGACACTTTTTTGACTTCTTTCAAAGCTTTTAATCCTGAAGAAATATGAACTGTAAGATAGTCAATCTTCAAATCTTTCAAAGCTATTATAGCTGATGACATTGTATTTGGAATATCATGAAGTTTTAAATCAACGAAAATAATTTTTTCTTTTAACTTTGAAATAAAATTTCTTCCATTTTTTGAATTAAGAAATTCTAAACCAAATTTAAAACCAATTTTAAAATTTTTTATATTGCTCTGTTCCACTATTGATTTTGCCTTATTAGGACTTCTCGTATCAATCGCTATAAAAATCTTATATTTCATTAATTATTTTAAATAGTTCTTTACTCATTTTGAAGTTTATATTTTTTTTTTCTGGAGTATAAACGGTTTCTCCAGTTCTAGGATTTCTTGAATTTCTACCTTTTTGTATTTTTTGATAAAATATACCCCATCCTCTTAATTCTACTCTTTCACCATTCTTTAAGGCTATTTTTATTTCATTTAGAAATATATCAAATATTTTTATAAGATCTTTTTTTAATAAATTTGGGTAAATTTGTACTAATTGTTTTATTAAATTTGACTTTGATACTGACAATTTACTTTGTAAATACTATTTTTTTTCTTTTTTTTTTATGAGTTTATCAGACAAAGTTGAAAAAGGTAAGTTTTTTCCTGACAATGGTGAACTAAATTTGGATACGGCTTCCTTATTTTGTAGTTCTTCTAAAAGTTTAATGCTAAGTGAGACTTTTCTTTTGTCGATATTTAATTCTGAAATGGCAGCATCTATTCTTTCACCCCCAACAAATCTTGAAGGTCTAGCGTCGGAAGATGATACGGCAATTTGTGACTTTTTTATTAATAAATTTAAACTACAACCCTCTGGTTGAACCATCAGACCTTTATTATCAGAGGAAAGGACTTTTACAGTGATCGTGTCATTAATTTTTTTGTCTTTAAAATAATCAAAAGGATCCTTTTGAGTTTGCTTGAGGCCCACCCGAACTTTTTGAGACTCTTTTTTGATTTCAAGAACTTTAACTCTCATTTTATCTTTTAATTTGAAATTTTTTGCAACTTCCTCTGGAACACCAGCATAACTTAAATCATTAAAATGAAGAAACGCGTCAATCTCATAATCATCTAATTTTAGATAAATTGCATATTCATTCATGCTACTTATTGTGCCACTTAACTCCGATCCAACAGGATTATTTTTTTGAATTTGATCAAAAGGATTTTCTTTAGTTAATCTGTAAGAAATAGCTATTCTTCTTTTGTCTTTATCAATTTCAGTTATAACGCAATTAATTTTATCTCCAACTTTAAAAAATTTTTTTGGAGAAACATTTTTTCTAGACCAACTTATTTCACTTGAATGCAATAAAGTTGTCAATCCAGGCTCCAATTCTGCGAATACACCAAAGTCCATTATTTTAATTACCTTAACTTCATACCCTTTATTTAATTCATAATTTGAAATTTTATCAAAAGGATCAGGAGATAGTTGCTTAATACTACAACCAATTTGCAATTTTTCTTTATCAACAGAAATTACCAATAGGTCATGTTTATCACCAATATTAAATACTTCCTCTGGATGATTGACTCTTGAATAGCTAATTTCTTGCAAATGCACAAGACAATCTAATTCATTATTAACGTTAAAAAAGCAACCAAATGAACTGTATCCTTTTACCACAGCGTTTTTAATAATATCGCCTTCTTTATACTTTTCTATAATTTTTGCTTTATCTTCTTTTTTACCAGAAGAAATTATTTGTCTCCTAGACACACATGCATTACCTCTAATCTTGTCCATTTTAATTAATGCAAATTTTTGCGGTTCATTAATAAGGTGCGAGATATCTTTTATTGGAACATCTGATATTTGTGAACCTGGACAGAACATTAGAGAGCCAGTGTCTATATGTTCAACAATTACCCCACCTTTACATTTGCTTGTAATTTTACCTATAATAGGTTCGTTATTTTCGTAAGCCTTAACCAATGTATCCCAGCCCTTTATTTTTTGAGCTTTGCTTGCTGAAACTACTACTTCACCATTTTTGTCTTCAATCCTTTCAAGCAATACTTGTATCTTCTCACCAATTTTTAATTTACCTTCTTGACCTAGAGTTTTTAGCTCGTTTATGTCAACCAAAGGTTCAGATTTAAGACCCTCAATAAATAAAAATACATATTTTTCACCAACTTTTGTTACAGTACCTTCAATAATTTTACCCTCAGTAAGGTTTTTTGTTTTAGAAATTTGATTATTGAGAAGTTTTTCAAATTCTTTAGATGCGTCTGTATTTGTTTCTTTATATATTTCCATTAATTATTTAAAGATGAGCTTTTAGAGAAATTTTTTAAATTAATCAAGAAACAAAACAAATTTAAATAACCATAAAATTCAACAATTTTTAAGGTAATTAATTATTATTTAAAGAATTATTGAAATTTGTATCCTATTTTTTTTAAAATACTAATAAAAGAGGGAAAAGAGCTTTTGTGCGACTCCATATCTTCAATAGTCCACTTCCCACCTAACGATAATGCAGCAATTACAGATGTCATAAATATTCTATGATCTTTGTAGTAGTCTTTTATCAAAATATTTTTATTTAGGGTTAAATTTGGATTGCCAAAAATTTTAATTGATCCTTTACCTAACTTTATTTTTACACCAATTTTTTTTAATATTTGAGATGCTAATTTTAGTCTAGGACTTTCTTTCTTATCTAATTCCTCAAGATTTTTAAAACTTGATACACCAGAAGCTTTTGATGCAAGCAGAAAAATTATCAAAAATTCATCTATTGCGTTACTATTTAGCTCAACAGGGCAATTTATAGGTTTAAAATTTTTTCGGCTTTTTACATAAATATCTGCAATTTGTTCTCCATAAATTTTTCTTTTATTTAAAAATTTCACTTTTGCTCCCATTTTATTTATTATCTTGATAAATCCTATTCTAGAGGGGTTAATGTTCACATCTTTGATTTTTAATTCAGAATTTTTTAAGAGAAGAGTTAAAACTATAAAAAAAGCACTTGAACTGATATCTCCAGGAATTATGTAATGAAATGATTTAAACTGCTTTTCACCGGTTAATTCTATTCTATCAAATTTTTTTGTTTGGGATATTTTTATTGGCAAGTTTAAGTATTTTAAAAATAACTCAGTATGATCTCTTGATTTTTTTGCATTAATAATTGTTTTACCAGGTGTGTTCATTGCGGCCAAAATAACAGAACTTTTACATTGAGCAGAACCTTTTTTTTCATAATAATATATTGGCCTTAAATAATCTGAACCAATAATTTTTAAAGGAAGATTTTTTTTGTGATTTGAAAAAA
Organism: uncultured Pelagibacteraceae bacterium; assembly: GCA_902583455.1. Lineage (GTDB taxonomy): Bacteria > Pseudomonadota > Alphaproteobacteria > Pelagibacterales > Pelagibacteraceae > Pelagibacter. Next base: position 8,639 of record CACHVY010000001.1, on the reverse strand, counting down.
ATTTTGCTCCAAATTGCTCTAGTGGATATATGATTCTTTGAAAATCTCGCCTTGATAGACTCTTATCACCAATGACTTTTATCGAAAAAGGTGACTTAACTAAAAGCCCAAGCAAAAGTCTAGCAAATGTACCTGAGTTTCCCGCATTTATAATAATATTTTTTTTATAATTAAATCCATTCAATCCATTACCATAAAGATAACAATTTTTATTTCTAAAAATTATTTTTATACCTAATTTTCTAAGTCCATTTATTGTACTTAATACATCCTCAGACTTTGGTAAATTTTCTATTTTACATATTCCATATGATTGTGAACCGATTAACAATGATCTTATAGATAAGCTTTTGTCACCATCTACATTAATTACTTTATTAAAATCTTTTATTTTCTTTTGAATGACTATTTTAACCATTAAATTAATTAAATTTGAAAGAGTCACCAAAGTATGCATTTATTGCATTCTCATTTTTTACTAACTCTGAGGGCGTTCCTTTTGCTACAACTTTTCCATCAGCTAGAACAATTGCAGAGTCACAAACTCTAAGTAAATCAGCAGCTTGATGATCTGTAATACAAATACTTATTTTTCTTTCTGATTGTAAGTTTATAATTATATCTTGTAATGTTTTTATTGATTTTATATCTAGTGCACTAAAGGGCTCATCCAGAAGAAGCAATTCTGGATCACCTAATAGAGCCATTGCAAGAATTAAACGTTTTTTTTGTCCCCCTGATAGATGACGTGCTTTTATATCTCTTATATTTTCCAAATCAAATTTTGAGATTAGATAATTAATTTTTTCCTCTCTAGTTCTAGCTTCTTTAACCTGTATTTCTGCCACTGCTTTCAGATTTTCTTGCAAAGTTAAATCAAAAAAATAACCACCAATTTGCGGACAAATGTTCAATTTAAATCTAGATGTTCTTACAAATATTGGATATTCATTAACTTTTTCGTCTTTTATGATAATTTCACCTTTGTCGGGTTTTATAAGACCAGTAATCAAATTAAATATAGTTGACTTTCCCACACCGTTTGGTCCAAGCATACCAAGTATTTCGCCATGATTTATTTCCAAGTTAATATTTTGCAATATCGGTCTATTTGCAAATGCTATATTAATATTTTCTAATTTCAAAAGAGGTTTTTTTTGCTTAAATTTTATTATTCGAAACTTTTTAATTACTGACATTTTTTAATTTACTCCGAACAAGAATATTTTTATTTTCATCTTCCATTTGAATTTTTGTGGTTTTATTCACAAAATCTATAAATATTTTATCTGCACTTAGTTTAGTTAAACTACTTTTATAACTTACTTTATCATACAAAGTTGCTGTTTGGTCTTTAAAAGATAGGTCCATGTACTCAGAATTTATTTTATGATCACTATAGACCATTTTCACTGAGCCACTAAAAGTTGTATCATTGTTATTGTCATCATATTCAGCTTTGTTAGAACTGATAAAAATTTTCTCCCCGTTCAACAAAAATATAATTGCAGTCACTTTATCCATTAATATTAAATTAGATTTATCAGGATTTATAACACCATATTCAGATTTAATTTCATACCTGTTACCTTTATTATCTTCTGAAAAATAGAACATTTCTGAAATTAAATCGTCAGATCCTTTTTTAATTTCAATATTTACATTTTCTGAATTATTCAATTGTTTAACATCTACATTTTTAAAATAATCCAGATAAACGATTGTTATGATAATCAAAATTACAAAGACTATAGAAATTTGAATGTATGTTTTTTTATCCATTTATTGAATATTATTCTCCAAAATATTATGGATATGAATTATACCAATAGTTTTACTTCTTGAGATACTTTTATGAACACATAAAGATGTTATTCTTTTTGAATTCATTAATGCTAGAGCCTTAACAGCTAAAACTTCTTTATTTACAGATATAGGATTTTTTGTCATTACATCTTTAACTTTAAGATTATCTAAATTTCCTTTTTTTTCATTAATTCTTCTAATTTGACCGTCAGTTATTATCCCATTTGTTTTTTTGAAATTATTCTGAACAATTAAAACACCAAGTTTTTTTTTGGTAATAATTTTTAAAGCTGCATTCATTGCAACATTTTCATTTATAAAAGGAATTTTTTTACCTTTTAACATTAAATCTTCAACTGTTTTTAGTTTAGCGCCAATACTTCCAGATGGGTGAAATTTTTTGAAATCTTTTTCACCAAAGTTTTTATGCTTCATTGTTGATATAGCTATTGCGTCTCCAATAGCAAGCTGCATTATAGTTGATGATGTTGGCACAATATTTCCTGGCCCAGCCTCTTTAACCTCAGGTAATAAAATTTTCAAGTCAGAATTTTTATAAAGTAGTGAATTTTTCTTTGATACTATACCTATTAAAATTATATTTTTATTTCTATTAGCGTACTGTATTATATTTTTTAGTTCAGCTGACTCACCGCTATTGCTGATTAGTATAAGAACATCATTAGATGTTATTTGACCTAAATCACCATGAGAGCATGAACTAGCATCTACAAAAAAAGATGGTGTCCCTACGGATGAAAGAGTAGAAGAAATTTTTCTCGCAATAATACCGGATTTTCCAACACCAGATAATATTATTTTACCCTTTTTACAACTAGTAATAGTTTCAATTACTTTATTAAAGTTTTTATCAATAGAAGACCTTAATTTTTTTAAAGATTTTATTTCAGATAAAATAACATCTTGAGCTATCTTATTAAATTTTTTACTACTCATTAGTGTGACCAAATATCATCCTGGAAACCTTCTAAATCCAATTTTACTCTAGTGTTTAAATATCGCAAACAATCTTTATAAAGATTCATACGATTTTCTCGTTTTAACATCTTATTTAATGAATCGTTAATTTTATGTAAAAATACAACATCGTTAGCACAATATTTTAACTGAGCTGAGGAAAGTTCACCTCCAAAATCAGACGATTGATATTGTTTACTTATATCTATTCCAACGAACTCTTTAACAAGATCTTTGAGACCATGTTTGTCAGTATATTTTCTTATTAATTTTGACTGCAACTTTGTATCTTCAATATTATCTACATCAATGTTTAGGTATTTTTTAATAAAAACTAAATCTGCTCTAGCATAATGGAATATTTTAATTATTGATTGATTTGATAAAATTTTTTTTAAATTTGGCGCTTCGTATTTAGTTCTATCAAGTTGAACAATATGAGCATCAGAATTACCAGCAGAAATTTGGACTAGACATAGTTTGTCTCTTAAAAAGTTTAATCCCATAAACTCACAATCTATCGCAATCTTATTGCCAAAATCTAAATCTTTTGGTAAATCGTTTTTGTGAAGCTTAATATCCATAAAATTTTTAAATAATAATATATATATGAAACCAAAAAATTGTCTAATTTTTGGCGCTAGTGGTCAAATTGGCCGGAACTTAATAAGAGGATTAACACAAAAAAATTTAAAGGTGACCGCAGTTACAAGAAATCTTCATCAAAAGGGGTATATACTGAAAACTCAAGCAAATCCAGGATATCTAGAAATAGTGGAAACTAATTTATTTAATGTTAAAAAAATTGAAGAATTAATAAAAAAAACCGATGTTTGTATAAATCTAGTTGGAATTTTATTTGAAAAAGGACCAAATAATTTTATCAATATACATGAAAGATTCCCTAGCATTATTTCAAATCTTTGTGATAAGCATAAAATAAGTAAATTTATCCATCTTTCCGCACTAGGTATCGAAAATGCGAAAGATTCAAAGTACGCAATTAGTAAATTAAAGGGAGAAATTGAAGTTCGTAAAAACTTTAAAAATACAATAATTTTAAAGCCATCTATTATTTACTCTGTAGATGATAATTTTACAACGATGCTTATGGGATTACTTAACTTGTCTCCAATTTTCCCATTATATTACGAGGGTAAAACTAAATTTATGCCTCTGCATTGTGCTGATATTTGTAATTTGATTATAGATATAATTGAAAATGATATAAGCAATCAAACAATAGAATGTATTGGACCTGAAGAATTAACTTTCAAAGAAATAATACAAAAGTTACTTAAATTAATTGAAAAAAAAAGATTTTTTATTCCAATTCCTATATTTGTCGCAAATGTTATGGCATCTTTTTTTCAAATTTTACCAAAACCTCTAATAACTAAAGACCAAATAAAACTACTCTATTATGATAATATTCCCTCAGGACAGTATAAAACAAACTTAGATATCGGCAAAAAATTTGAACTAGATTTTGAAAATGAAGTAGAAAAATATTGTTATATGTGGAAAGAAACTGGAGAGTATGCAAAAAAAAAATAGAAAATTTAAATTATGATAGCTTGGATTATTTACATTGTTGTTGGACTGATATTATTTTTTGTTTTATATTTAGCTGTATTAGGAATTAACAGGGGAGTGGAAGCAAAAAAAATTAATAACAAAGAAAAACTTAAAAATAAATCTAGATTTTCAAAAAATATTTCTAGTGAATTAAGAAAATTAAAAAGTCTTTATGAAGATGGATCGATCACTAAAAAAGAATTTATTGCTGCTAAAAAAAAACTGTTAAGCTGACTTGATTTTCTTTTGTATAAATTTTGGAACTTCGCTATCTTTATCGACAACTTCTTCTTTTTTATTTTTCGGCTGAAACGCGTAGAGTAAATGAAGGCGGCAATATGAAAAATCTTTTAATGAGGTTCTGCCACAAAAATAAAAACCTTTTTCATTTGGGTGGCCAATTGGCCATTTACACGTATTGTCATCAAGCTCCTCAAGTTGTTTTGGGTTTTCTGGTTCAAAATCCTTTTCAATTATTAAAGATTTAAACCTTCCTTTACGTGCTTTTCTAACATTTAAATTTTTTGACTTATCTATTATTTGTTTGTGAGATCCTTTTTTTGCAATAATTTTACCAGACAGATTCAGTCTATGAGCTTTTCCAATTACAGCATTTCTACTTACTCCACCTAATATTTCAGCTATTTGGCTTGCGGTGTTGCCCTTGCCCCAAAGCTCCTTTAATTTAGCGACTTTTTCATCTGTCCAACTCATAAACTATATTTTGTTATTTAATTTTTATTAAATACAATATATAGCATAAATATATTTAATTTTTTAACAAGCAGATTATTTTATTTCCTAACAGTTTTTTTAAATTATTAAGAATTATATTTATGGTTGAATTGAATAATAAATACAAAATTGGAAAAAGAAGATTTGGATTAATAAATTGGATAGGTTTTTGTTCTTTATATAAAAAAGAAACTTTACGATTTTTAATTGTGTCAGGGCAAACAATATTAGGCCCAATGTTAACAGGAATTCTATTTTTGATTGTAATATCGATTGCTTTAGGAGAAGTTAGAGGCGAAGTTTTAGGTTTACCTTTTATTGAGTTTTTAGCTCCTGGACTAATCTCTATGCAAGTAATTCAACAATCTTTTTCCCACTCATCATCCTCAATATTAGGAGGTAAAATGATGGGAAATATAATTGATTTAATTGGAAGCCCATTGTCTGCAGGAGAAGTTACCTTAGCAATCATTTTTGCCTCAGTTACAAGAGCTTTTATAATTTGCTTTGTATCAATTGTTTGTTTTAATCTTTTTGTAGATATAACAGTTTTAAATTATTACTATTTCATAATTTACTTATTATTTTCTTCATTTTTTATGGGATCTTTGGGTTTTATAGCTGGCTTATGGGCCGATAGATACGACAACATGGCCACCGTCACTAATTTTGTAATAGTGCCTTTATCTTTTTTATCAGGAACATTTTATTCAATTGATAGACTTCCAGAATTACTAAAAGAAATGAGTTTTTATAATCCCTTTTTTCATATGATAGATGGTTTGAGGTTTTCGATGATTGGTATAAGTGATGGATCCACAACGTTTGGGGTAATTTACTTATTAATTCTAAATTTACTTTTGTGGTGGACTGCTTATTATTTGTATAAAATAGGATATAAAATAAAGACATGAGCTATTTGGCAAAAAACTATAATAGAAAAAAAATTTCTTTTAAATTTGGAAAGGGAAGTTACTTATTTTCTTCTGAAAACAAAAAGTATCTAGACTTTGTCCAAGGTATTGCAGTAAATTCTTTGGGTCATTCACATCCAAAACTTGTAAAAACCATAAAAAATCAATCCCGAAAACTATGGCATGTTTCTAATGCATTTCAAATTCCAGAGGGTGAAAAACTCGCAAAAAAACTATGTAATAAAACTTTTGCTGATTTTGTTATGTTTCAAAATAGCGGAACTGAGGCAACAGAGGCTGCGGTTAAAGTTGCGAGAAGATACTTTTATTCAATAGGAAAACCAAATAAAAACAGAATTTTGTGTGTTAAGAATTCATTTCATGGAAGAACACTGGCTGCAATTTTTGCTAGTGGATCAAAAAAAATGACAGAAGGATTTGGCCCCAAAATACCAGGATTTGACCATTTTAATTTTGGAAATCATGACTCTTTAAAAAAAAAGATAAATAAAAACACCGCTGCAATCATGGTTGAAACAATCATGGGGGAAGGCGGGATTAAAGTAATACCTGATTGGTGTTTGAAAGAACTAAGACATTTGTGTAACAAAAAAAATATATTGTTGATTTTAGACGAAGTACAATGCGGCATTGCAAGATCTGGAGATTTTTTTGCGTTTGAAAAATCCAAGGTGAAACCAGATATTGTTCCAATTGCTAAAGGAATTGGAGGAGGATTTCCAATTGGAGCAGTTTTAATGAACAAAAAAGTTGCATCAGGCATGACGGCTGGTTCTCATGGCTCAACCTTCGGAGGAAATCCTTTGGCTATGACTGTTGGCAATACAGTTATGGATATAGTTTCAAAAAAAAGTTTTTTAAATAACATAAAAAAATTGTCTAAATATTTTTTAGAAAAATTAAATAAAATTAAATCTAAACACCCAGATATTATAAAAGAAATAAGAGGAAGAGGACTATTGATTGGTATTCAACTTCATAATAACCCAAATTTATTTATAAAAAAACTAATGGACTATAGATTATTAACTATTCGTGCTGCTGAGAATGTTATTCGAATATTACCCCCTTTAAATGTCAAAAAAAAAGAAATAGACGTTGCAGTAAAAATCATCTCCAAAGTTTGTAATGATCTTAAGTAAGATGAATCATTTTATAAATTTAAAAGATATCAAAACCAAAGATCTTAGAAAAATTATCTTGGACGCTAAAAAAAGAAAAAATTTAAGAAAGTCATTAAATACATTGGAAGTCGACAAAGGATCTCCTCTCAAAGGTAAAATATTAGTACAGATGTTTGAAAAACCGAGTTTAAGAACTCGACTAAGTTTTTATTTAGCAATAAAACAATTGGGTGGTGGCACAATTACTTTAAGATCAAACGAACTACATCTTGGACAAGGGGGAGAAAGTATAGCAGATACAGCTAAAATTTTGTCTACCTATGGTGATGGATTTATGCTTAGAACTGATGATGATAAAAAAGTGGAAAATTTTAAAAAATATTTATCAATACCAGTAATTAATGGTTTAAGCCCATCGTCTCATCCAACACAAGTACTATCAGATATCTTCACGGTTGAAGAAATTAAAAAAAAATCTATTTCAAATTTAGATATCTGCTGGATTGGAGATTCAAATAATGTTTTAAATAGTTTAATTGCAGCCTCTGTAAAATTTTCATTTAAGTTGCGAATAGGCTGTCCTAAAAAGTTTAAACCAAATTTAGATGTTTTAAATTGGGTTAAAAAAAATAAGAAAAAAATTTATATTTATGAAGATCCTAAAAAAGCAGCCTTAAATGCTGATGTAATATTTACTGATAAGGTTATATCTCTTAATGATAAAGTTAACAAAAAAAACAAATTAAAAAAATTTAGAAAATTTAAAATTGACAAGAAATTATTTAGCTATGCAAAAAGAGATTGTATTTTTTTACATTGCTTACCTCGTGGTAATGAAGTTACAGATGAAATTTTTTTAGGTAATAGATCTTGCGTTTGGCAACAAGCTTCGAATAGAGTTCACGTTCAAAAAAGTATATTATTATACTGTTTTGGAAAATTAAGGTAGAGGTAGTGGATTATCTGAATATTTATTGAGATATAAAATAACTGAGGCCCTATCTTTTTCTTTCCTTAATCCTGCGTAAGCCATTTTTGTGCCTTTGATCCATTTTTGGGGTTTTATTAAAAAACCATTAAGCTCTTCAAAAGACCAATTTTTTTCGTATTCGACTAATGCTTTCGAATATTTATAATCTTCTACAGCTGCAATTTTTCTACCTACCACATTATATAATGCTGGTCCGATTTTATTGCCTCCACCGGCCTCAATTGAATGACAAGCTGAACATTTTTTAAAAACCTTTTCGCCATGCGCGATATCACCTAACGCCATAAGAGCCGAGATATCGACTTTTTCATCAGTTTTAATGGTGTTCTCCCCACTTATTTGTTTGGTACCATCATCAGGAAGATCTACTTTATAGGCAGAACTATCTAATTTATCAACTTTAAATATGATGTTTGAAATTTTACTAATACCAATTATTAATAGTGCTACGAGTAGTATTGAAGCTATGATTTTGTTTATCTCAAACGAGTC